>JAZIHP010000118.1:0-9865 GCA_036678505.1 Alphaproteobacteria bacterium
TTGCGATGGGGGCATCGGCATCGACCGCATTGATCGCATCGATCAGCGCCTTGTCCACCGTGAACAGGCCATCGTGACAGGCGAAGATGTTGACGCGGCCGGTGGCTGCCGGCTTTGCGACCGCCCCATCGAAACCGAGCGCCTGCGCTATATGCGCCGCGGCCTCGTTTTCCCCCACATCGCCGGGTTCCAGAGTGGCGACGATGACTTCGGCAATGCCGTCGGCGGCAAACAGCGCGATATCCCCGGCTGTCAGAACATGCGCCTTGCGCAGGCGCTGACCGCCAACCACGACGGAATGGGCCAGAACCGAACCTTCAGCCTGCGCAAGCGCAACAGCGCCGAACTTCATGCCGCGTTCTCCTTCTCGGCGGGATTGCAAATATGGGCCTGCTGGATTGCAAATATGAAAAACGGCCAGGCCGCAACCTCCGCGCAACGGTAATGTCAGCGCCACCCGGCCGCAACGCCGAATTCAGATACAGACACGGTTTTTGCCGTTTGCGCATGGCGGATGGAGGGTTTTTCGCCGCTCCGTCCGCCTGCACCGGGATTTTTCCAGCCCTTGCGGTCGCCCGGCGCTGCCCCCGCCCTGCTTTTCCCCCGAAACAAATGCGGCGCATAAAACAGATATTGAACAATTGTTTTTCTAATGCTACCAGAAAAACAATTGTTCCACACACGTCCGGCAACGGCCGGCTGCCGGAAAATTGCAGGGAGGAGGGCATCGATGTCATTGCCACGCGTTACCTACACGAATCTGGGCGAGGATTTTTCGGGCGTTCATGCCCGCCTCGATGCCGAACTTGAACATCTGGCCGCAAAAACGCTCGGCCGCAGCCATGCCGCCTCCATCGGCGGGCAGGATGTGGCGGGCGCTTCGACCTTCTCCATCGCATCGCCGATCGACGGCGACATCGTGCTTGGCCATTTCGCCGCCTGCGACACTGCCACGGTGGAGCGCGCGGTTGCCGCGGCCCGCGCCGGCGCCGCGGAATGGTCGGCGCTGTCCTGGCGGGAGCGCGTGGCACGGCTGCGCCGCGCCGCCGACATTGTCGAAGAACGCAAATATCCGATCTCCGCCGCCTGCCTGGTCGAAGTGGGCAAATCGCGCATGGAAGCCGTCGGCGAGGTCGAGGAAGCCATCGACCTGATCCGCTATTACAGCGGCGAACTGGAGCGCAACGAGGGCTACGAGGCGGAAGGCAACAAGGCCCTGCCGCAGGAACGCAGCTGGTCGCGCCTGCGGCCCTATGGCGTGTTCGCCGTCATCGCGCCGTTCAATTTCCCCGTGGCTTTGTCCATCGGCATGTCCACGGCAGCCCTTCTCGGCGGCAACGCAGTGGTGTTCAAGCCCAATGAAATGAGCGCGCTGACCGGTCGCCTGCTGGCCGAATGCTTCCTTCAGGCCGGCCTGCCCGCCGGCGCTTTCAACCTCGTCTATGGCGGCGCTGATGTGGGCAAGGCGCTGGCGCAGCATCCTGGCGTCGATGGCATCGCCTTCACCGGCTCCAATGGCGTTGGCATGGAATTGCTGCGCCGCTACACATCCGGGCGCGCCGCCAGGCCGGTGCTGGCCGAGATGGGCGGCAAGAATTCGACCTTCGTGGCCGCCGACGCCGATCTCGATGTCGCCGCTGCCGGCGTCATGCGCTCCGCCTTCGGCCTTCAGGGGCAGAAATGCAGCGCGCTTTCCAAGGTCTATGTGGCGAGCGAAGTGCGCGGGGCTTTCGTTGAAAAACTGCTGGCGCAGATGTCCGCCATCGTCATTGGCGATCCGCGCCGGGCCGATGTCTATATGGGGCCGGTGATCAACGAAAAAGCCGTGGCGCGCTTTGAAAAGGCGGCGGCTGAGGCCGCCCGCGACGGCAAGCTGCTGGCCGGCGGCAAGCGCCTGACCGAAGGTTTTATGGCGCGCGGCCTGTTCGTGGAGCCCACGCTGGCGGCGGATCTCGATGCCGACCACGCCATCAACCGCGAAGAACTGTTCCTGCCGTTCCTGTCGTTGCAGGAATTCACCTCGCTCGATGCGGCCATCGCCGACGCCAATCGCGACGCCTACGGCCTGACCAGCGGCATCTATACCGGGAGCAGGGCCACGCTGGAGAGCTTCCTCGACACCATTCAGGCCGGCGTGCTCTACGCCAACCGGGCAACCGGCGCGACCACCGGCGCATGGCCGGGCATCCAGACATTCTGCGGCTGGAAGGGTTCCGGCACCACCGGCAAGGGCGGTCTCGGACGCTGGTATCTGCCGCAATTCATGCGCGAGCAGAGCCTGACCGTGTTCGGCCAGCCGGCAAGCGCCTGATTCCGCGATGACCTGCGCCACACCTCTGGTCGTCCGCGACCTGCGCAAGAGCTACAGCCAGCTCGAAGTGCTCAAGGGCGTCAGCCTGACCGCTGCCAAGGGCGATGTCGTCGCCATCATCGGCGGGTCGGGCTCCGGCAAGAGCACCTTCCTGCGCTGCATCAATTTTCTGGAAACGCCTTCTGCCGGTGAGATCAGCCTGTTTGGCGAGCCGGTGCGGCTGAAGCAGACGGCGCGCGGGGCCGAGCCTGCCGACAAGGCCCAGTTGCGGCGCATGCGCACCCGCGTCGGCATGGTGTTCCAGAACTTCAACCTGTGGCCGCACATGACGGTTCTGCAAAACGTCATCGAGGCCTCGATCCATGTGCTGAAGCGCCCGCGCGCCGAAACCGCGGACAAGGGCATGGCGCTGCTGGAGCGGGTCGGGCTTGCCGACAAGCACGCCCACTACCCCGCGCAGCTTTCCGGCGGACAGCAGCAGCGCGTGGCGATTGCCCGCACGCTGTGCGTGGACCCGGAACTGCTCCTGTTCGACGAGCCGACCTCGGCGCTCGATCCGGAACTGGTGGGCGAGGTGCTGCGGGTGATGCGCGTGCTGGCCGAAGAAGGGCGCACGATGATCGTCGTGACCCACGAAATGGCCTTCGCCCGCGAGGTTTCCAGCAAGGTTCTGTTCTTCAGCCAGGGCCTTGTGGAGGAGGAAGGCGCACCGGCCGACCTGTTCGGAGCGCCGCGCTCGGAACGTCTGGCGCAGTTTCTGGCCCGCGTTTGCGCGTAAAGAATTTTTTTGGGAGAAATGCAACATGAAAAGACTGATCGTGCTGGCCCTGGCCAGCCTCATTGCCGGCGCCGCGCAGGCGCAGGACGTGCTGAGAATGGGCACCGAAGGCGCCTACGCGCCGTTCAATTACGTTCAGGCCGACGGCAAGGTCGCCGGCTTCGACATTGACGTTGGCAATGCGCTTTGCGAGAGGATGAACCGCGCCTGCGAATGGACCACGCAGGACTGGCAGGGCATCATCCCCGCCCTTCAGGGCGGCAAGTTCGACGTGCTGATGTCATCGATGACCATCACCGAGGCGCGCCGCCAGCAGATCGATTTCACCGAGCCTTACTATCTGTCCAAGGGCATGCTGATCGGCCGCGCCGACGCCGGTCTGGAATTCAGCCCCGAGGGACTGAAGGGCAAGATGCTGGGCGCGGTGCGCGAGACGGTGAACGCCATCTATGTCGACGCCAAATTCGCCGATGTCGCCACCATCCAGACCTATGTGTCGTCCGACGACCTGTTTCTCGACCTGAAAAATGGCCGTCTCGACGCCGCCTTCGGCGATGCGACGGAGCTGAGCCCATGGCTGAAGGATCATGGCGGCGACGAGTTCGTGCAGATCGGCGAGACGATCAGCGATCCGCTGCTCGGCGAAGGCATCGGCATCGGCGTGCGCAAGGGCGACAGCGAGTTGCTGGCAGAGCTCAACAAGGCGCTCGATGCCATCGTCGCAGACGGCACCTTCGCCACCATCAGCCAGAAATATTTCGACTTCCCGCTGCGCTGACCGGCCAGAGGGAAAATGGAGCGGGAGGCGGCCGGCACGCTGGCTCGGCCGCCTCCCGCCTCCTCCATCGCATTACGTGACCGTTTCTCCCGCGTCAGGACGGCAAATGGCAATGCCTGGGCATCGCCATGGCCGCAGGAACACATCGGGCAAGGAGGCTTCGGATGGATTTGCAGGGTTTCGGCGCGCAGCTTCTTGCCGGCGCGTGGCTGACCATTCAGCTTGCCGTCTGCGCCTCGCTGCTGGGCAGCGCGCTGGGCTTCGCAACGATGCTGGCGAAGGTTTCCGGCAGCCGCCTGCTGCGGGCCGCCGGCTTCGGCTTCGCCAATCTGTTCCGGGCGCTGCCTGAACTGCTCGTCATCCTGATCGTCTATTTCGGCCTGCCGCAGATGCTGATGGCGCTGAGCGGCCAGCGCGTCGAGATCGGCCCGTTCGCGGCCGGCGTCATCGCCCTGTCGCTGATCTTCTCGGCCTATTCCTCGGAAGTGTTCCGCGGCGCATGGCGCGGCATTCCCGCCGGCCAGGTGGAAGCGGCCATGGCCAGCGGCATGGGTCCGTGGCTGATCCTGCGGCGCATCCGCTTTCCGCAGATCGTGCGCCTGTCCCTGCCCAGTCTCGGCAATCTGTGGCTGGTGCTTTTGAAGGATACGTCGCTGGTGGCGGTGATCGGCCTTCAGGAACTGATGCGCAAGGCGCAGATGGCGACCTCCGTGACCAAGGACCCCTTCACTTTCTACGGCGCGGCGGCCCTGCTCTATGTCGTCATCTCGGTTGTGTCCGCCGCCGGCCTTCAGGCCATGGAACGCCGTTCGCGGCGCGGCCTGGCGGCATAGGGGGCAACGGCATGGCATTCTTCTCCACCCTTGCCGGCATGTATGGCGACCACTGGCGCGAGCTTCTCAGCGGCTTGTGGCTGGCGCTCGCACTGGTCGCCGCCTCCTGCGGCCTCGGCTTCCTGGCCGCCCTGCCCGTCTCGCTCGCCTGCGCGTGCGACAACAAATGGCTGCGCTGGCCCGCGCAGGCGTTTTCGGTGGTGTTTCGCGGTTCGCCGCTCTACGTGCAGGTCTTTCTCGTTTATTTTGGCCTGCCGGCGGCGATGCTGGAGCTTTATGGCGGCAATGTCGGCGCGCTCAGGCAAAGCATGTGGTGGCCGCTTTTGTCATCGCCGTTCCTGCTGGTGCTGGTCGCCTTCACCCTCAACAATGCCGCCTATATGGCCGAGGACCTGCGGGGCGGATTGCAGTCGGTGCCGCGCGGCTTGCGGGAAGCCGCATTGGCGCAGGGCATGGGCTACTGGCTGATCCAGCGCCGCATCGTTCTGCCGCTGGCGTTCCGGCAGGCCCTGCCTTCCCTGTTCAACGAGGTGATCTTCACTTTCAAGGCGACCGCCATCGCCTCCACCGTTACCCTGCTCGATCTGATGGGAGTGGGCAACAGGATCTTTTCCCGCACATACGACGTCACGGCCTATATCGCCATCGCGGGGATCTATCTCGTCGTCGTGGCCATCATGGCGCGTCTGTTCGGCCGGCTGGAAAGACACCTGTCGCGCCATCTCCCCGGCGCATCATGACGAGGAGCAGGCAGGAAATGGCAAAAGACAACGATGAGCGCGACCAGCCGGCGGCCATGTCGATGGACGAACTGACCGCGGCCATCCACGAGCAGATACCGGCCATGCCGGCACAGCTTGCCGCCGGCGCGCGCTTCATTCTCGATCGTCCCGATGTGGTGGCGACATCCTCGATGCGCGAAATCGCCCTGTCGATCGGCGTGGCCCCGGCGACGCTGGTGCGCCTTGCCCGGGCGCTGGGCTTTCCGGACTGGTCGTCGCTGCGCGAAATCTATGTCGCCGCCTACCGCGGCTCGCCGGGGCTTTACGCACGCGGCGCCTCGGCGCTGGTCGAGGGCGCGGAAGAGGAAAGCCTGCTCGGCCGCATGGCCGCCACGCTTGCGGCGGACACGACGCGCCTTGGCCTCATCAACGACGCGGCCACATTCGATGCAGCGGTGCGCCGGCTGGCCGAAGCGCCGCGCATCTACGTCGCCGCCTTCCTGTCCTGCCGCGCGCCGGGGCTGACCTTCACCTACATTTCGCGGCTGTTCCGCGACGGGGTGCATCTGAGCGAGGCGTCGGGCTCCTCTCTGGTGACCGAGCTTGCCACGCTCAATGAAAAGGACGCGGTGCTGTCGATCAATTTCAGCCCCTATTCGCGCGGCTCGCTGCTGGTGGCGGGTGCCGTGAAGCGCTCCGGCGCGAAGCTGATCTCGCTGGCCGACAGCCGCGTCACGCCGCTGACCGACGTGGCCGAGCATGTTCTGCTGTTCGAGACGGCAAGCCCGTCCTTCTTCCCCACCATCGCCGCGGCCACGGCGCTGGTCGAATCGCTGACCGCCGGCATGATGCGCCATCTGGGCGTGAAGGCGACGCAGCATCTGACGCGCGTGGAGGAAAGCCTCTACGCCGCCGACACCTATGTGGCGGCCAACGCCCGCAGCTCCGGCCCTGTTTCCCGCCCCGCTCCCGGCCACGCATCGAAATCAAGTCCTCCCACCACCGGAAATAACACATGACCACGCATGTCTTTCACCGCGCCCTGAAATCCGCCCTGCCCTATGTGGCGGGTGGCGACGGCATCACGCTCAGGGATGCTGAGGGCAAGAGCTATATCGACGCCTGCGGCGGCGCTGCCGTTTCCTGCCTCGGCCATGGCCACCCGGCGGTTCTGGAAGCCATGGCCGCGCAGGCAAGGCAGGCGGCCTATATCCACACCTCCTTCTTCACCTGCGAAGCGGCTGAGAAGCTGGCCGCGCGGGTGGCCGAAAATTGCGGCGGCGACCTCAACCACGTCTATTTCGTCGACAGCGGTTCGGAAGCGACCGAGACGGCGCTCAAGATGGCGCGCCAGTTCTGGCTGGAAAGCGGCCAGCCGCGGCGCACGAAAGTCATCTCCCGCCATTTCAGCTACCACGGCAACACGCTGGGCGCGCTGTCGGTGAGCGGCAACCGCTGGCGGCGCGAGCCCTATGCGCCGCTGCTGAGCGATGCTTCCTTCATCGAGCCCTGTTTCTTCTACCGTCACGCCGAACCCGGCGAAACGCCGGAAGCCTACGGCGAGCGCGCCGCTGCGGCCCTTGAAAAGCAGATCGTCGAGCTTGGCCCCGAAACGGTGATGGCCTTCATCGCCGAAACCGTCGTCGGCGCGACCACCGGCGCCGTGGCCCCCGCGCCCGGCTATCTGAAGCGCATCCGCGAAATCTGCGACCGTTACGGCGTTCTGCTCATCCTCGACGAGGTGATGTGCGGCACCGGGCGCACCGGCACCTTCCTCGCCGCCCATGCCGAAGATGTCGCCGCCGACATCGTCACGCTCGCCAAGGGGCTGGGCGGGGGCTATCAGGCAATCGCCGCCGTCATCTGCTCCGACAGGATCTATGAGGGCTTCTATAACGGCTCGGGCGTGTTCCAGCACGGCCTGACCTATTCCGCGCATCCGGTTGCATGCGCCGCCGCGCTGGCGGTGCAGGAGGTGATCCTCCGCGACGGGCTTCTGGCCAATGTGCGCGCCCGCGGCGAAGACCTGAACCGCGCCCTCAACGGCCGTTTCGGCAACAATCACAATGTCGGCGACATTCGCGGGCGCGGCCTCATTCAGGCCATCGAGCTGGTGCGCGACCGGACGGAGAAATCGCCGTTCGATCCGGCCCTGAAGCTCAGCCAGCGCGTCAAGGCCGAAGCCTTTGCGCGCGGGCTGATGGTCTATCCGGGTTCCGGCTGCGTCGATGGCCGCGCGGGCGACCATATATTGCTGGCCCCGCCCTACATCGTCACCCCCGCCGACATCGAAGAAATCGTCTCGCGCCTCGGCGAGGCCGTCGACGCCGCGCTTGCGGCAATGAACTGAAACCCAGTCTGATACAAGGCAGTCAAATGGCGCGCGATCCCCGTTACGATATCCTGTTCGAACCGGTCCGCATCGGGCCGGTCACCGCCCGCAACCGCTTCTATCAGGTGCCGCACTGCAACGGCATGGGCTGGGCGCAGCCGCAGGCGCTGGCGGAACTGCGCGGCGTCAAGGCCGAAGGCGGCTGGGCCGTGGTCAGCACGGAAGAGGTGGAAATTCATCCGACCGGCGATTGTGCGCCTTTTCATGAGGGCCGCCTGTGGTCGGATGCCGACGTTCCGGCGCTGGCGCTGATGGCTCAGGCGGTTCATGCCCATAACTCGCTGGCCGCCGTCGAGATCATGCACCACGGCGCGTCCTCGGCCAACTGGATGTCGCGCGAGATGCCGCTGGCGCCGTCGCACCGGCCCATCATCTATTACGCGCCGGTGCAGGCGCGGCGCATGGACAAATCCGACATCGCCGATTTCCGCCGCTGGCACCGCGAGGCGGCGCTGCGCGCCAAGAAGGCCGATTTCGACGTGATCTATGTCTATGCCTCGCATGATCTCAGCCTGCCCATGCACTTCCTGCAAGCGCGCAAGAACGACCGCATCGACGAATATGGCGGCAATTTCGAAAATCGCGTGCGCCTGCTGCGCGAAGTTCTGGAAGACACCAGGGAAGCGGTCGGCGACCGTTGCGCGGTGGCGCTGCGCTTCGCCGTGGACGAGATGATCGGCGCCGACGGCATCACCAGCGGCGGCGAAGGCCGCGACGTGGTCGAGCGGCTGGCCGAACTGCCGGACCTGTGGGACGTCAATGTCTCGACATGGTCCAATGACAGCGCCACCTCGCGCTTCCAGAAGGAAGGCTATCAGGAAGATTTCACCCGCTGGGTGAAGACGGTCACCACCAGGCCGGTGGTCGGCGTCGGCCGCTACACCTCGCCTGACCGCATGGTCAGCCTGGTGAAGTCCGGCGTGCTCGATTTCATCGGCGCGGCGCGCCCCTCCATTGCCGACCCCTTCCTGCCGAAGAAGATCGAGGAAGGCCGTCTCGACGAAATCCGCGAATGCATCGGCTGCAACATGTGCGTGTCGTCGGACTACACCAACACCAATCTGCGCTGCACCCAGAACCCGACCATGGGCGAGGAATGGCGGCGCGGCTGGCACCCGGAGCGCATCGCGCCGAAGGGATCGGACCGCACCGTGCTGGTCGTGGGCGCGGGCCCCGCCGGCCTTGAAGCCGCCCTTGCCGCCGGCCGTCGCGGCTATGAGGTGCATCTGGCCGAAGCCGGAACCGCGCTTGGCGGGCGGGTAAGCCGCGAGGCGCGCCTGCCCGGCCTTTCCGAATGGGGCCGCGTGCGCGACTGGCGCGTCACCCAGCTTTCCGTCATGCCCAATGTGCATATCTACCGCGACAGCCCGCTGACCGCCGAAGACGTGCTGGCCTTCGGCGCCGGCCATGTCGCCATCGCCACCGGCGCCGACTGGCGTCGCGACGGCGTTGGCCGCGACCATGGCGCGCCCATCGCGGGCTTCGACGATCCGCGCGTGTTCTCGCCCGACGATCTGATGGACGGCAAGCGTCCGCAAGGTCCGGTCGTGGTCTTCGACGACGACCACTACTATATGGGCGGCGTGCTGGCCGAACTGTGCCGCTCATGGGGGCTGGAGGTGACGCTGGTGACGCCCGCCAACATTCCCTCCGCCTGGACCGTGAACACGCTGGAGCAGGGCCACATCGCCAAGCGCCTGGCGCGTCAGGGCATCGCCGTCATCACCTCGGCAACCGTCACCGGCTTTGCCGATGGCGAGGTGGAAATCCTCGACGCCCTGCCCGGCACCACGCGCAAGCTGAAGGCCGGCGGCATCGTGACGGTCACCGCGCGCCTGCCGCGCGAAGGGCTTTACGAGGAACTGGCCGCAACGCCTGAAAAGCTGGAGGAAGCCGGCATTTCGACGCTGCGCCGCATCGGCGACGTCTATGCGCCGTCCACCATTCAGGCCGCGACCTATTGGGGCCACCGCTTCGCCCGCGAGCTGGACGCGGACGTGGTGGCGGCCGAAGACCTGCCGCGCGAACTGCCCCACGCAACCCCGCTGCGC
>JAZIHP010000119.1:0-9683 GCA_036678505.1 Alphaproteobacteria bacterium
GATCCTCTCCTGCGTGGTGAACGGAACGCAGAAGGTGGCCCTCCATCCCGGCGAGACGGCGGTGGTCCTGGGCGCGGGCCCGGCCGGTCTCCTGTTCACCCAGGTTCTGCGCGCGGCCGGGGCGGGCGCGGCAACCAGATCGCGCAGCTGTCCGGCGATCGCCGTTATGTTGCGTGCAGTGCCCCGATAGCCGGTGAAGCGGCCATCGGCATCGAAACACGGCTGGCCGCTGGCGGAAATCCAGCGGCATCGCGCGGTCCCCTCCTTCAGCTCATAGACGAAATCGTGAAACGGCTTGCGGTTCTGCAAATCATGCAAATGAACGAGCCCGCTCTGCCTGCCTTGCCGGGACTGATCCATGAAGTCCGAATAAAGACGGCCAATCGCCGTTTCCGGTGCGAGGCCGGTCGCTTCCGCATAATTGCCGGACAGTCGTGTGAAACGCAGGTCCGGACCCGTTTCCCAGCGCCACTTCGGATCCGCGTCGAAATCATCCGTGTCGACCGGGCCGGCTTCGACCGCGCCGTCGCATGAAACGCGCGCGGTCGCATCATCGCCACGCTGCCGGATCGGCTCCTGCGCATTCCTCATATGAACCCAGCCCTGATCCCCCGCCGGGCACTCCGCTTCCGCCCCGGCGAAGTGCTGAATGGCAAGGCTAACCACACGTTTACCATAAGGCAAGCAGGCCGGATGCAACTTGTATCCCGAAGCGATCTTTCAGATTCGCTCCCTGCGCTTTAAAGTCCTGTCTTGACGCATGTCGTTGCCCCGAAACCGATTGCCACTTTCGGGCGACATGTTCTTATCTGCGTAAAGGCTCTCGTACTGAAGCTCCTTCAGGACGGCATTGCCATCTGCGGCATGGCGCGCTATCGGAATTTACAATATGGCCAGGCTGACGCGATTTTCGATGCTTTTCTTGTCCGCAAGCCTGCTTGCGGGCAGCGGCTGCGCGCGCACCGACGACGGCACGGTGGTGATCCCGAAACAGGTCGATGCAAGGCGCATCTGGGACCGCGGGCCGTCAGGCACCCAGATACCGCCGGTGCAAAGCGGCTCGACCTTCGTTTCGGTTGTTCCCCCGCAATATCGGCCACCGGCCAGGACCCGGCCGGCACGGCGCACCGCGCCTGGGCGGCCAGGCGGGGCGGCGCAACCCGCTTCTGCGCCCGCAAAGCCGATTTCCTGCGGCCCCGCAACAGACCGGGGCGGCCGCATCCAGATGGTGTGCGATTAGAGCCTGCCGCCCGAAAGTGGGAACCGGTTTCGGGGCAACGACATGCGTAAAAACAAGAACTTAAAGCGCAGGGAGCTGATCTGAAAAATCGCGGCACCCTTTAGAGCCTGCCGCGCGAAACGGGATATGCGTCTCGGACCCACTCCACAAAAACCGGTTTCAGGGCTTGCGCGGAGAGGCGCAGGCGGCGACCATCAGCGCGCCGATCACCGTGATGTGCTCCATGACGACATGGAACTCTATCGTTTTGAAGGGTTCTTCCATGGTCCAGAAAGCATGGGCAAGCGGGATCGTCAGAACGGTGAACACCGCAAGCGCTCCCGCCGCCAGCCATGTCCAGCGATTGAACACGATCAGCAG
Organism: Alphaproteobacteria bacterium; assembly: GCA_036678505.1. Taxonomy (GTDB): domain Bacteria; phylum Pseudomonadota; class Alphaproteobacteria; order Rhizobiales; family Rhizobiaceae; genus Mesorhizobium. The sequence goes on from JAZIHP010000119.1 coordinate 1,601, forward strand.
CGATGCGCCGATCTGGAGGATGATGGTGGCTATGTTGAACAGCCAGCCGGGCTCCAGCCCGAAATGCGCCATTTCGCCGACGCCGGCCTTGAAATCGATCAGCTTGGCGAGGCCGCTGGACCAGAACATGAAGGTCAGCACGATCCGGGCGAGATATCCGAACCATGCCGACCTCGGCATGGCATTGACGACCTGCGGCATGAGATGTCCCCGTCTCGCCCTGAGATGGGCATAAGATCACCATGCCGAAGCGCTTGCAAGCGCTCTCACCCCGGCATGAAATTCCAGAACAGGCAGCAAAGCGCGAGGGCAGCGAAGCCCGCGAATGCGAGGCTGCGCAGGAGAACGCTGCGGCGCAGGGCGTTCAGCGCCAGATGGCAGCCGGCGATCGCCACGGCAAACACAAAGCGCCAGTCGCCGAGCGTGTTCAATATGCCTGGCTGGCCGAACGCCCAGCGGGCAAGCGCGCTGCCCACGATAGCGGCCAGCAAGGCAATCGCCGTCCACATCAGGGCATCAGCGGCATTCACCAGGACGATGCTGGCCGCTTTCAGCGGCAGGATCATCATGAGCATGGCGCTGAAGAAATAGATGGCGGCGAGCGGCAGGAAATTCCCGGCCGACGCGATCGCGTCCAGACGGCGAACGCCCACCAGCCCGAACGGATAGCCATGCCGGGCCACGGCGAGGCTCAGCGCCATCAAAAGGCCGCTGAAAACGGCGATCAGAACGAATGACGTAACGGCCTTGCCCATGACCAACCCGCGATCGGAGGAATCGTTCACCGGGTGGTAGCGCACCGCGCCCGCCAATGCCAGATCGTCACGCAGGTTTCTGGAACAGGGAAATCCGGGAAGAAAACTGGTACGCCCAAGGGGAATCGAACCCCTGTTTGCGCCGTGAGAGGGCGCCGTCCTGACCGCTAGACGATGGGCGCAGCCGAGGTCCGCGATATAGGCTGCCGGATCATAAAAAGCAACAGCCTGAATCCCATTTCCCCGACATGTCGGGAAAAAGATGAAACGCCCTGTTTCAGCCGCGCCCATTGCGGATGGCGGTCGACGACAGCGTCGAGCGCGGCCCGTGAATGAAGGTCCATGCAGGCGCTTTCATGCGCGCCAGGCGCGGCGCGCTCATTTCGTCGACGCGTGCGTAATCGAAGGACCGGGCAACCACCGAAGACAGGAGCGACAACGTCGCGCCCGGCCGGTCGACCACCGCGATGGGAAAGGTCATCATGATGTCGCGCCAGCGCTCCCAGCGATGGAAGTCGCGCAGGCTGTCGGCGCCCATGATCCAGACGAAATCGACGCCGGGGTTGCGGGCCCGCACCAGCGCCAGCGTATCGGCCGTATAGCGCACATGGTGCGCGGCCTCGAACGCGGTGACCTTGATGCGGGGATTGCGCGTGATCGCCTCGGAACGCGCGATCCGCTCTTCCAGCGAGGCGAGCTCGCGCGTTTCTTTCAGGGGATTGCCGGGCGTGACCATCCACCAGAGCTGGTCGAGCGCCAGACGGCGCAACGCGATATCCGCGACCAGCACATGGCCGGCATGGGGCGGATTGAAGGAACCGCCGAAAAGCCCCACCTGCATGCCCTTCTCGACATGCGGCATGCGCAGATAGGCGGATCGCACCGACTGGCCGGGCATGGTTCCGCCTCCCCCGAAAGCCTGCTTAAAACCGGCGCGCTGCGGTCAAGGCCGCACCTGCCCCGATCCGCGCACCCGATATTTGAACGAGGTCAGCTGCTCCACGCCCACCGGCCCGCGCGCATGCATCTTGCCGGTGGCGATGCCGATCTCGGCGCCCATGCCGAACTCGCCGCCATCCGCGAACTGGGTCGAGGCGTTGTGCAGCAGAATCGCCGAATCGATCTCGTTGAAGAATTTTTCCACCATCACCGCGTCCTCGGCCACGATGGCCTCGGTGTGATGCGAAGAGTATTTTTCGATGTGCCCGATGGCTCCGGTCACACCATCCACCAGCTTCACCGAAATGATGGCGTCGAGATATTCGGTGCGCCAGTCCTCCTCCTTCGCCGGCCCCGCATCGGCAAACGCGGCCCGCACCTCGTCGTCGGCGCGGATCGAGCAACCGGCGTCGCGCAGGGCTTCCAGCACCGGCACCAGATGGGTGGCGGCGACCGCCCGGTCGACCAGCAGGGTCTCGGCCGCGCCGCAAATACCGGTGCGGCGCATCTTGGCGTTGACGGCGATCTTCACCGCCATGTCGAGGTCAGCCGACCTGTCGATATAGAGATGGCAGATGCCTTCCAGATGCGCGAACACCGGCACGCGCGCCTCGGTCTGCACGCGCTCGACGAGGCTGCGGCCGCCGCGCGGAATGATCACGTCGAGATTGTCGTTCAGCCCTTTCAGCATTTCGCCGACGGCGGCACGATCGCTGACCGGCACGAGCTGGATGGCCTCCTGCGGCAGGCCGGCTGACTTCAGACCTGCGGCAAGGCAGGCGTGAATGGCGCCGGATGAATTCAGCGAATCCGAACCGCCGCGCAATATGACGGCGTTGCCGGCCTTGAGACACAGCGCACCCGCGTCGGCCGTCACATTGGGCCGGCTTTCATAGATCACGCCGATGACGCCGAGCGGCGTGCGCACGCGCTCGATATGCAGGCCATTGGGGCGCTCCCAGCCGGCGATGACATCGCCCACCGGGTCCGGCAATTCGGCAATCGTCCTGATGCCGTCGGCGATGGCGCGGATGCGCTGCGGGTCGAGCTTCAGCCTGTCCAGCATCGCCGGTGCAAGACCGGCCTCCTCGCCATTGGCCATATCGAGGGCGTTGGCGTTCAGGATTTCCGCCTCGCCGCGCACGATGGCATCGGCCATGGCCACCAGCGCGGCCTGCTTGCGCTCGGCTGAAGCGATGGCCAGCGGCCGGGCCGCCGCCCGCGCCTTGCGGCCGATTTCGGCCATCAGCGCCACGGTATCGGAATTGTCATTCATGTTCAGCATGGTCCCAAATCCGATCAGAGCTGGATTTCAAATCCGTTGCCATTCACCACGAGGTCGTCGCGATGGATCATCGCCGAGCGCGCCTCATAGCCAAGCACGGCTTCTATTTCCGCCGTCTTCAGCCCGGCGATTCTTACGGCATCGGCAGCGTCATAGGCAACCAGCCCGCGCGCGATCTCGCGGCTGTCGGGTCCCAGGATCGCCACAGTGTCGCCGCGTGAGAAGTTGCCGGCCACCTGCCGCACGCCGGCCGGCAGCAAGGACTTGCCCGAAAGCAGCGCCTTCACCGCGCCTTCATCCACCGTCAGCCGGCCGGCCGGTTCGAGCTGGCCGGCGATCCATGTCTTGTAACCCTTGACCGGATGGGCGCTCGGCCTGAACAGCGTGGCGCGCTCGCCCCGCTCGATCGCCATCAGCGGCGACTGGCGCGTGCCGGCGGTAATGATCATCGCCGTGCCTGCCCCGGTCGCGATCTTGCCGGCGTCGAGCTTGGTGCGCATGCCGCCGCGCGACAGTTCGGAGGCAGCCGCGCCCGCCATCGCCTCGATATCGGGCGTGATGCGCTCGACCACCGGAATGAATTCGGCATTCGGCTCGATGGCCGGCGGGGCGGTGTAGAGCCCGTCGATGTCGGACAGCAGCACCAGCAGGTCGGCGCCCATCATGGTGGCGACACGCGCCGCCAGACGATCATTGTCGCCATAGCGGATCTCGGAGGTGGCGACGGTGTCGTTCTCGTTGATGACCGGCACCGCCTTCATCTTGAGCAGCGTCGAGATGGTGGCGCGCGCATTGAGATAGCGCCGCCGCTCCTCGGTGTCGCCAAGCGTCAGCAGAATCTGGCCGGAGGTCAGGTCATGGCGGCCAAGCGCCTCCGCCCAGGCGCCCGCCAGCGCGATCTGGCCGACGGCCGCCGCCGCCTGGCTTTCCTCCAGCTTCAGCGCCCTGCGCCCCAGCCCGAGTATGGTGCGGCCAAGCGCGATGGCGCCCGACGAAACGACGAGGATTTCCGCGCCGTTCGCCGCCAGCGCGCCGATGTCGGCGGCCAGCGATGCCAGCCAGTCGCGCTTCAGCCCCTTGTTGCGATCGACCAGCAGGGCCGAACCGATCTTCACCGTGATGCGGCGATAGTCTTTCAGCGAAAGAGCACTCATGCGATCAGACTTTCCAGCGGTCGTCGTCTTCACCGGTTTTGGGCGCCGCGAGCGCGCGCGCCTCCTCGACCACCGCCATGAGGGCCCGCAGCACCGCTTCGACGCCCTCGCCCGTCGCGGCCGAAAGCAGATGAGGGGTCTTGCCGCAGGCGCGCTTCAGCGCGGCCAGCTTCTTCTTGCGCTCATCCGCATCGATCGTGTCGACCTGGGCGAGCGCCACGATTTCCGGCTTCTCGGCAAGGCCGCTGCCATAGGCTTCCAGCTCGCCGCGCACCGTTTTATAGGCCTTGCCCGGATGCTCTTCCTGCGCCGACACCAGATGCAGAAGCACGCGCGTGCGCTCGACATGGCCGAGGAAGCGGTCGCCGATGCCGACGCCTTCATGCGCGCCTTCGATCAGGCCCGGAATGTCGGCGATGACGAATTCGCGCGCATCGACGCGCGCCACGCCGAGCCCCGGATGCAGCGTGGTGAAAGGATAGTCGGCGATCTTCGGCTTCGCCGCCGTCACCGTTGCCAGAAACGTGGATTTGCCCGCATTGGGAAGCCCCACCAGCCCGGCATCGGCAATCAGCTTCAGCCGCAGCCAGATGCTCTTTTCCACACCCGGCAAGCCCGGATTGGCGCGGCGCGGCGCCTGATTGGTGGAGGTCTTGAAATGCTGGTTGCCGAAGCCGCCATTGCCCCCTTTGGCCAGCAGGTAGCGCTGGCCGGGCTCGGTCAGGTCGCAGATCAGCGTTTCGTTGTCGTCCTCGAAAATCTGGGTTCCGGCCGGCACCTTCAGCACCACGTCCGCCCCCTTCGCGCCGGTGCGGTTGCGGCCCATGCCGTGCACGCCGGTCTGCGCCTTGAAGTGCTGCTGGTAACGATAGTCGATGAGCGTGTTGAGGCCATTGACGGCTTCCGCCCAGACATCGCCGCCGCGACCGCCGTCGCCGCCGTCCGGTCCGCCGAACTCGATGAATTTTTCACGGCGGAACGACACCGACCCGGCGCCGCCTTCCCCGGAGCGTATGTGAACCTTGGCCTGATCGAGGAATTTCATCGGACTGCGCCGCTTTCGCTGCTCTTGCGTTTCATGAAAGTGCCCTTCACTAACCTATGGTGCCGCGAAGTGCGAGTGCGCTTATGCTGAAATGAGCATGGGCGCGAAATGCCGGCCTCCGAAGCCGGCGGAGAAGGAAGAAGATGAAGCTGGTGAGCTACAATGTGCAGTTCGGCGTCGGACGCGATGGCAAGATCGCCCTGGAGCGCATCGCCGCCAGTGTTGCCGGAGCCGACATCATCGCCCTGCAGGAAGTGACCCGCAACTACCCCACCAATGGCGGCATCGACATGGTCGCCGGGCTTGCCGCCCTGCTGCCCGCTCATCACCATGTCTACGGTGCGGCCATGGACATCGATTTCGGCGCCCTGATGCCGAACCCGCCCAGACCGGCGCTCCGCTTCCAGTTCGGCAACATGCTCCTGTCGCGCTGGCCGATCGCTTCCTGCCGCAACCTGTTCCTGCCCCGCAGCCGCACCTACGACAAGGCCAATCTCCAGCGCGCAGCGCTTGAGGGGCTGATCGTCACCCCGCTCGGGCCGCTGCGCATCTACAGCATTCATCTCGACCATGTCAGCGCCGAGGAGCGGATCATGCAGATCCGCCACCTGAAGGAGCGCGTCTTCGCCTATCCGATGGAAGGCGGCGCCATCACCGGCGCCGGCGAATACGGCTTTCCCGAACCGCCCTGCCCCGAGGATTTCGTGCTCATGGGCGATTTCAACATGCGCCCCGGCGAGCCTGAATATGCCGAGATGACAGGCAGCCCCGACACGCTGTTCGGCCGCCGCATCGCCGCCCATCACCCGGTCGACGCCTCCAGCCTTGCCGGTCCCGCTCCTGAGAAAAGCGTGAGCTGGACCGATCTTTCGGGCGCCGGCCAGCATTCGCGGCTCGACTACTGCTTCGTCTCCGCGGGCCTTGCGGGACGGGTGAAGAACTGCTGGATCGACAACGACGCCGACGGTTCCGACCACCAGCCGGTGTGGACGGAATTCGCATAGAACAGCGGACCGGAAGGCGGCGTGCCTAGAACCGTTCATGGTTCCACGGAATCGCCGAACGGCTCCAGCTCTTTGTCTTGTCGCGTTTGCGAACCGGAAAAGTGTTTCCACTTTTCCTGGAAACGCTTTAGCGGTCACGACCGGGCCCAGGTCCGCAGGCTGGACCAGGTGCGGCGATCGAGCCTGTAGCGCTCGATCGGCACCTTGCCGGCGATGATCGAGTTCAGCATGCCCTGCCCGGCATACTGGAAGCCGCACTTGTGAATGACCCGCCGCGAAGCCGGGTTGATGACCCGGCAGGACGCATGCAGCGTGTTGATCTCCGTGACCCGGAAGGCGAGATCGACCAGCGCATGCGCGGCTTCCGTTGCATAGCCCCTGCCCCAGTGCGGCTCGCCGATCCAGTAGCCGAGTTCCAGCCCTCGCTCGTTGCGGGTGAGCCCTGCGCAGCCGACCAGCGCGCCGTTCTCGGCAAGGGTCAGCGCATAGACGACGCCGCCCAGACCGGCCAGCCTGCTGGTGGCGACGAAGCTGCGCGCTTCCGCCTCGCCATAGGGATGCGGCATGCGCCCGAGCATTTCGGCGACGCGGCGGTTGTTCGCCAGCCGGGCGAGATCCTCCACGTCCTCCTCATGCGGGGCGCGCAGAACGAGACGCTCGGTGACGAGCACCGGGCAGTCTATTCTCAGATCGTAGTAATCTTCGGCGTCTTCCTTCTCGACGACCATGGCCTGATCCTCCGGGGCAAAGAAAAAGGGGAGATGGCAACCCATCTCCCCTGATCCTTTTCTGGTCTGGCCAGACACCGGTTCCCGAGATGGGGCGCCGGTGTTGTGGTGCGGAAACCGGCTACTCCGCGGCTTTCGGCATCGGGTTTACCGATACGTAGGTTCGGCCGTTGGCTTTCTTCGCAAACGACACGGCACCTGCTTCAAGAGCGAAAAGGGTATGATCCTTGCCCATGCCGACATTGACGCCGGGATGCCATTGCGTGCCGCGTTGACGAATGATGATGTTGCCGGGAATCACGGATTCCCCGCCGAACTTCTTCACGCCAAGGCGCTTCGACTCTGAATCGCGACCGTTGCGCGACGAACCGCCAGCTTTCTTGTGTGCCATCTTGGTGCTCCTTTGCGCCGTTTCAGGCGCCTGCAATCTCTATGAACGCCTTGGCGTTCCGTTTCAAGCCTGCGAGGGCGGCAAAACCGTCCTGCGATTGCTTACTCCGCTGCCGCGTCCTCGGCCTTGGCCTTCTTCGGCGCTGCCTTTTCCTTCTTCGGCGCGTCTTCCCCGGCCTCAGCCTTGGCAGCGGCCTTTTTCGAAGGCTTGGCGCCGCCGGTCAGGATCTCGGAGATCCGCACGGCGGTGAACTGCTGGCGATGGCCGATCTTGCGGCGCGAATTCTGGCGGCGGCGCTTCTTGAATGCGATGACGGTGCGGGCCTTGCCCTGCTCCACGATCTCGGCGGCGACGACAGCGCCCTCCACGAACGGCGCGCCGATGACGACATTCTCGCCCTCGCCATGCGCCAGAACCTGGCCGATTTCGACGATATCGCCGACTTCGCCCGAAACCTTCTCGATCTTCAGCACGTCGTTGGCGGCCACGCGATACTGCTTGCCGCCCGTTTTGATGACTGCGAACATTTTTTGCCTTTCGCTGTTCGGTCGGCCTTGTTGATCCACCCCGGTTCCGGTTGGCCCTGCCGGGCTTTTCATGCCGGAGCTTGTGGATCGGCCGTCTTTTTGTCAGTCTGCGGGTTCAATTGAACAACGGGCGCGGGTCGCAGCCCACGCCGATTGCGCGCCGTCCGTAGCCGATGACCGGGCCCAAGTCAAGAAAAATGCCCGTATCCGGCATGCCGGATAGACTTGGCATGAAGACGCTGCCCGTCACCGTCC
>JAZIHP010000120.1:0-9530 GCA_036678505.1 Alphaproteobacteria bacterium
CGTCTCGACGACCTTCTCGCCATTGCGGACCTTTGCCAGCACGTCCGGCAGGCGATGATAGGTCTGCGGGCCGACGACCAGATCGACGGCGGGCGAGCGGCGCAGGATCTCGCCGCCTTCGGCCTGCGCCACGCAACCGGTGACGCCGATGACGAGTTCGCCGCCATTGACCTGGCGCTCGGCCTTCATTTCACGGATGCGGCCAAGTTCGGAATAAACCTTTTCCGCCGCCTTCTCGCGAATATGGCAGGTGTTGAGCAGCACCAGATCGGCGTCCTCGATGGCTTCGGTGGCCACGTAGCCGCCGGCGACCAGCGCATCGGTCATGCGCTGCGAATCGTAGACATTCATCTGGCAGCCATAGGTCTTGACGAAGACCTTTTTCGGCGTGCCCTTTTCGGTGGGGAGCGTTGTCGTCTGTTCCATCGACCGGCTTCTACCAGCAAAACCCGGCTGAATCTATGGCTTTGGGCACGGCCCGGCCGGTTCGCGCAAGGCTGCGGCAAACTGCTCGCGCACCCTCTCCTCCACGATGCGCGCCGCCTGTTTGCGATTGTCGCCGGCGGCGAAGATCACGGGCTCGCCAAAACGCACCTCCACATCCATCGCGCCGCTGGCGATCAGGTCGCGCGCATGGGGGGCGAGGTCCTGATCGCCGATCCAGCTCGCCAGAGGCCGGAAGCGGCGGCCGAGCGGCATGCCGTGCAGGCGGGTATAGGCAATGGCCACCGGCTGGATGGCGACTTGCTTTGCCGCACCTTCCGCGGCCGCCATGGTGGCCGCGCCAAACAGCGTGCTCTTGAAGGGCAGCATCATGTTGCCGTCGCCGGTGGTGCCTTCGGCAAACAGCACCATGGCCTCGCCATTGACCAGCCTGAGCGCGATCTCGCCGGCCTGCGCGCCGGATTTGCGCCGCCTTTCGCGCTCGATATAGACGGTGCGCTGCAAGCTCGACAGAAAGCCGATCAGCGGCCATGCCTGCATATCGGCCCTGGCGATGAAGCGAATGTCGGCAATCGCGCCGAGAACCGGAATGTCGGTCCATGAAATGTGATTGGCGACGATGAGCAGCGGGCGCTGCGGCGCGGGCCGGCCCGTCACATGCACCCGTATTCCCAGCCCGCGCAGAACGGCGCGATGCCACACCCTCAGGATGACGGTTTCCCGCCACAGCCCCGTCTTTATGGCGATCAGCTGCAACGGCACGAGAACGAGCGTCGCGATCCCGATGAAGACAAGCGCGAGAGCGATCCTGATCCGCGCGATCATGAGAAAGGCGCCCGCTTCATCGGCGCAGGTCGCGGCGCATGACGAGCGCGCTGGTCGGCGCCTGGCCGGGCGACCGGTAATAGTTGGGGCGCTTGCCGACCTCCAGAAAACCGAGACGGCGATAAAGACCGATGGCGAAAGGATTGGTTTCGTCCACCTCAAGGAACAGCGCTTCGGCGCGCCGGGCGTGAAGCTCACGCAACACGGCATCCATGAGCTGCCAGCCAAGACCGCAGCGGCGATGCGCGCGCGCCACCACGATGGTCAGGATTTCGGCCTCCCCGGCGGCGAGCCGCGCCAGCACGAAGCCGACGGGATCGCCCCTGCCCCGGCCGACCTCACGCGCGGCAAACCCGAAGACGGTATCCTGCGCCAGAAGCGAAATGAACTCCTCTTCCGTCCACGGCCGGCTGAACCCCTCGCGGTGAAGAGCGGCTGCCGCTGCGCTTTCTTCCGGCGACAGGGGCTGCAACGCATATTCCCGGCGCAGCGATGACAGAAAGGGTATGCGCATGCGAAGTTTCTTTCCTTCCGGCCCCCCAGCCGTCATGAACCGCTGCGCGGCAGCACGAAACCGGCCTGCGGCCGGGCGTCGGCGTCACGCAGATAAAGCGGGCGCGGCTTTTCGCCCGCCCCCTTCTGCGCCGCAAGCCGCGCATAGACAGCGATATCGGCGGTGCGCTGCGGCGCCGCGCCGTCGAAAACCTTGCCCGCCGCGCCGGACAACTGCGCGGCCGCGGCTCCGGCCACAACGGCGCCGGCCTCGCCGGCAAGACGCGCGGCGGCCTCGGCCGACATCGCCGCCGGGCCGGACAGGGGCTGCAAGCGGGCATCGTAAAGCGCTGCATGTATTTCGCCGCGGCCGCCATCGAGAGCTGCAAGGACGGCCCGGCCGGGAAACCGGCTCGCGGCTTCGGCCGCCAGCGCCTCCAGCGTGGTCACGCCGATGGCGGGAATGCCGAGGGCCAGCGCCAGACCCCGCGCTGCCGACACGCCAACCCTTATGCCGGTGAAGGAGCCGGGGCCGATGGACACCGCGACGGCGTCGAGATCGGCAAAAGTCCTGCCTGCCCGTTCGAGCGCCGAAGCGATCACCGCCATCAGATGTTCGGCGTGCCCCTTGCCCAGATCGCGCACCTCGCGCCCCAGTTCCGTATCCGAACCGGTATCGCAGACGCAGGAGGCGCAGAGGCCGGCGGAGCAGTCGATGGCAAGAACGATCATGTTGTGCAGGGGCTAGAGCCGTTCATGGTTTCACAAAATCGACGAACGGCTCCAAATCTTTGTTGTGTAGCGTTTCCGAACCGGAAAAGCGTTTCCACTTTTCCTGGAAACGCTCTCGATCCGCTCATGGTTTCACGAAATCGACGAACGGCTCCAAGTCTTTGTTGTGTAGCGTTTCCGCTTTTCCCCGAAGCGGGGAATGCGCCAACCCTTTGTTTTGTCTGTTTTGTCGCGTTTCCGAACCGGAAAAGTGCTTCCACTTTTCCTGGAAACGCTCTAGCGCAAGACGAGCCCCGCCACAAGCCGTGGCTCAGGCGCCGTTGCCCGGCCTGGCCTTCAGTTCGAGGCGACGCTTGTGCAACAGGGGTTCGGTGTAGCCGCTTGGCTGCTCGCGCCCCTTGAAGACGAGATCGCATGCCGCCTGGAAGGCGATGGAGGCTTCGAAGGCGGGCGCCATCGGGCGATAGAGCGGATCGCGGGCGTTCTGGCGATCGACCACCGCGGCCATGCGCTTCAGCGTTTCCATCACCTGCTCTTCGCTGCACACGCCATGGTGCAGCCAGTTGGCGATGTGCTGCGAGGAAATGCGCAGCGTCGCGCGGTCTTCCATCAGGCCGACATCGTTGATGTCCGGCACCTTGGAACAGCCGACGCCCTGATCGATCCAGCGCACCACATAGCCCAGAATGCCCTGCGCGTTGTTGTCCAGTTCGAGCTGGATGTCTTCGGGGGTCCAGTTCGGCCGGACGGCAACCGGAACCGTCAGCAGATCGTCCAGTTTCGCCTTCGGACGGTTGCGGATCGCCTCCTGCACGGCATGAACGTCGACCTGATGGTAGTGGGTCGCGTGAAGGGTGGCTGCGGTGGGCGACGGCACCCAGGCGGTGTTGGCGCCTGCCCTGGGGTGCGCGATCTTCTGTTCGAGCATCGCCGCCATCATGTCGGGCATCGCCCACATGCCCTTGCCGATCTGGGCATGGCCGGACAGGCCGCAGCGGAGGCCGGTGTCGACATTCCACGCCTCATAGGCGCCGATCCACGAAGCCTGCTTCATGTCGCCCTTGCGGATCATCGGGCCGGCTTCCATGGAGGTGTGGATTTCGTCGCCGGTACGGTCGAGGAAGCCGGTGTTGATGAAGGCCACGCGCGCGGAGGCGGCGCGGATGCATTCCCTGAGGTTCACGGTGGTGCGCCGTTCCTCGTCCATGATGCCCATCTTGATGGTGTTGCGGGCCATGCCCACAAGGTCCTCGACGCGGTCGAATATCTCGACGGCGAAGGCCACCTCGTCCGGACCGTGCATCTTGGGCTTGACCACATACATGGAGCCGGCGCGGCTGTTGGCGCGGCGGCCCTGCGGCCCGACATCGTTGAGCGCGATCAGGGCGGTGATCGCCGCATCCATGATGCCTTCGGGAATTTCCGAGCCATCGCGCAGCAGCATGGCCGGATTGGTCATCAGATGGCCGACATTGCGCACCAGCATCAGCGAGCGGCCGGGCAGCACCAGTTCGCCGCCATCGGGCGCCGTATAGGCACGGTCGCCATTGAGACGGCGGGTGAAGCTGCGGCCGCCCTTGACGATCTCCTCGGCAAGGTCGCCGTTCATGAGGCCCAGCCAGTTGCGATAGACGACGACCTTGTCTTGCGCGTCGACGGCGGCGACCGAGTCCTCGCAGTCCTGAATGGTGGTGAGGGCGGCCTCGATCACCAGATCGGAAATGCCGGCCTTGTCGTCCCTGCCGATCACGCTGCCGCGGTCGATGACGATCTCGACATGGAGCCCGTTCCTGCGCAGCAGAACCGCCGAGGGCGCGGATGGCGCGCCGCGATAGCCGACGAACCGGGCCGGATCGGAAAGTCCCGTCTCGCCGATGGCGAGCTGGCCGTCCTTCACCGACAGGGCGCCCGCATCGCTCCACGAGCCGCTCTTCAGCGGCGCGCTTCCGTCGAGGAAATCGCGGCCCCAGGCGATGACCTTCGCGCCGCGCCTGGGGTTGTAGCCGCTGCCCTTTTCCGCGCCATCGGCCTCGGAAATCGCATCGGTGCCATAAAGGGCGTCATAGAGCGAACCCCAGCGCGCATTGGCGGCGTTGAGCGCATAGCGCGCGTTCATCACCGGGACGACGAGCTGCGGGCCGGCAACGACGGCGATCTCGGGATCGACATTGGCGGTGGTGACTTCAAAATCCGGACCTTCCGGCACCAGATAGCCTATTTCACTCAGAAAGGCCTTGTAGGCTTCGAGATCGTTCGGCGCGCCATTGTCGCGGTACCATTGGTCGAGCTTTGCCTGGAAATCTTCGCGCTTCCGAAGCAATTCGCGGTTTTTCGGCGCCAGATCATGGGCGATTTCGGACATGCCGGTCCAGAATTTCTCAGCATCGATCCCGCTGCCGGCCAGTGCTTCGTTCGCCACGAAGTCATGCAGTACAGGCGCGATGCGCAGCCCGGCGATCCCGATGTGATCCGACATTCCCAAACCTCCACTCAAGGGCGCGTTGCGGCAGTGCAACATAATCGGGCCCGGCTTTGACACGAAAGGACGCGGAGGGTCAATGACGGGGTTGGCTCAGCGAGGCGATTGCTTTGGCCCAGCCGCCCCGTTTCAGGGCGAAACGCCGGTCAGAGCCGTTCATGGTTTCACGGAATCGCCGAACGGCCCAGGTCTTTGTTTTTCGCGTTTCCACTTTTCCTGGAAACGCTCTAGCGCTCGCTGTCCAGCCAGATCGTCACCGGGCCGTCATTGACCAGCGCGACTTTCATATCCGCGCCAAAAACGCCATTGGCGACGGGCACGCCATATGCCGCAACGGCGGCGGAAAAGTGTTCGTAAAGCCGTTTGCCGTCATCGGGCGCGGCGGCGGCCGAAAAACCCGGACGGTTGCCCCTGGTCTCGGCCGCCAGCGTAAACTGGCTGACGATAAGCGCGCTGCCGCCGACATCCAGCAGCGAGCGGTTCATGCGCTCCCGTTCGTCCCGAAAGACGCGCAGATTGACGACCTTGCGGGCCAGCCACCGCGACTGCGTTTCCGTATCGCCCTGCATGGCGCAGACCAGCACCAGAAGGCCGGCGCCGATTTCGCCGCGCTTTTCGCCATCCACGGCGACGCCGGCCTCACTGACCCGCTGGACGAGCGCGCGCATGACGAAACCTCAGTCGCCCATCTTGAGGGCCTGGATGAAGGCTTCCTGCGGAATGTCGACCTTGCCGAACTGCCGCATGCGCTTCTTGCCTTCCTTCTGCTTTTCCAGAAGCTTGCGCTTGCGGGTGGCGTCGCCGCCATAGCACTTGGCGGTCACGTCCTTGCGCAGGGCCGAGATCGTCTCGCGCGCCACGATCCTGCCGCCGATGGCCGCCTGGATCGGAATCTTGAACATGTGCTGCGGGATCAGCTCCTTCAGCTTCTCGCACATCACGCGGCCGCGTTTTTCAGCCGCGCTGCGGTGGACCAGCATGGACAGCGCATCGACCGGTTCGTCATTGACGAGGATCGACATCTTGACCAGATCGCCCTCGCGGTAGTCGGTCAGGTGATAGTCGAAGGAGGCATAGCCCTTGGAGATCGATTTCAGGCGGTCGTAGAAGTCGAACACCACCTCGTTGAGCGGAAGCTCATAAACCAGCATGGCGCGGCTGCCGACATAGGACAGGTCGGCCTGAACGCCGCGGCGGTCCTGGCACAGCTTGAGGATCGCGCCGAGATAATCGTCGGGCGTCATGATGGTGGCGCGTATCCACGGCTCCTCGATGTGATCGATCTTGACCACATCGGGCATGTCCGCCGGATTGTGCAGTTCCTTCACATCGCCGTTGTTCATGACCATGCGGTAGACGACGCTCGGCGCGGTGGCGATGAGATCGAGGTCGAACTCGCGCTCCAGCCGCTCCTGAATGATCTCCAGATGCAGAAGGCCGAGAAAGCCGCAGCGAAAACCGAAGCCCAGCGCCGCCGAGGTTTCCATCTCAAACGAGAAGGAGGCGTCGTTGAGGCGCAGCTTGCCGACGGCGGCGCGCAGATCCTCGAAATCGTCGGCATCGACCGGGAACAGGCCGCAGAACACCACCGGCTGGGCCGGTTTGAAGCCGGGCAGCGGCGACGGCGTCGGGCGGCGGTCCTCGGTGATGGTGTCGCCGACGCGGGTGTCGGCCACTTCCTTGATGGAAGCGGTGATGAAACCGAACTCGCCCGGACCGATCTCATCGACATTCAGCATCTTGGGCGTGAACACGCCGGTGCGCTCCACCGGGTATTTCGCGCCGGTGTCCATCATGCGGATGGTCTGGCCCTTTTTCAGCACGCCGTCGATGACGCGCACCAGAACGATGACGCCCAGATAGGAATCATACCAGGAATCGACCAGCATCGCCTTGAGCGGGGCATTGCGGTCGCCCTCGCGCGGCGGGGGCAGCCTGTTGACGATGGCTTCCAGCACATCTTCGATGCCGATGCCGGTCTTGGCCGAAATCATCACCGCATCGGAGGCATCGAGGCCGATGACGTCCTCGATCTGTTCCTTGATCCGCTCGGGCTCGGCCGCCGGCAGATCGATCTTGTTCAGCACGACGACGATTTCGTGGTTGTTGTCGATGGCCTGATAGACGTTTGCCAGCGTCTGGGCTTCGACGCCCTGCGAGGCGTCGACCACCAAAAGCGAGCCTTCGCAGGCCGAAAGGCTGCGCGACACCTCATAGGCGAAGTCGACATGGCCGGGCGTGTCGATCAGGTTGAGAACATAGTCCTCGCCGTTCTTCGCCCGGTAGTTCAGGCGCACGGTCTGCGCCTTGATGGTGATGCCGCGCTCCTTCTCGATATCCATATTATCGAGAACCTGCTGCTGGCCGGCCATCTCACGCGCATCCATGCCGCCTGTCATCTGGATCAGGCGGTCGGCCAGCGTGGACTTGCCATGGTCGATATGGGCGACGATGGAGAAATTGCGGATGTGATCGAGGGGTGTGGTCATAGTCGCGGCCTTTATCAGGCGGACCACAACTCGGCAAGCAGGAGCGCGCAGCACCTGCCTGCCTCAGCACGCCCCGCAAGGCAATTTCCTGCGTTATTTCGGCTCGCCGGTCACCGGGTCGAAGCGGATTTCGACCTTGGCCTTATCCGTCGTGTAATAGGTCACCTCATAAAGCCCGCGCCGCCACTGGATCTCGCCTATGTAGCGAAAACCGTCGCGCTGCTCGACCTTGGCGATGATCCCGGAGAGCTTCAGCGCATTCTGCGGCGGCCCCTTGTCACTGTCCTGGGCACAGGCGGACCCGAAACCGGCTCCCGCCGCCAGAGCCGTGACGAGCAGCATCGGGACAATCTTTCGTGTCATTCGGTCAGCCTCCGTTTTCGCTTCCGATCCGGTCATAACCAAGTTGTGCATCGGCAGGCGAAAGACAAGCCCCGGCCCGCCCTTCCCTCGGAAACGGGCAATATCCCGGTTTGAAATCCGGCTACGGGCGGGCGCCGCCGTCGCAAGCGTCAAGTCACGACAGCCGCGCCCGCCAGGCTTCGCCGGCACTGGACAGCAGCCCGATCTATTCGTCACTTTTCTATTCGTCACTTTCCGGCAAGGTCTCGCCGACCGTGCGGGTGATCGCGCGCGCCATCTTCTCATGATGACCGGCATCCTTGCTGGTGATCGGGTTGCCGCGATAGTGCGTTCCCCAAAAGCCGGCCTCATCGGCGGCGGCGACCGTGAAACCCGCTTCGTCCAGCTTTCTGTCGACGGCCGCGTCAAAGGCGTGCTCCAGCCCCGCCTCGCGCAACGCCGCCTTCGCCTGCTCGATCCCGGCCACCAGCAGTTCAAGGACGAACTCCTGCTTGTTGCAGTCGAGGATCTCGGTGACGGCGTCCAGTTCGGCGATGCGAGGGGCATCGACCCTCACGCACACATTCCGCACAAGCTCCTTGTGCTGCGCCATGGCCATCGGAAAGGAGTTTGCCCCGTAGGGGTTGCCATATTGCTCTATCCGTTTCCGCGCCAGCACCTTCATGGTCACAAAGTCTGAAAAGCTCTCGCTCGCGGGGCCGGGCCGATACCCCATTTCATGGAGCTTCCGTTCATTTTCCCTGCGCGCTTCCGAGTGAGTTTTATGCATGCAATACTCCATTTATCACATATCAATAAAAAGCATTTGCATGCAAAATTTACGAAAGTCAATGTACTTATCCGGAAACGGCGTTCGCATGATTATTGCAGGCCCCCAGAACCCGCGACAGGCTCGCGGCTGATTTTGCGCCGTAGCATGGAGCAGGCGCCACGATGGGCGAAAGCCGAAATCCAGGCTGGGGCACTGTCGGGAAATGTCAGCAGCCGCATTGACTTTGCCGGTGAGGCACCGACATTCGCACGATCAGAGAAATTTCCGGTCCGAAACGATCTTCATGCAACCAGCCATTTCCATATCCGGCGTGTCGAAAACCTATGCCAGCGGCTTCAGCGCCCTGAAACATATCGATCTCGACATCAGGCATGGCGAAATCTTCGCCCTTCTCGGCCCGAATGGCGCCGGCAAGACAACGCTCATTTCCATCGTATGCGGCATCGTCAACCGCAGCTCGGGCACGGTCACCGTGGATGGCCACGACATCGGAAGCGACTATCGGGCCGCCCGTTCGCTGATCGGGCTGGTGCCGCAGGAACTGACAGTCGAATCGTTCGAGACGGTGGGCTCCGCGCTCGCCTTCAGCCGCGGGCTGTTCGGCAAACCCGCAAGCCCGGCGCTGATCGAGAAAATCCTGAAGGACCTTTCCCTCTGGGACAAGCGCGACGCCAGGATCATCACCCTGTCCGGCGGCATGAAGCGGCGCGTGATGATCGGCAAGGCGCTGGCGCACGAGCCGCGCATCCTGTTCCTCGACGAGCCGACAGCGGGCGTCGACGTGGAATTGCGGCAGGACATGTGGGAAATGGTGCGCCGCCTGCGCCAAAGCGGCGTCACCATCATCCTCACCACGCATTATATCGAGGAGGCCGAGGAAATGGCCGACCGCGTCGGCGTCATCAACCACGGCGAGATCGTGCTGGTCGAGGAC
>JAZIHP010000121.1:0-9093 GCA_036678505.1 Alphaproteobacteria bacterium
ACATCTCCCGAAAGGGAGAACGGGTCCCGGAACGACGACATGCGTAAAAACAAGAACTTGAAGCGCAGGGAGCTGATCTGAAAGATCGCGACACGCTTCAGGCTGATCCCCCAGGCGGATCAGCCGGCTGCAAAAGCCTCAGGCCTTCACCAGCTTCAGCCTGTTGTCGAAGATGTTGAGAACGCGCGCGAGTTCATGCCCACGCTTGAGGATGCGTCCGCCTGCGGCGACCACCGAAAAAACGCCCTGACGTTTCGCAAGCTTCGGGTCCTTGACGATCTGGAACAGCGGCACCTCGCTGGCGCGCCGGTAGACGGAGAAGATCGCCCGGTCCTCCAGATGGTCGATGGCGTAATCCTTCCACTCATTGGCCGCCACCATGCGCCCGTACAGCCGCAGGATCAGGTCGAGTTCCCGGCGATCGAAGGCCACCGGCATGCCGAGGCGCTCGCGGCGCGCCTCCTGGAGCGGGATGAGTATTGCGGAGGCGTCTCCCTCTCCAGCACTGCCCTGGCTCATGCCCGTTTCCCTGCAAATGCAATCCACGCAGGTTCGCCCTTTCCGGCAGCAATTGCAAGTGCGCCGGCGATCGGAAACCCGGACCGGAAACTGCCGGAGGCTTGCGGTTTTTCACGAAGCCCGGTCAAAGCGGGAAGCGGGTCTGGCGCGCGAAACGCTACGCGGCCGGTCGATTGGCGAACGTAAACCGGCACTTACATTTGTGAAAGCCTGTTGGAATTGGTGATCTTTCGCCACATTCTCGCCGCTTTTTATCCGCGCTTCCGCCCCATTGTGAAACGACTCTAACCTCGTTGCCTGAGACGGTTCGGTCCGGCACTGGCTCGTAACCCCCAAGCCCCCCGCCCACGGGCCTCAAGTCGGACCGAACCAACCTCGGCATATGCCGGGGCGCACTTTCGGGAACAGCCTCTTGAAATCGCCTGGATTTACAGAGCGGGCCGGCTGACTAGGGCGGCGCCGATGATCGGCCCCGGCAATCCATCCCCGACCACCGATTGCAACAAAACCGCGCAACCGCCCTTTTTCGTCACTTCGCGGGCCGGAAATTCGTAGCGGCGCGCCTCGCCGTGCCATATGCCTGCGGTTTGCAGCGAGGAAACCGCGTTCCAGTAAATCATCCGGCGCCCGCCATTGCGGCCGCGGCCGATTTCGACGGCCTGCGGAGCCTCGAAATAGACAAGCATCAGATGCGCCTTTTCCGGCGCGCCGGCGCCGGGTTCGGCCGCGCCGGTTTCGATGATCACGCCGTCGCCTTCCCGCCTTACCCGGATCGGCACCAGCATGCCGTTGCCCGATGCTTTCAGCATGTTCACGGTTTCGTCCACCGCGCGCCGGCTGGCGCCGTTGACATGGGCGCGGCCGTTGATCACCGCCTGCGGCGTATAGATGGAGCGGCCCCCGAATGCGCGCATATAGGCATATTGGCGTTCGGTATTGTCTTTCGTGCTCAGCGTGTCGTGCCAGCCGAGATAATCCCAGTAATCGACATGATAGGCCAGCGCGATGACATCGTCCTTGCCGGCGAGTTCGGCGAAAAGCCTGTCTGCCGGCGGGCAGGAAGGGCAGCCCTGGCTTGTAAACAGTTCCACCACGCCGAGTGGTTTTGCCAGGCCTGCCGTTTTTGCCTCCTGGGCCAACGCCTGTGCGGAAACTGCCGACAAGACGGTTGCGAACAGACAAAGCCGCACGAATGTTCTGACTGGCATGGCGATTCCCGAACCTGCCGGCTTGTCCGGCTTCGTTTATGTACCGTCCTGTTTGGCAGATGTCGCATCCAGCGCAAAGTCACGTTGCGGTGAGCCGTTTTCTACGAAAGACAAAGGGCCGCCGGATGATCCGGCGGCCCTTTGCTCGTCCACTGCCGTCCGGTCAGGCAGCCAGATCGCGCAGCACGTACTGAAGGATTCCGCCGTTCTTGTAATAGTCCAGCTCATCCAGCGTATCGATGCGGCACAGGATCGGCACGTCCTTCACCGCGCCGTCGGCATAGGTGACCCTGGCCACCATCTTCTGGCGCGGCCTGATGTTCTCCACGCCATCGATCTCGACCAGTTCGTCGCCCTTGAGGTTGAGCGAGGCCCAGGAGGTGCCTTCCTCGAACACGAAGGGGATGACGCCCATGCCGACCAGATTGGAGCGATGGATACGCTCGAAGGACTGGGCGATCACGGCGCGCACGCCGAGCAGATTGGTGCCCTTGGCCGCCCAGTCGCGCGACGAGCCGTTGCCGTATTCGACCCCGGCGAAGATGACCAGCGGCACGCCCTCCTTCCTGTACTCCATGGCGGCGTCGTAGATCGACATCTCTTCCTTGGAAGGATAGTGGATCGTGTAGCCGCCTTCCTTGCCGTTCTCGCCCAGCATGTGGTTGCGGATGCGGATGTTGGCGAAGGTGCCGCGCATCATCACCTCATGATTGCCGCGACGCGTGCCGTACTGGTTGAAGTCGGCAACGTTCACGCCATTGTCGAGCAGGTACTTGCCCGCGGGCGAGGCAGCCTTGATCGAACCGGCCGGCGAGATGTGGTCGGTGGTGATCTTGTCGCCGAACAGGCCAAGCACGCGCGCGCCCTTGATGTCGGAAACCTTGCCCACACCCTTGCCCATGCCCGCGAAGTAAGGCGGGTTCTGCACATAGGTCGACTTGTCGTCCCACGAATAGGTCTGCCCTTCCGGAGCCTGCACCTTCTGCCAGTTCTCGTCACCCTTGAAGACGTCGGCATATTTGCGGGCGAACAGCTCGCGGGTGACGTTCTTCTCGATGAACTCGTTGATTTCGGCGGAGGTCGGCCAGATGTCACGCAGATAGACCGGATTGCCGTCGCGGTCTTCGCCGAGCGGCTCCTTGGTCAGGTCCCTGGTGACGGTGCCGGCCAGCGCATGCGCCACCACCAGCGGCGGCGAGGCGAGATAGTTCGCCTGCACGTCCGGCGAGACACGGCCTTCGAAGTTGCGGTTGCCGGAAAGCACGGCCGCCGCGATCAGGCCCTTGTCGTTGATGGTCTTGGAAATCGGACCCGGCAGAGGGCCGGAATTGCCGATGCAGGTGGTGCAGCCGAAGCCGACCAGATTGAAGCCGATCTGGTCCAGTTCCTTCTGAAGACCGGCCTTTTCCAGATATTCGGCCACGACCTGCGATCCGGGGGCGAGCGATGTCTTCACCCACGGCTTCTGCCTGAGGCCGAGGCGGTTGGCGTTGCGGGCAAGCAGCCCGGCGCCGATCAGCACCGAAGGGTTGGACGTGTTGGTGCAGGAAGTGATCGCCGCGATCACCACGTCGCCATGGCCGAGATCGTAGCCGGCGCCTTCGACTGCATAGCGCTTGTGCATCTCGGCGGCCTTCTTGTACTCGGTCTCCATCGCCTGTGCGAAGCCCGCGGCGATGCCTTCCAGCGGCACGCGGCCTTCAGGACGCTTGGGGCCGGCCATCGAGGGCACGACATCGCCCATGTCGAGTTCCAGCGTGTCGGTGAAGACGGGCTCTTCCGAGCTGTCATCGCGCCACATGCCCTGCGCCTTCGAATAGGCTTCGACCAGCGCGATGCGATCGTCCTTGCGGCCGGAGGTGGTCAGGTAACGTACGGTCTCGCTGTCCACGGGGAAGAAGCCGCAGGTCGCGCCATATTCGGGCCCCATATTGGCAATGGTGGCGCGGTCGGCCAGCGTCATGTTGGAAAGGCCGGGGCCGAAGAACTCGACGAACTTGCCGACGACGCCCTTCTTGCGCAGCATCTGGGTGACGGTGAGCACGAGGTCGGTGGCGGTAACGCCTTCCTTCAGCTTGCCGGTGAGGCGAAAGCCGATCACCTCCGGCAGGAGCATGGAAACCGGCTGGCCGAGCATGGCGGCCTCGGCCTCGATGCCGCCCACGCCCCAGCCCAGAACGCCAAGCCCGTTGATCATGGTGGTGTGCGAATCGGTGCCGACGCAGGTATCGGGATAGGCGGTGGTCGCCCCGTCCTCATCCCTGGTCCACACGACCTGGCCGAGATATTCGAGGTTCACCTGATGGCAGATGCCGGTGCCGGGCGGCACGACGCGGAAATTGTCGAACGCCTGCTGGCCCCATTTGAGGAACTTGTAGCGCTCTTCGTTGCGCTCATATTCCAGTTCCACGTTGCGGGCGAAAGCCACCGGCGTGCCGAATTCGTCGACGATGACGGAGTGGTCGATGACCAGATCCACCGGCACCAGCGGGTTGATCTTCTGGGGGTCGCCGCCAAGCGAGGCGAGGCCGTCGCGCATGGCGGCCAGATCGACCACCGCCGGCACGCCGGTGAAGTCCTGCATCAGCACGCGGGCAGGACGGTAGGCGATTTCGACGCCGGCGGTGCCCTTGTCGTTCAGCCAGCTGGCGACGGCCTGGATCGATTCTTTGGTGACGGAGCGGCCATCCTCGTTGCGCAGAAGGTTTTCCAGAAGCACCTTCATCGAATAGGGAAGCCGGGAAATGCCGGCGAGGCCGTTCTTCTCGGCCTCGGGCAGATCGTAATAGACATATTCGGCGCCGGCAGCGGTCAACGTGCGGCGGCAATTGAAGCTATCGAGAGATTTGGACACGTGCGATCCCATCCTAAAGTCGTTCGGCCTGGTTGGGAACGGACTCCGATGGCATGCTTTATCACGCGCAAAGGTGCGGGTACGGCCATTTCCGCTGTCCGCTCCCAGCGCCCGGACCGTTCAGGACGGTCCGCGCACCGGTTCGGCGCTATATGGTTTGCCTCCCCCGACCGCTGGGGTTGGTAAGCTGCATATAGAGAATATTCCGGAATAGTTCTAGACGGTGTTTGGGCAATTTTGCCGCAGCATGTCGTTGCAGCGAAGCGGAAACGACAAAAGGAGGTCCAATGCGGCTGATTGCCGAGAAGCTGGCGGGCGAGCGCGGCGGCGAGCCAATTTTCGCCGATGTGGACTTTACTCTGGAAGACGGCGAGGCGCTGATCGTCACCGGGCCGAACGGTTCGGGCAAATCCACGCTGCTGCGGGTCGTGGCCGACCTTCTGCCCGCCAGCCAAGGCGGCGTCCGCTTCGAGGGCGGCGGCGAAAAATGGCCGTCCCCCGCAACCGCCTGCCATTATATCGGCCATCTCAACGCCATGAAGACCGCGCTGAGCGTGAACGAGAATCTCGGCTTCTGGCAACGTTTCGCCGGCGAGCCGGCGCTTTGCGTCGCCGCGGCGCTGGAGGAGGTGGGCCTTGGCGATATCGGCCACCTGCCCTTCGGCTATCTTTCCACGGGCCAGAAGCGGCGCGCGGCACTTGCGCGCCTGCTGGTCAGCCGCCGTCCGGTCTGGCTGCTTGACGAACCGACCGCCGGCCTCGACAAGGCATCCGAGAAACGGCTGACCGGAATGATGGAACAGCATCTGGAACAGGGCGGCATCGTCGTCGCCGCCACCCATCTGCCGCTCGGGATCGAGGGCGTAAAATCTCTGGACATGGGAACGCGATCTCATGGGTGAACACAATGTCCCGGCGGCGCGCCTGACCGCGGCCGCGCTTCGTCGCCGCGCGGCGGGAAACGATTGCGCATGCTAGCCCTGTTCCTGCGCGACCTGCGTCTTTCCATGCGTGTCGGCGGGGGTGCGCTGACCGGCATCATCTTTTTCCTTGCCGTGATCGCCACCATACCCTTCGGCGTCGGCCCCGATCTCAACCTGCTCGCCCGCATCGGCCCGGCGATCCTGTGGATCGGAGCGCTGCTGGCCTCGCTGCTCGGTCTCGACCGCCTGTTCCAGGCCGACCGCGAGGACGGCGCGCTCGATCTTCTGGTGCTGGAAGCGGACCGCCACATGCTGGCCCTGACCGTTCTGGTCAAATGCCTCGCCCACTGGACCGGCTCGGTGCTGCCGCTGGTGATCGCAGCGCCGTTGCTCGGCCTGTTCATGAACATGGAGCCGCTGGCGATCGGCGCAACCGCGCTCACCCTGCTTGCCGGAACGCCGGCCATCACCTTCATCGGCGCCGCCGGCGCAGCCGTCGCCGTCGCCCTGCCGCGCGGCGGCCTGCTGATCTCCATTCTCGTGCTGCCGCTGACCATTCCGGCGCTGATCTTCGGCGTATCGGCCAGCTATGGCGCGACGGAAGACCCGGCCCCCTTCCTGCAACCTTTCCTCATCCTCGTGGCGCTGACGCTGTTCCTCGCCGTCATCGGGCCGCTGGCGGCGGCTCTGGCGTTACGCCGCAGCGCAGACTGATTGCATGGCGGGAAGCCGGGCGTTAAAGCTTGTCCGAGGCAAAAGCGCCGTCCCGAAGCGGCCCCCGGGACAGGATTCTTCTTCAGGGAAAGCAATGGCAATTCGAAACGACCAGCCATCCTTGATCGGAAACCGGACACAGGAGATGCGGCGGTGACCACGCATGACCTCTATGTCGCGGCCGCCTATGGGATCGCCATCGTGGTTCTGGGCATCCTGATCGGCTGGATATTGCTCGACCAGCATCTCCGGCGCCGGGAACTGGCCGAACTGGAGGCCGCCGGCATCCGCCGCCGCTCGGACCGCGAGAAGACGATGAAGCCATGAGCGCGGATACGCCGAAGCCGGTGTCGCGGCGGTTGTTCGTTCTGCTGCCGCTCGGGCTGTTCCTTGCCCTGTGCGGCGTCTTTCTGGCGCAGCTCATGTCTGGCCGCGACATTTCAGAAATCCCTTCGGCTCTCATCGGGGAGCCGGCCCCCCGGACCGAACTGCCGCCATTGCCCGGAACGCAGCTGCCCGGCCTCGATTCCGGAACTTTTGCCGGCAAGGTCACGCTGGTCAACGTCTTCGCTTCATGGTGCGTGCCGTGCAGGGACGAACACCCGATGGTGATGGAGCTGAAACGCGACGGGCGCTTCGCCGTCACCGGCCTGAACTACAAGGACAAGCCGGCCAACGCGCTGAAGTTCCTGTCCGAACTCGGCAATCCCTATACTGCCATCGGCATTGACGAAAACGGGCGTGCCGGCATCGACTGGGGCGTTTACGGCGTGCCGGAAACCTTCCTTGTCGGCAAGGATGGCCGCATCGCCTACAAGCATGTCGGGCCGATCACGCCGGCTTCGCTGGCGCAAAGGCTGATGCCGGAAATCGAGAAGGCGCTGGCCGCTCGGCCGTAGAACGACTGGCGGACAGGCAAAGAAGGCTGCCGACAGATCACATCGGCAGGCCGCTTACTTCTTGTCGGCAGGCTCTTCCAGCGAATGGCGCATGATGAGCGGCATCTGGCTCATGGTGAACAGCACGGTGATGGGCATGATGCCCCAGACCTTGAAAGCCACCCAGAAATCGGTCGAGAACATGCGCCAAACGACCTCGTTGACCACGGCGAGGAACAGGAAGAAGACGCCCCAGCGCAGGGTCAGCTTGCGCCAGCCTTCGGCATCCAGCCGGAAGGCGGAATCGAAGACATAGCCGAGCAAGGACTTGCCGAAGGCCAGACCGCCGAGCAGGGTCGCGCCAAACAGCGTGTTGACGATGGTCGGCTTCATCTTGATGAAAAGCTCGTCCTGCAAATAGAGCGTCAGCGCCCCGAACACCAGAACCACGACGCCCGACACCATCGGCATGACGGGCAAGGTGCGGGTCAGCAGCCACGAGATGACCAGCGCAAGTGCGGTGGCGGCCATGAACAGGCCCGTGGCGATGAAGATCGGCCCGCCGAATTCGGCGAGAACCGGAAATGTCCCGGCCAGCCACTCGCCGCGCGAATTGGCGAAGAAAAAGACCATGAGCGGCCCAAGCTCCAGCGCCAGCTTGAGCAGCGGATTGACGCTTTTCCCGGCCGGCTTGCGGCTTTCGGAGGGATCACGCTCGAAAAGGGGCTGGTTCATGGAGGCTCGCTGACTGTCGCTTCGTTCGCTTGCGGCGCATGGGCTGCGCCTATCCGGTTCCGGCAATGGCTTTCGCGAAATCGCCGGCCGAGAAGGGTTCGAGGTCTTCCACCCCCTCGCCCACGCCGATGAAATAGACCGGAAGCTTGTGCTTCGCCGCTATGGCGACCAGAATACCGCCGCGCGCCGTGCCGTCCAGCTTGGTCATGACCAGGCCGTTGACGCCGGCGACATTGCGGAAAATCTCGACCTGATTGAGCGCATTCTGGCCGGTTGTCGCATCGACGGTCTGCAATACGGTATGCGGCGCCTCCGGATCGAGCTTGCCCAGAACGCGCACGATCTTTTCAAGCTCGGCCATCAGCTCGCTCTTGTTTTGCAGGCGGCCCGCCGTATCGATGATCAGCACGTCCGAACCGGCTGCCTTCGCCTGCTCGAAGGCGTCATAGGCGAGGCCGGCGGCATCGGCGCCGAGCTTCGTCGCGATCACCGGCGAGCCGGTGCGCTCGCCCCAGATTTTGAGCTGTTCGATAGCCGCCGCCCGGAACGTGTCGCCGGCCGCCAGCATGACGGAAAGCCCGCCTTCGGTCAGCTTGGCCGCAAGCTTGCCGATGGTGGTGGTCTTGCCGGTGCCGTTGACGCCGACCACGAGGACGACATGCGGCTTGTGCGAAAGGTCGAGTTCCAGCGGCTTCGCCACCGGCCTCAGCACCTTTTCCACTTCCGCCGCCATCACAGCGCGCACGTCGGCGTCGGAAACGTCCTTGCCGTAGCGGCTGGCCGCCAGCGCATCGGTGACGCGCAGCGCCGTCTCGACGCCGAGATCGGCGCGGATCAGCACGTCCTCAAGGTCCTGAAGCGTATCCTCATCCAGCTTGCGCCTGGTGAAGACGCCGGAAATATTGCCCGACAGTTCGCGCGAGGAGCGGGATAGCCCCTCCTTCATGCGCTGGAACCATGTTTTTTTCGGCGCTTCGACAGGCGCGGGCGCCGCTTCGGTCTTTTCCTCGACCTTCTTCGCCACCGTCACCTTGCCGGCAGCAGGCTTCGGCGCGGGAGAAGCCGGCGGCGCGGTGTCAACCTCCGGCCCGGCAGCAGGAACGACCGCTTCCGGTTCGACAGCCACGGCATCTGGCTCTGGCTCCGGCTCTGGCTCTGGCTCTGGCTCTGGCTCTGGCTCTGGCTCTGGCTCTGGCTCTGGCTCTGGCTCTGGCTCTTGTATTTGAGTTGGGTGGTGGGGGGGGGGGGGGGGGGGGGGGGGG
>JAZIHP010000122.1:0-8875 GCA_036678505.1 Alphaproteobacteria bacterium
ACCAACGGCGGCAAAAGCATGCGCCAGCTCGCCGCGCGCATGAAGACCATGGGTTTTTCCGACGTGACCACGACCATCTACCCGCAGACCCGCCACGAAAGCCTCAACGAGATCAATCGCGACAGGGTCATGGCCGATTTCATGGTCTGGCTGGAGCGGGTCTGCCCCGCTGAGGCCGGTCCATCCCATCCAGCGTGACAGCATCTGAAAGGCTTGCTACCACTTTTTCGATTTTCCTTCCAACCCAGTGAGCAGACCATGGCCCCTCCACCTCTCAAAGGCATCCGCGTCATCGAACTGGCTCGCATTCTGGCCGGCCCCTGGGCAGGCCAGATGCTGGCCGATCTCGGCGCGGACGTCATCAAGGTCGAGAGCCAGCAGGGCGACGACACCCGCAAATGGGGGCCTCCCTTCGTCGAGGGCAAGGACGGCGAGAACCTGTCGGCCGCCTATTACCATTCCTGCAATCGCGGCAAGCGCTCCATCGTCCTCGATTTTTCCACGCCGGAAGGGGCCGAAACCGTGCGCCGGCTGGTTGCCGATGCCGACATTCTCATCGAGAATTTCAAGCTGGGCGGCCTGAAGAAATACGGCCTCGACTATGAGAGCCTGAAGACGGTCAACCCGAAGCTCATCTACTGCTCGATCACCGGCTTCGGGCAGGATGGCCCCTATGCGCCCCGCGCCGGCTATGATTTCATCGTGCAGGGCATGTCCGGCCTCATGTCGATCACCGGCGAGCCGGACCGCGAGCCGCAGAAGGTGGGCGTGGCCGTCACCGACATTTTCACCGGCCTTTATTCGGTCATCGCCATGCAGGCAGCGCTGCGCCATGCCGAAAAGACCGGCGAAGGCCAGCACATCGACATGGCCCTGCTCGACACCCAGGTGTCGGTTCTGGCCAACCAGAACCTGAACTATCTGGTATCCGGCACCGCGCCCAACCGCATGGGCAACGCCCATCCCAACATCGCGCCCTATGAGGTGCTGCCGGTCAGCGACGGGCATTTTATCCTGGCGGTCGGCAATGACAGCCAGTTCGCCAGGTTCTGCGCCGTCATCGGCCACCCTGAATTGGCTGACGACCCCGCATTCGCCACCAATGCGGCACGCGTCGCCAACCGCCACGCGCTGCGGGGACACACCGTGCCCGCCCTCGCTGGCTTCGGGCGCGCAGAAATTCTGGCCGCGCTGGAAGAGGCCGGCGTGCCGGCGAGCCCCATCAACGACATTTCCCAGACTTTCGCCGACCCGCAGGTGGTGGCGCGCGGCATGCGGCTCGATCTGGACGACGGCCATGGCAACGCCCTGCCTTCGGTGCGCGCGCCGATGGTCATGTCGGCCACGCCGCTTGCCTATGAGCGCCCGTCGCCGCGTCTGGGCGAACACACCGAGGAAATACTCGCAGAGCTTGAGGAGCGTAAGTCGCGATGAAAACCGGAGGACAACTGATCGTCGAGGTGCTGGAAGCCAACGGCACCGACCGCATTTTCTGCGTGCCGGGCGAATCCTATCTGGCCGTGCTCGATGCCTTGCATGATTCCCGCATCCGCACCATCGTGTGCCGGCAGGAGGGCGGCGCGGCCATGATGGCCGACTGTCAGGGCCGTCTCACCGGCCGCCCCGGCGTCTGCTTCGTCACCCGCGGCCCCGGCGCGACCAACGCCTCTGCCGGCGTCCACATCGCCATGCAGGATTCCGTGCCGATGATCCTCTTCATCGGCCAGATCGCCGGCCATGCCAAATATCGCGAGGCCTTTCAGGAGGTCGACTATCACGCCTTCTTCGGCGACATCGCCAAATGGGTGGTCGAGATCGACGACGCCGCCCGCATTCCCGAACTGGTGACGCGCGCCTTCGCCGTCGCCACCTCCGGGCGTCCCGGCCCCGTCATCGTATCGCTGCCGGAAGACATGCTGGTCTCCGAAGTGGAGGCCCCGCAAGCCCTGCCCTTCACGCCGGTCGAGACCCGGCCGGGCGACGCGGAACTGAACCAGCTCGAAAAGCTGCTCGGCGCGGCGAAGCGTCCCTTCGTCATCCTCGGCGGCACCCGCTGGAGCGAAGATGCGGTCGCCCATATGCAGCGCATTTCGGAAGACTGGGCGCTTCCGGTCGGATGCTCCTTCCGCCGCCAGATGCTGTTCGACCATCGCCATGAAAACTATGCCGGCGATGTCGGCATCGGCCTCAATCCGAAGCTGGCGACAGCTATCAGGCAGGCCGACCTCATCCTGCTCGTCGGCGGCCGCTTCGGCGAAATGCCGTCATCCGACTACACGCTGATGAAGAGCCCCTATCCGGACCAGAAGCTGGTCCATGTCCATGTCGATGCCAACGAGCTTGGCCGCGTCTACCGGCCGACCCTTGCCATCAACGCCTCGCCCGCCGCTTTCGTCGAAGCCTTCGCCTCCCGCAAGCCGCAGGCGGCACCGGTATGGGCCAGCGAAACGAAGCAGCGCCACGCCGATTATCTGGCATGGTCGACCCCGCCGAAGACAGGTCCCGGCGCCGTGCAGATGGGTCCGATCATGGACTATCTGGAAGGCGTTCTGCCGCAGGATGCGATCATCTGCAACGGCGCCGGCAATTTCGCCACCTGGATGCATCGCTTCCATCGTTTCCGGCGCTACAACACGCAGGCCGCCCCCACCTCCGGTTCCATGGGCTACGGTCTGCCGGCGGGCGTCGGCGCGAAAAGCGTGTTTCCTGAGCGCGAGGTGATCGTATGGGCCGGCGACGGCGATTTCCTGATGCACGGCCAGGAGTTCGCGACCGCCGTGCAATATGATCTGGCCCTGATCGTCGTCATCCTCAACAATGGCATCTACGGCACCATCCGCATGCATCAGGAGCGCGATTATCCGGGCCGCGTGTCCGGCACCAGCCTGAAGAACCCGGATTTCGCCGCCTATGCGCGCGCCTTCGGCGGCCATGGGGAGACGGTGGAGACCACCGAAGCCTTCGCCCCCGCCTTCGAGCGCGCAAGGGCCAGCGGCAAGCCGGCGATCGTCGAGATCAAGCTCGATCCCGAAGCGATCACGCCTGCGCGCACGCTGACCGACATCCGCGAGAAGCGCTGAAACTGAAAAAGGCTCGCCACGCGCCGGCGAGCTTTTTTTCAACGAAGCTGTTCGCGAACTCAAGCCGCGGCCAGCGCCTGCGCCAGATCGGCCACCAGGTCGTCGGGATGCTCGACGCCGATCGACAGGCGGATGGTGGTTTCGAGCACGCCGATGCGCTGGCGCACTTCAAGCGGCACGCCGGAATGGGTCATCGCCGCCGGATGGCTGGCCAGCGATTCCGTGCCGCCGAGGCTGACCGCCAGCTTGAACAGTTGCAACGCGTTGAGGAAGGCGAAAGCCGCCTTCTCGCCGCCGCGAATATCGAAGGAAAAGGTCGAGCCCGCGCCCGTGCACTGGGCCTGAAACACTTTCGCTTCCGGGCTGCCGGCATCGAGAAACGGCAGGTAATGGACCTTTTCCACCTTGGCGTGGTCGCACAGGAACTGCGCCACCACCTTGGCATTGGCGTCGGCCTTCTCCATGCGCAATGCCAGCGTTTCCAGCGAGCGGCCGAGCATCCAGCACGAATGCGCGTCGAGCTGGGTGCCGATGGCCCCGCGCAGCGCCTTGATCGGCTTGATGACGTCCTTCGCTCCCATCGCGGCGCCGGCGATGAGGTCGGAATGGCCGCCGACATATTTGGTCAGCGAATAGAGCGACACATCCGCGCCCAGTTCCACCGGACGCTGGAAGACCGGGCCGAGCAGCGTATTGTCGCACATCACCACCGGGCGATGGTCCTGCGCGCCGCCAAGCTCGTCCGCGACCTGCCGCATCAGGGCCAGATCGATGACGCTGTTGATGGGGTTCGACGGCGTTTCCACCAGAATGATCGACACCCGCCCCTTTGCAGCCGCTTCCTTCGCCGCCTTGCGCACCGCCGCGCCATCGACGCCGTTGGAGAAGCCGACGGCCTGGATGCCGAGCCCGGCCAGCGTGCGCGCCAGCAGCGTCTCGGTGCCGCCATAGAGCGGCTGCGAGTGCAGGATCACGTCGCCCGGCTTCGCATAGGCGAGGATCGCCGTCGTGATGGCCGACATGCCCGACGAAAACAGCACGCAGGCGTCGGTGTTTTCATAAACCGCCAGCCGGTCCTCGACGATCTCGCCATTGGGATGGTTGAAGCGCGAATAGACCAGCCCGGCGCCGGTGCCCTGCGGCGGCTCCTTGCGGCCGGATGTGTAATCGAAGAAATCGCGCCCCTCTTCCGCCGAGCGGAACACGAAGGTCGAGGTCAGGAAAACCGGCGGCTTGACCGCCCCTTCGGAAAGCAGCGGGTCAAAACCGTAGCTCAGCATCATCGTCTCGGGATGCAGCTTGTGATTGCCGATATGGGTTCTGGAGGGTCTTGGCGCGGTCATGGAAGCTCCCGGTATCGGCCTTGCAGCCTTTTTCTTCAATCTCGCGCACAATCTAAAGCATGTCGCCCGAAAGTGGGAGCCGGTTTCGGAACAGCGGCATGCGTGAAAACAACGGCTTGAAGCGCAGGGAGCCGATCTGAAAGATCGCGCCGGAAATGCGAGGCCCCGACCGGGCCTCGTTCATCGCGGGCGCGATCGAGCGGCGGCGCATTCGGGCGGATGCAAAAGGGGCGGTTTCCCGCCCCTTCTTCCTTCGCGCCGGATGCCGCCGGTTACAGCGCCTTGTCGGTAATCGCCGTGGTGTAGGCGCCCTCCGGCTCCTTGGCGATGATCTTCTGGTCGAGCAGCGCCTTGGCGGTGCGCTCATAGACCACCGGATCGAGCTTGCCGTCGCCGATCAGCTTGCCGACCTCGCCCACCATGCGCTGCTGGTGGTTTTCATCCTCGCCGCCGGCTTCCATCACCGCTTCGGCTGCCTCTTGCGGGTTGTCGACGGCATATTTCCAGCCCTTCATCGAAGCCCGCACGAAGCGCACCATCCTGTCCTCGAAGGCCGGGTCCTTCAGATTGTCCTCGATGACGTAGAGCCCGTCCTCCAAAAGGTCGTTGCCGAGATCGGTGTAGTTGAAGACCACCAGATCCTCCGGCTTGAAGCCGGCATCGATGGCCTGCCAGTACTCGTTATAGGTCATCACCGAGATGCAGTCGGCCTGCTTCTGGATCAGCGGCTGCACGTCAAAGCTCTGCTTCAGCACGGTCACCCCGTCCGGCCCGCCTTCGGTGGAAAGGCCCAGCTTGTGCATCCACGCATAGAACGGATATTCGTTGCCGAAGAACCAGACGCCCAGCGTATGGCCCTTGAAATCGGCTTCCGTCTGCACCGGGCCGTCCTTGGGGCAGATCAGTTCAAGGCCCGATTTGGCATAAGGCTGGGCGATGTTGACGAGATTGACGCCCTTGTCGCGGGCCGCCAGACCCGCCGCCATCCAGGTCACGATCACATCGGCGCCGCCGCCCGCGATCACCTGCTCGGGCGCGATGTCGGGACCGCCGTTCTTGATCTCGACGTCGAGCCCCTCCTCTTCATAGAAACCCTTTTCCTTGGCCACGAAATAGCCGGCGAACTGGCCCTGAGCCACCCATTTGAGCTGCAACACCACCTTGTCGGCGGCCATGGCCTGCGCGGCAGCGAGAGACATCGCCCCGGCAAGCAACGATACGAGCATTTTTTTCATTGTTCTCACCCTCTGAAAAGCCATCTACCCACCACGGACAGACGGGTGCCAAAACGTGACGGCGCGCTCCGCCAGCGCCACCACGCCATAGAACAGCGTGCCGGCCACGGCCGCCACTGCAATCTCCGCCCACACCATGTCGATGTTCATGCGCCCGACTTCGGTGGAGATGCGGAAACCCATGCCGACCACCGGCGTGCCGAAGAATTCGGCCACGATCGCGCCGATCAGCGCCAGCGTCGAATTGATCTTCAGCGCGTTGAAGATGAACGGCATCGCCGCCGGCAGGCGCAGCTTCAACAGCGTTTGCCAGTAGCCGGACGCATAGGTGCGCATCAGGTCGCGCTCCATGTAACCTGCCGCGGAAAGGCCGGCCACGGTGTTCACCAGCATGGGGAAGAAGGTCATGATCACCACGACCGCCGCCTTGGATTGCCAGTCGAAGCCGAACCACATGACCATGATGGGGGCGACGCCGATGATCGGCAGCGCCGCCGCCATGTTGCCGATGGGCAGGAGCCCGCGCCGCAGGAACGCGAAGCGGTCGGCGGCGATGGCCGCGACGAAGCCGCTGGCGCAACCGATGACGTAACCCGCCAGAACCGCCTTGAAGACGGTCTGGCGCACATCCGCCATCAGCACCCCGGTCGAGGCCGCGATGCGGGCCGCGATGGCGCTGGGCGGCGGCAGCAGCAGGAAGGGAATGCCAGCGCCGCGCACCACGGCTTCCCACACGATCAGCACCCACGCGCCGAAGATGACGGGAATGACGATGCCGAGCACCTTGCCGGCATGGCGCGAAGCCGGCTTTTGCGTCGACAGAAGGGTCACGCAGCGCCAGGCCAGAAGCCAGGCTGCGGCAAGCGCCAGATAAAAGGAAGCGCCCGCCTGCCCCTCATGCCCGGCAACGCCGCTGAGCAACAGCCATGCCGCCCCATGCGCGCCGATGAAGAGAACCGCCGCCTGCACGAAAGGCTTGGCGGCGATCGCCCATGCGCCCGCCGCGGCAAGCGCAATCAGCCCGAGCGCCGGCCAGATATTGCCCGGCCCGATTTCGGCAGAAGCTGCGGCCTGTAAGACAGCGCCGATGATGACCGCCACAAGCGCGGCCGAAATTTGCCATGGAAGCGAGGCTTTCATGCCGGCCTCCCGCCCATGGCGCGATCGGTCAGGCGTCCGGCCAGCCCCACCAGCGCCACCAGGATCACCGCGACCACCGAACCGGCCACCAGCGCCGCCCAGATGTCGATGGTCTGGCTGTAATAGGAGCCGTTGAGCAACCGGGCGCCAATGCCGGCCACCGCCCCGGTCGGAAGCTCGGCCACGATGGCGCCGACCAGGCTTGCCGCCACCGCCACCTTCATCGAAGCGAACAGGAACGGCAGCGATGCAGGTACCCTCAGCTTCCAGAACACCTGCGAGCTCGTGGCATTGTAGGTGCGCATCAGGTCGAGATGCATGACCTCGGGCGAGCGCAGGCCCTTCACCATGCCGACGGCGACGGGGAAGAACGACAGATAGGTCGAGATCAGCGCCTTCGGAAACAGCCCGGTAACGCCGATGGAGGCGAACACCACCACCACCATCGGCGCGATGGCGAGGATGGGAATGGTCTGCGAGGTGATGATCCACGGCATCAGGCTGCGGTCGAGCGAGGCGAAATGCACGATGCCGACGGCGATCAGGATGCCCAGCACGGCCCCGAAGGCGAAGCCCACGAAGGTCGAGGACAGCGTCACCCACGAATGGTAGATCAGGCTGCGCTTGCTCCACGGCTTCACCGTGAAGGTCGATTTGTAGAAGTTCTGCGCCACCTGATGCGGGGCCGGCAGCGTCGGCTTCGGCTGCGACCATGTCCGCATGAGGAATTCCAGCGTGCCGGGCTGTTCGCCCGCGCGCCGGTCCAGATCGCGCTGGAACGGCCCGTTCAGATACACGGCGAAGGCGTACCAGGCCGCCACCAATATCGCCAGCAAGGTGGTGACGGGAACGATCCTGGATCGGAAACTGTCCATGTCAGCCCTCAATCCTCATAGGAATGGCCGGCCTTGAGGCCGTCGCGCACGCGCGCCGCGATGGCGAGGAATTCGGGTGTCTCGCGAATATCGAGGGGCCGCTCGCGCGGCAGGTCGGTGTCGATCACGTCCGTGACCCGTCCGGGGCGCGGCGACATCACCACGATGCGGGTGGAAAGATACACGGCCTCGGGGATCGAGTGGGTGACGAAGCAGATCGTCTTGTTGGTGCGCGCCCACAGTTCCAGCAATTGCTGGTTGAGATGGTCGCGCACGATCTCGTCCAGCGCGCCGAACGGCTCGTCCATCAAAAGCAGATCGGCGTCGAAGGCGAGCGCGCGCGCGATCGAGGCCCGCTGCTGCATGCCGCCGGAAAGCTGCCACGGATATTTCTTCTCGAAACCGGCGAGATTGACCAGTTCCAGCGTGCGCCTGATGCGCTCTTCCCGCTCGGCCTTCGAAATCCCCATGATCTCCAGCGGCAGCGCCACATTGTCGGCGATGCTGCGCCATGGCAGCAGCGCCGCCGCCTGAAACACATAGCCGTAGGCGCGGCGCTCGCGCGCCTGTTCCGGTGTCATGCCGTTGACCAGAATGGTGCCGGCGGTCGGCTTTTCCAGATCGGCGATGACCCGAAGCAACGTGGTCTTGCCACAGCCGGACGGGCCGATGAAGGACACGAACTCGCCCCTGCCGATGGTCAGGTCGACATTGCTGAGCGCCTGCACGGGGCCGTCATTGGTGTCGAACACAAGCCCCAGCTTGTTGGCGGCAACGACGTTGGCGAGGCCGTTTTCACCGGCGGGAAGTGGGCAGGAAGGCTTGTGCGTGGCAATTGCATTCATGAAGTCAGGCCCTTCCCCGCTCATTCTTCTTGTTCCCCATCGGCCTCACACTCCCGTCGCCGGGATGCCGCTGCGCTCGATCCGGCGCGGCGCCGTGACCTCCTTCCATGTCGACAGCGCCCGGTTGGGCGCCGCATTGGGCTTGCGCGCCACGAACGCGCCATGGCCGGGCCGCGTCTTCATCTCGGCCTCCTGAACCGCCAGTTCCCCGCGCGAGAACACGAAGCGCGGCAGGCCGGTCACCTCCACGCCCTCGAAGACGTTGTAATCGATCACCGATTGCTGGCTGCCGGCCGAAATGGTCTTTTTCCGCTTCGGGTCCCACACCACGATGTCGGCGTCGGCCCCTTCCAGGAT
>JAZIHP010000123.1:0-8783 GCA_036678505.1 Alphaproteobacteria bacterium
CATCACGTCTTTCCGGGAAGATGCGGAGGCGCTGTTCGACGCGGCGCGCGCGCCGGGTGCGCCGGCGCTGGTCCTGACCCCGCACGATGGCGAGTTTGCACGGTTGTTCCCGGATCTGGCTTCGCCTGAAGCTTTATCCAAGCCGGACCGGGCCCGCCGCGCAGCCGGGCGGGCGCATGGCGTTATCGTCGCCAAGGGCGCCGATACCGTCATCGCCGCGCCCGACGGCCGCGCCGCCATCAATTCCAACGGCGCGCCATGGCTGGCGACGGCGGGTTCCGGCGATGTTCTGGCGGGCCTGATCGCCGGCCTCGTCGCGCAGGGCATGCCGGCCTTCGAGGCCGCCTGTGCGGCCGTCTGGATGCATGCCGAGGCCGGCAGCCGCTTCGGTCCGGGCCTGATCGCCGAGGACCTGCCGCGGGCACTTCCGCCACTGCTGGCGGAACTTGTCGCGGCCGCGCGCGGTTGACACGCAGTTGACTTGTAGCTGCCCATCCGATTTACCGTGAAAATCAGTTCCCGACAGTCCGGACCCCATTTGATGCTTGAAAAAACCTACGACGCGAAGACCGTCGAACCCAGAATTGCCGCTACGTGGGACGAGGCCGAGGCCTTTCGCGCCGGCGCGGGCGCCGAGGAAGGCGCTGAGCCCTTCGCCATCGTCATTCCGCCGCCCAATGTCACCGGCTCGCTGCATATGGGCCATGCGCTCAACAACACGCTGCAGGACATCATGGTCCGTTTCGAGCGCATGCGCGGCAAAAATGTGCTGTGGCAGCCCGGCATGGACCATGCGGGCATCGCCACGCAGATGGTGGTCGAGCGGCAGCTGGCGGAAAAGAACATCCATCGCCGCGATCTGACCCGCGAGGAATTCATCGAGAAGGTGTGGGAATGGAAGGCCGAGTCGGGAGGCGCCATCTTCAACCAGCTCAGGCGGCTGGGCGCGTCGTGCGACTGGTCGCGCGAGCGCTTCACCATGGACGAGGGCCTGTCGAAGGCCGTGCTGGAGGTGTTCGTCACCCTCTACAAGGAAGGGCTGATCTACAAGGACAAGCGCCTTGTGAACTGGGACCCGAAGCTGCTCACCGCGATCTCCGACCTTGAGGTGGAACAGAAGGAGGTGGATGGAAATCTCTGGTATTTCCGCTATCCCGTCGAAGGCGAGACCTTCGATCCCGAGAACCCGGCCACCTATGTGACCGTCGCCACCACGCGTCCTGAAACGATGCTGGGCGATACGGGCGTTGCCGTTCACCCCGATGACGAGCGCTACCGGAAGCTGGTTGGCCGCAATGTGGTGCTGCCGATCGTCGGCCGGCTGATCCCGGTGGTCGCGGATGACTATTCCGATCCGGAGAAGGGAACCGGCGCGGTCAAGATCACCCCGGCGCACGACTTCAACGACTTCGAGGTCGGCAGGCGTAACAAGCTGCGTGCGATCAGCATCCTGACCCCCGAGGCGAAGATCGATATCCGCGACAACGAGGATTTCCTCGAAGGCGTCGAGGCGACGCCTTTGCGCGAAGGCGTGTGGGAACAGCTCCACGGCCTCGACCGTTTCGAGGCGCGCAAGCTCATCGTCCAGATCATGGAGGAGGGCGGCTTCCTCGCTAAGATCGAACCGCACCGCCACATGGTTCCGCACGGAGATCGCGGCGGCGTGCCGATCGAGCCCCTGCTGACCGACCAGTGGTACGTGAACGCCGCCGAACTGGCGAAGCCGG
The DNA here is from genome assembly GCA_036678505.1 of Alphaproteobacteria bacterium. Classification (GTDB taxonomy): domain Bacteria; phylum Pseudomonadota; class Alphaproteobacteria; order Rhizobiales; family Rhizobiaceae; genus Mesorhizobium. The sequence goes on from JAZIHP010000123.1 coordinate 1,728, forward strand.
CTATCGCATCTGTTCGCGAGGGCCGCACCAGCTTCGTTCCGAAGAGCTGGGAGAAGACGTATTTCGACTGGATGGAGAATATCCAGCCATGGACGATTTCCCGTCAGCTGTGGTGGGGACACCAGATTCCGGCCTGGTATGGTCCGGATGGCCATATCTTCGTGGAAAAGAGCGAGGAAGAGGCTCTCGATGCCGCCATCCAGCATTATCTCGCCCATGAAGGGCCGTGGAAGGCATGGGTCGAGGAACGGCTGGAGAATTTCGAGCCGGGCGCGATCCTCACCCGCGACGAGGATGTGCTGGACACATGGTTTTCCTCGGCGCTGTGGCCGTTCTCGACGCTGGGCTGGCCGGACCGGACGCCCGAGCTGAAGACCTATTACCAGACCGACGTGCTGGTGACCGGCTTCGACATCATCTTCTTCTGGGTCGCCCGCATGATGATGATGGGCCTGCATTTCATGCACGAAGAGCCGTTCCACACGGTCTATGTCCACGCGCTGGTTCGCGACAAGAACGGCGCCAAGATGTCGAAGTCCAAGGGCAACGTCATCGATCCGCTTGAACTGATCGACGAATATGGCGCCGACGCCCTGCGCTTCACGCTGACCATCATGGCCGCGCAGGGGCGCGACGTGAAGCTCGATCCCGCCCGCATCGCCGGCTACCGCAATTTCGGCACCAAGCTGTGGAACGCCACGCGCTTCGCGCAGATGAACGGCGTGGCGCGCAACGACGACTTCTGGCTCGGCGATGCGAAGCTGGCGGTCAATCGCTGGGTCCTGACGGAGCTGACGCGCACTGCGCGCGCGGTTACCGAAGCCATTACCGGCTACCGGTTCAACGAGGCCGCGGGCGCCGCCTATCGCTTTGTCTGGAATCTGGTCTGCGACTGGTATGTCGAACTGCTGAAGCCGGTGTTCATGGGCGACGACGAGGCCGCCAAGGTTGAAAGCCGCGCCTGCTTCGCTTTCGTTCTGGACGAGATCTACAAGCTGCTGCATCCGATGATGCCGTTCATGACCGAGGAATTGTGGGCCCAGACGGCGGGCGAGGGGCGCGAGCGCCCCACGCTTCTGTGCCATGCGGCCTGGCCGGCGCCCGAGTTCGAGGACGCGGAGGCGGCAGCCGACATCAACTGGCTGGTCGATCTGGTTTCCGGCATCCGCTCGGTTCGTTCGGAAATGAACGTGCCGGCCGCCGCAATCGCTCCCGTGGTCGTGGTGGAAGCCAATGAAACGACCCGCGAACGTCTCGTGCGCCATGAAACGGCCATTCGCCGGCTGGCGCGCGTTGGTGACGTGACGCTGGCCGACACGGCTCCGAAAGGCTCGGCGCAACTCGTCCTGGGCGAAGCAACGATATGCCTGCCGCTCGGCGAGCTGGTCGATCTCAAGGCCGAGGAAGCGCGTCTGAAGAAGGAAGTGGCCAGGGTCACCGAAGAGATCGCGCGCATCGCCAAAAAACTCTCCAACGAGAAATTCGTCGCCAATGCCCGCGAGGACGTGGTTGCGGCGGAGCGGGAGAAGCTGGCGGAGTTCGAGGAAACCCAGGCGCGGCTGGCCACGGCTCTCGAACGGGTTCGCTCAGCCGGGTAAACAGCCGGCACAGATGTCCGCGATTGAAAGAAGGCCTGAAAACCATCCCCGGTTTTCGGGTCTTCCCGTTGCGCGATTCGTGCGCGCTCCGGACTTCCGGTTGCGCTTTCAAGGCTCGTTTGCGCGCCCTCCCGTAACGTAAGAATTGACGTATACGGAAGATTGAGCCTCATTGTTGCCATAATGTAACAATCGGCGATTTTCGCGTAAAAATGGCCGATTTTGGCCTGTTTCGCGTAATGTGGCGGGCGATTTCAAGGCTTGTGGTGTTGAAAAATGGAGTTTTCAGGCACCGGTTCAAGATGTCGGTAAATCCGAAGATCGCTTCCGGATTTTTCCGTACTTGTACGACATGCGCCGCGCTGTTGCATCGCGCCGTCTAATTGGTTCTACCTAGAAATCAGGAAATTTCGGGGAGAGGACTTCATGGTTATTAAGGGTATCGCGACGCTTTCCGGAGCAACCGCGCTTTCTCTTCTTGTAATGGCTGCGGCCAATGCGGGCGGCTTCACGCGCGGCGCCGCCGATACGGATATTCTGTTCGAGCAGGGCAATTTCAACGTCCGCACCAGCGTGACGGTCGTCAGCCCCGAGCGCAAGATCGTCAGCGGACCGTCGAACCTCGGGCATGACTACGCCGACACCTATGTGATGCCGTCGCTCGCCGCCAAGTTCCGCATTTCGGACAATCTGTCCTGTGCGGGAACGATTGCAAATGCCTATGGCGCAGCTTCCTCATTCGATAAGCCTCGTCTCTCGGCAAAGACACCTGGGCGAGGAAAGCTTGAAGAGACATTCACAGTTATGGAGTACGGCGCAACATGCGCCATTGGTTTTGATCTCCAAAAGGGCCGCTTGTCGTTTCTTGGTGGAGCGTTTGTCGAAGACTTCGATTATGATTTGGCTATCGGAGCACTTAGTCCCTCTGCACCTGGCTTCGTAACTGCTTTGACGTCTGAGCTTTCCGGAACTGCTTGGGGTTGGCGCGCTGGTGTTGCTTACGAAATTCCGGAAATTGCACTGCGTGGTCAGTTGTTGTATCGCTCCGATACCAAAATCGAAGCTGATGGATATGGAATTCTTATGGGCACTAGGCTTGGTGCTAACGGCGAAGGCAAGCTGCCGCAAAGCGTCGAGGCCAAGTTCCAGACAGGTATCGCGCCGGGCTGGCTGGCCTACGGGTCAGTGAAATGGACCGACTGGTCAGTTAACAAAAAACTTGAACTCGATGTTGGCAATGGGATTGTCGTCACTGAAAATGATTATTACTGGCGTGATGGCTGGACCATCATGGGCGGTGTCGGCCACTCCTTCACCGAGAACATCTCGGGCACTACTTTCCTGATGTGGGATCGTGGTGTGTCCACAGGCCATGATTTGTACGGGGATGTGGTGACCCTCGGTACCGGCCTGATCATGAAGGATGGGTTTGGAGAGCTTCGTCTCGGCGGCGGTGTTTCACATGTCAGTTCGGTGAGGGAAACGAAGACAGCGGATAAATACGCCGTCGGCAGCGGCTGGTCCGTCTCCGGTCTTGCAGGCTACAGCCTCAAGTGGTGAACTGATCTCCTGAACGACATGAAAGCCCGGCAATGCCGGGCTTTCATCTTTCAAGATCATATGCTTGACGGGTGTTCCGGAATCGATTTGCGAACTGCCATTCACCTTCGGTTAGCGACGTCTTCAGTTTGTTGTGATTCTGCAACAGTCGCTCAACTTCCCCCATGCTAGGACTGCCGCAGCGAGAGCCGCCAACTTCCCGCCATAAACCGGGGGCACTTCGTTAAGGCCCCGGAAAAGCAAGCGGCAAGGCAAAGGGGGCCGCAGATGTTTTCAGCTGCGGTTTCGTCGGACGACGATGAGGCATGCTGGCTGGCACAGTGGCAGGCGCAAGGAAGAGTATGGAAGTCCCGGTTATTTCCCGCTCAGTTTCGATGTTGCTTCCCCGCGCGGGAAGGGATGCCGGCATGCGGCAAGATCCGGCTCGCGTGGCGGCCATTCGCGCCCGCCCCATTTCAGGTGCGTTGCGCTCCTGCATGCTGGGCACGTTGATCGCCTGTGCCTCGCTTGCCGCTGTCGAACCCGCACTGGCCTTCGATGACAAGGTGTTCGACGACAAGACCGGCGTGAAGCCCAAATCCAATCCGTTCGCCGTTTTCCGCTTCGGTTTCTCCGCCTATCACAGCGGCCATAAGGAGCAGGCGGTCGAGGCCTATCGCTACGCGGCCGAGAATGGCCAGATCGGCGCGACGTGGAAGCTGGCCCGCATGTATGCCGAGGGCGATGGCGTCACCCGCAACGACTATGAAGCCTTCAAGTTCTTCAGCGAGATTGCCGAGCAGGATGTCGAGCCGGGTTCGCCCGAGGAAAGCTATGTTTCCGATGCGCTGGTGGCGCTCGGCGATTACATCAAGCGCGGCATACCCGGCACGCCGGTTCAGCCGGACGCGATAGCCGCGCAGGAATATTTCATGCGCGCCGCCGCCAACTACCGCAATCCGAACGCTCAGTATGAAATGGGCAAGATGTTCCTGAACGGCGAAGGCGGCGTGAAGGCCAGCACGCGGCAGGCCGGCCGCTGGTTGCAGCTCGCCGCCGAGAAGGGCCATGCCGGCGCGCAGGCAACGCTTGGCAATCTGCTGTTCCACAGCGGCAAGGTGGTGCGCGGTCTGGCTTTGATGACCGCAGCGCTTGAACGCGCCCAGCCTGTCGATCAGGGCTGGATACGCGGCATGCAGGAAGAGGCTTTCGCACTCGCCGCCGAGGCCGACCGCCGCACCGCCATCGCCCTGGCCGACGACATGCTGACCAAGGGCATCAACCAGTAACGGGTCTGCCGCGGTCTTTCAGAGACGCTCCTTGCGCTTTGAGCTGTTGTCTTCACGCATGTCGCCGTCCTGAAGCCGGTCTCCCCTTCGGGCGGCCTGCTTCAGGTCTTTGTTTTGTCGCGTTTGCCAACCGGAAACATGTTTCCACTTTTCCTGGAAACGCTCTAAACGCGATTGTGATTCCTTTTCCGCAGGATGCGGGCTTCCCCTGGCTCTTTACCTTCACTTTACAAAGGCGCTTCAGGCGGTTTCCAGCCTGAGATGTATGGCTGCCGGCACATGGTCCGATGGCTTTTCCCACGCCCGCACATGTTTCTCGACCGATGCCGAACCCAGCATGTCGGCTGCTTCCGGCGACAGGAGCAGGTGGTCGATACGGATGCCGTTGTTCTTCTGCCAGGCGCCGCCCTGATAATCCCAGAAGGTGTAAAGGTCGGCTTCGTCGGTCACGGCGCGCACGGCCTCGGTGAAGCCGAGGTTCTTCAGGCGCCGGAATGCCTGCCGGGTTTGCGGCTGGAACAGCGCATCGTTCACCCAGGCCCCGGGGTTCCTTGCATCGACGGGCTCGGGAATGACGTTGTAATCTCCCGCCAAAACCAGCGCTTCTTCCAGTGGAAGCCGCGCGCGCGCCCAGTCCTCAAGGCGTTGCATCCATGCAAGCTTGTAGGGAAATTTCACCGGATCGTCGATCGGATTGCCGTTGGGCAGGTAGAGCGAGACGACGCGCAGCGCGCCTTTCGGTGTCGAGAACACGCCTTCGATGAACCTTGCATGGTCGTCGCCATCGTCGCCCGGCAGTCCGCGATTGACCTCGTCGAACGGCAGCCTGGAAAGCAGGGCAACTCCGTTGAAGCCTTTCTGGCCGTGCGTTTCGACATTGTAGCCCAGCGCCTCGATCTCCAGGCGGGGAAACTGCTCGTCGGCGCATTTGATTTCCTGAAGGCAGACGATGTCCGGCGCGCTCTCCTGCAGCCAATGGGTAAGGTTGCCGATGCGGGCCCGCACGCCATTGATGTTCCAGGTGGCAATCTTCATGAAAATCTCGCGACTATTTCAAACAGTTCTTGATAGCCTATTGGCTGGATTAAGGCGATCCTGCAACATGGGGCAGTCTGTGGAATCCGTTTCCGGACTGTTGCACAAAGGGAGGGACCGTAATGTCAACAGCATCCACGCATTCCGTCGACGAGATGCTGCCTGTGCCGCGTTTGTTCACGCTCGGCCTTCAGCATGTTCTCGTCATGTATGCAGGCGCCATCGCCGTGCCGCTGATCGTGGGCAGGGCTCTGCAACTGGAGCCGGCGGACGTCGCGTTCCTGATCTCGGCCGACCTGTTCGTGTGCGGCATCGTCTCGATCATGCAATCCATGGGCGCAACGCAATGGTTCGGCATCAGGCTGCCGGTGATGATGGGCGTGACCTTTGCCGCGGTTGGCCCCATGGTGTCCATGGCCGTGGCAAATCCCGGCTATGAAGGCGCGCGCATGATTTTCGGCGCGATCATCGGGGCGGGCATCATCACTGTTCTCATCGCTCCCTTCGTCAGCCGCATGTTGCGGCTGTTTCCTCCTGTGGTTACGGGAACCATCATTCTCGTTATCGGCGTGTCGCTGATGAAGATCGGCATCAACTGGATATTCGGCATGCCGTTTGGCCCGACCGCGCCGAAGATCCTGAACCCCGAACATGCCGCCTGGCTGAAGTCGGTCTCGGAACTGGCTGGCGCCGATGGTTCGGCTCTGCCCGCGATGCCGGGCGGGCTGGCGCTTGCGCCGACTGTCGCGAACGCGGCCTATGCGCCGGTCTCCAACATCGTCCTGTCTCTGGTGGTGCTCGCGGTCATCATCGGCGTCGCGCGCTATGCCCGGGGCTTCCTGTCGAATGTCGCCGTTCTGGTGGGCATCGTCGCCGGTGGCGTTATCGCCGCCGCGCTTGGCATGATGCATTTCGACAAGGTGGCGAAGGCGGCGTGGTTCGCGCCCATCGCGCCTTTCCATTTCGGCATGCCGATCTTCGATCCCATTCTGATCCTGACCATGGTTCTGGTGATGATCGTGGTGATGATCGAGTCGACCGGCATGTTCCTGGCGCTGGGAGAGATGACGGAAAAGAAGGTCACCCAGCCGATGCTTTCGGCGGGCCTGCGCATGGATGGCCTGGGAACGGTGCTGGGCGGCATCTTCAACACCTTTCCCTATACGAGCTTCTCGCAGAATGTCGGGCTGGTGGGCGTTACCGGCATTCGCAGCCGCTTCGTGTGCGTTGCCGGCGGAGTGATCATGGTGGTGCTCGGCCTGATTCCCAAGATGGGCGCGCTGGTCGAGGCATTGCCGACGGTGGTGCTGGGGGGAGCCGGCATCGTCATGTTCGGCATGGTGGCGGCCACCGGCATCCGCATCCTGTCCGCGGTGGATTTCAAGAACAACCGCAACAACCTGTTCATTGTCGCAATCTCGCTCGGCTTCGGCATGATCCCGGTGGTGGCGCCGGATTTCCATATCTGGTTGCCGAAAACGATTGGCCCTCTGGTCGATTCCGGCATCTTGCTGGCGTCGATCGTCTCGGTGGTGCTGAACGTGCTGTTCAATGGCGCAACCGGTGATGCGCACGGCCTGCGCAAGGCAGCGATG
>JAZIHP010000124.1:0-8769 GCA_036678505.1 Alphaproteobacteria bacterium
GGAGAAGGTGGGGCGCAAGGGGGCAATGCGCGAAAGCGGGGGGCCTGGCGATTCCGCGCTTGCGCTCGCCAATATGTATGATACGCTTCAATACATATTGAACTTCATCCGGCCCGGCGGTCGAGGCAAGCCCCGGGGAAGAAGACTTCGCGGAGAAGGCTTCCCGGAGAAGGCTTCCCGGAGAAGGCTTCCCGGAGAAGGCTTCCCGGAGGAGGTTTCGGGGGGGGAAGGAGGCGGAGGAATGCATGATCGGTGAACGCCTGCCGGAAAGACTGTCGCCGCTGGCCGCGCGGTTCGGCCTGCGGCCATGGTATGGCGACATTCACAACCATTGCGGCATTTCCTATGGTCACGGCTCGCTGGAAGAGGCGCTGCGGCGGGCGCGGCGGCAGCTCGATTTCGTTTCCGTCACCGGCCACGCCTACTGGCCCGACATGCCGGTCGACGATCCGCGCGTCGCCCATATCGTCGATTTCCACGTCATGGGTTTCGCACGGTTGCAGAGCTTGTGGGCCGGTCACTTCGACCAGCTCGCGGCGGCCGACGCGCCGGGCGCGTTCACCGTGTTTCCCGGCTATGAGATACATTCCTTCGCCCATGGCGATTACACCATCGTCTATCGCGACATTTCCGGGCAGAAGCTGATCGAGGCCGCAACGCCGGCGGAGCTGCATGCAAAGCTGCGCGCCGAGGCGGGCGACGGGGCCTTCGCCTTCCCGCATCATATCGGCTACCGGCTCGGCGCGCGCGGCGTGAACTGGGATACGGTGGTGCCGGAGCTGTCGCCGGTCATGGAGATCGTCTCCATGCATGGCTGTTCCGAAACTTCGATGATGGACCGCCCCTTCCTGCATTCCATGGGCCCGAGCGACGGGTTCTCCACCGCGCGCCACGGCCTGTCGCTGGGCCATCGCTTCGGTTTCCTCGGCAATACCGATCATCACAGCGGCTATCCAGGCTCCTACGGCCATGGCCGCTCGGCGGTCTATGCGGCTGAAAACACCCGCGAAAGCCTGTGGGAAAGTATTCGAAAGCGGCGCACCAACGCGCTGACCGGCGATTGCAGCCATCTGTTCTTCGCCATCGGCGATACCATGCAGGGCGGGCAGATCGCCGCCGGCGGCCCGGCCGAACTGGAACTGGAAGCCGTCGGCGGCAGCTTCATCGACTGCATCGATATTTTCCGCAATGGCGATCTCGTCTCGCGCGTCACGCCCGCGCTTTCTGCCTCCCCCCTCGCCCCCTCCCCTATCGAGGCGGAGGGCGCCGACATGGAAACGCTGCTGGTTCTGGAGCTCGGCTGGGGCGCGCGCGGTTCTTTCCACGACTGGAACGGCACGCTGGAACTGAGCGGCGGCGAGATCCTGTCGGTCGAGCCGCGCCTGCGCGGTTCGGAAGTGGTGTCGCCGCTGGAAGGCGATGGCGACGATGAGGACCGCACCCGCATCGAGCTGGAGGGCAACCGCATCTCGTTTGCGCTGCGCTCCATGGGCAATCCCAACAATTTCACCTCCGCCACGCAGGCGATCGCCGCGCGCATCCGCATCCGGCCGGAAGCCAATGTGCGGCTGACGCTCGACGGGCAGGTTTTCGAGGCCGGCGCCGAGCGTCTCTTGCAGGGCGCGCTGTCGGGAAATCTGGGGCCGATCGACAGCCCCGCCTTCCGGCTGCATCCGCTGCCGCGCCCGCATCAGTGGCAGTGGCGCGGCACGCTCGGCATCGAGCCGCTCAGGCGCGGCGAATGGATTTATGCCCGCATGCGGCAGGCGAACGGACAGTGGAACTGGGCAAGCCCTGTTTTCGGCGAATGAGGGCGATAGAGGCAAAGACATCCGCTAAGAGACGTCGGCCAGATCGCCCTTTGCATGACGGCCCCGCAGCCGGGTCATAAATTGGCGGCGCAAACCGGGAGAACTGAAATGACAACGAACATCCGCATTCCAAGACGTACCCTGCTCAAGGGAATAGGCGCTGCCGGCCTCGGCAGCGTTCTGGCCCCGCTGTCGTCGCGCCCGCTCCATGCGGCCAGCGTTTCGCCCATCACCATCGTCATCAACCAGTCGCCATGGTTCGATTCGTTCCGCAAGACGGTCGAGGCCTATGAGGCCGAAACCGGCAACAAGGTGGAGCTGGACGTCAACCCCTTCGCCGGCTCGCTGGAAAAGCAGCGCAATTCCGTGCGCGCCAGCCAGGGCCAGTACGATATTCTCATCATGAATTCGGGCTGGTTCACCGAAATGTATGGCGGCGGCTTCGTCGATTCCATCACCGATATCGACCCTGGCTTCCAGCTCGATCCCGATCTCTACACGCTCAACGACACCATCTATTACAACGCCGGGAAAAAATCGCTGACCAGCGACGGCAAGCTGATGTCGATCCCGGTCTCGCCGCTGATCCCGATGCTCTATTATCGCGGCGACCTCTACAAGGAGGCCGGGCTCGAAGTGCCGAAGACCTTCGATCAGCTGGAGGCCAACGCCAGGAAGCTGCACAATCCGCCGTCCATGTATGGCATCGTCCAGCGCGGCGCGCGTGGCCCGGCAACCGTGTCCTACGATTTCTATCCCTATCTCTACGGCTTCGGCGGCACCATCTTCCGCAACCAGTCGGAAGGCGACTTCACCGTCACGCTGAATTCGGAGGAAGGCCGCGCGGCGCTCGATTACTATATCCGCCTTGCGAAGGAGGCCGGTCATCCCAAGACCGCCGCCAACGATCAGGCCAATGTCATCCAGGCCATGGTCACCGGCACCGCCGCCCATGTGATGATGGTGATTTCGGCGGCCGCGCAGATGGACGATCCCGACAAGTCGGCCGTGGTCGACAAGGTGGAATATGCGGTGCCGCCATCGGCGCCCGGACTGCCCACCGCGCCCGCGCTCGGCCACTGGCTGGCCGGCATTTCGCGCAACGTGCCCGACGACCGCAAGCGCGCGGCGATAGAGTTCCTGCGCTGGTTCCAGACCAGGGACGCCCAGCTCGAAACCGCCAGGGCCGGCGGCATTCCCGTCAACGCGGCCGTCTACAGGGAGCCGATTGCCGAGGAGCGGCAATATCGCTGGATGAAGCCGCTTGCCGAAGCCCTGCCGCATGCCGTCAACTCCTACCAGTTCCCGCAGGCGAGCGAAGTGATCGCGGTTCTGGAACTCGGTCTCAACCGCGCGGTCGCGGGCGAGATCGGCAGCGTCGAGGCCCTGAACGGCATGGCGGGCGAGATCGAAAAGATCATGAAAGGCCACAATTACCGCACCGGGCAGATCAGCCCGCTGTAAGACCATCGCGCGGGCGGCGGGCCGGGTCCGGCCTGCCGCCTGCGTGCCCAGACGATGCACAGGATCGCGACCCGGCCCGCCGGGGCGGCGATCCGAACCCGGAGGTATCACCGGTGACGACAAGCCAGGCGACCGCGCCGCGACCAGGCCCGGCCAGCGCCGCCCCCGCCCTTCCAGGCACCGGCGCCGTTGCGCAGGGCGATCAGCGCCTGTGGCGCTGGATTTCGTTTACGCCGGCGCTGGCCATGATGCTGGCGCTCAGCGTTCTGCCCATCGCCAATCTGGTGATCACCTCCTTTCAGGACATTTCATGGGCCGACGGCAAGGCGACGCGCAGTTTTGCCGGGCTTGCCCATTACAGGGCGCTGTTCTCCGACAATCTGTTCGCGGCGGGTTTGGGCAACACCGTCATCTTCGCGCTGGCCGCCGTGGCCGGGCAGATGGTGCTGGCCTTCGCCATGGCGCTGATGGTCTCGCGCATCGTGCGCGGCCGGGTGTTTTACCGGGCGATCTTCATCCTGCCGCTGCTCATTCCAGGCATCGTCATCGGCGCCATCTGGAAGCTGATGCTGAATTTCGATTTCGGCCTCGTCAACAAGCTGCTTGGCCTGTTCGGCCTCATGCCGCATGACTGGCTGGGCAGCCCGGAGACGGCGCTGTTCTCCGTCATCATGGTCGATATCTGGCACTGGACCCCGTTCTGCTTCCTGCTGTTCCTCGCGGGACTTGAATCCCTGCCGCAGGATGTGTTCGAGGCCTGCAAAATGGACGGCGCCGGCCCCTGGCAGGAACTGCGGCACATCACCTTGCCGCTGATGGCGCCGACCATCATCGTCACCTTCGCCTTCCGCCTGATCGTCGCCTTCAAGGTGTTCGACGAGGTTTATCTGCTCACCGGCGGCGGCCCCGGCACCTCCACCGAAGTGCTGAGCTTCACGCTCTACCAGCGCTTTTTCACCGAGGACAAGGCAGGCTACGGCTCGGCCATGTCGGTGGCCATCATCTTCATCGTCTCGATCCTGCTGGTGATCGCGATTTCGGCCAGGCGCGGCGCGGGGCGGCAGCCATGAGACGCCCTTTTTCTTCCTCGCTGATGCTGCATCTGGCGCTGGTGCTGTGCGCGCTGGTCGTCATCGCGCCCATCGTGTGGACCGTGGGTGCGGGCTTCCGCACCCAGATCTCGCTGCTCATGGGCCACATGACGTTCACGCCGATCTGGAACAATTTCAACGAGGTGCTGTGGTCGAAGACCTCGGATTTCCTGCTCAACTACCGCAATTCCATCATTGTCGGCGTGGCGAGCACCTTTCTGTGCGTGGTGGTGGCGACGCTCGCCGCCTTTTCGCTGAACCGGCTGAAATGGCCGGGCTGGGTGGTCCACATCTTCCTTGCCTGGACGATGATCTTCCACATGATCCCGCCGGTGGCGCTGGCCAGCGCCTGGTTCGGCATGGCGCGCGCCGTCGGGCTGGAAAACACCTTTACCGGCCTCATCCTCGCCCATGCGACGCTCAACCTGCCGATCGCCATCTGGCTGATGGCCGTGTTCGTGCGCGAGGTGCCGAAGGAGCTTGAGGAAGCCGCCATCATGGACGGCGCGTCCACGCCGCGCGTGTTGTGGCATGTGGTGCTGCCGCTGATCACGCCCGGCCTCGCCGCCACCTCGATCCTCACCTTCATCTCGTCGTGGAACGAGTTTGCGGTCGCGCTCACCATGACCATGAAGCAGACGGCCACGGTGCCGGTCGCCATCGCCAAATTCGCGCAGGACTACGAAATCCAGTACACGCAGATGGCGGCAAGTGCGGCCCTTGCCATGCTGCCGGCGCTCGTCGTGCTGCTGATCGCCCAGCGCTACATCGTGCGCGGCCTGACGCAGGGCGCGGTGAAATAGGAAAGCTGCCATGAAAGCCGTCTTCGTCCTGTTCGATTCCCTCAATCGCCACATGCTGGGCGCTTATGGCGGCACCCGCATTCCGACGCCGAATTTCGACCGGCTGGCGGCGCGCTCCACGACCTTCGACCGGCACTATGTCGGCTCCCTGCCCTGCATGCCGGCACGGCGCGACATGCTGACCGGACGCCTGACCTTCCTGCACCGCAGCTGGGGGCCGCTGGAGCCGTTCGACAACGCCTTTCCCGAAATTCTCAGCCAGCAGACGAAAACCTACAGCCACCTGATCACCGACCATTTCCACTATTGGGAAGATGGCGGGGCGACCTATCACAACCGCTACGATTCCTACGAATTCGTGCGCGGGCAGGAGGGCGACCGCTGGAAGGCGATGGTCGAGCCGCACTGGAAGCGGCTGCGCGAGACCTATCACGCGCGCCAGTTCAGCGACGAGCCGCGCTCCTATTTTCGCCAGAACATGGTCAACCGCGACTTCATCCGCGAGGAACAGGATTTCCCCTCGGTGCGCTGCTTCGCGGAAGGGTTCGAGTTCCTCGGCCGCAACCGCGATGCCGACAACTGGTTCCTCCAGATCGAGACCTTCGATCCGCACGAGCCCTTCACCGCGCCCGCGCGCTTCAAGGCCCCGTTCGATACCGGCTGGAAAGGCCCGGTCCGCGACTGGCCGCGCTATGGCCGCGTCGACGAGCTGCCGGAGGAATGCGAGGAACTGCGGGCCAATTATTACGCCGTGGTTGCCATGTGCGATCATCTGCTTGGCCAGTTGCTCGACTATTTCGACCAGCACGATCTGTGGAAGGATACAGCGCTCGTCGTCACCTCCGACCACGGCTTCCTGCTCGGCGAGCATGATTTCTGGGCCAAGAACCGCATGAACCTCTATGAGGAGGTGGCGCATATCCCGCTGTTCCTGCACGATCCGCGCTTCCCTCACCGCGCCGGCACGCGCTCGGGCGCGCTCACCCAGACGATCGACATCGCCGCCACCTTCCTCGATCTGTTCGGGGCCGAACCGCCGCCGGAAAACGAGGGTTTTTCGCTGTCCGGCATGGCCGATGGCACCGGGCGGCGCACAGGCGCGCTGTTCGGCTATTTCGGCGGCGCGGTGAACGTGACGGACGGCCAGCATACCTATCACCGCTTTCCCGAGGATTTGTCGAAGCAGGCGCTCTACCAGTACACGCTGATGCCGGCGCATATCTTCTCGCCGTTCACGCCGGCCGAACTGGCCGGGATCGAGCTGTCGCCGCCGCTTGCCTTCACCAGGGGCGCATCGCTGCTGAAAGTGCCGGTCATCGACCGTTCGCCCATGTACAATAATTACGGGCCGGGCAGCCTGCTGGAATCGGAAACGCGGCTCTACGATCTCGCCACCGATCCGGGGCAGGATGCGCCGCTGGACGATCCGGAACTGGAAATGGCGATGACGGAACTGATGCGCGAACTGATGCAGGCCAATGGCGCGCCGCCCGAAGCCTTCACCCGGCTCGGCCTCGACGGTCCGGCGGGCGTTTCATGACCGGGCGCGACGGCAAGCCCGGCGACCCCGCCTCCCTGCGCAGCCTGACTGCCGATCTGTCGCAGATCGCCTCGGTGCGCCGCATCGTGCTCGACGACGGACCGGGGCGCGGGGTGCGCATGCTGGCCTTCTCCACCGGCGGCGGGCTCGATTTCTGGGTGGCGGCGGATCGCTCGCTCGACATCGCCACGCTTTCCTTCCAGGGCGTCCAGCTCGGCTGGCAAAGCCCGGCCGGTTTCGGGCCCCCGCCCGGCCCCGGAGCCGATGGCGGCCTCGGTTTCGACCGCGCCTTTGGCGGGTTTCTCGTCACCTGCGGGCTGGAACACATCCGCCAGCCGGCCAATGGCAATCCGCTGCATGGCCGCCTGCCCTATTCGCCCGCGCGCCTCACCGCCTATGGCGAGGACTGGGAGGCGGATGAGCCGGTGCTGTTTTGCGAGGGCGAGGTGATGCAATGGCGCAATGGCGCCGACGCCTATCGCCTGAAGCGCCGCATCGAAGCGCCGATCGGCGGGGCAAAGCTGCGCATTGTCGACCGCATCGAAAATATCGGCCCCCGGCCGCTGCCGCTCTACCTGCTCTATCATTTCAATCTGGGTTATCCGGCGGTCGCGCCGGGAAGTGTGGTCGAGCTGGATGGCGAACGGCTGATCGGGCCGCTCGCCATGCCGGAGGACAGCCCCGTTCCGGCCCGATTGCATCTTCTGAAAGGCGCGGGACATGCCGTGTGCAGCGTCGATGCCGGCGCGGGCAGCCCGCAACTGCGCTTTGGCTGGGATGCCGCGCGCCTGCCCTACCTGCAATTGTGGCGCAACTTGATGCCGCGCAGCGGCGTGCTGTCGGTCGAGCCCTGCAATGTGGGGCGCAACGAGGATGGCTCGAATGCCGCCGCGCCTTCGCTGGCGCCCGGCGGGAGGGCGGATTTTTGCGTAACCGTCGACGTGGGAACGGCTGGCGGGGCATGAACAGGGAAAACGATCATGGCTGAGGTCAAGCTGCGCGACGTGCGCAAAGCCTATGGTAGCGTGCAGGTGCTGCGCGGCATCGATGTCGATGTCGCCGATGGCGAATTCGTGGCGCTGGTCGGTCCGTCCGGCTGCGGCAAGTCCACGCTTTTGCGCATGATCGCGGGGCTCGAAGATATCGCGCAGGGCGAAATCCGCATCGATGACCGGCTGGTCAATGCCGTGCCGCCCAGGCAGCGCGACGTGGCCATGGTGTTCCAGAATTATGCGCTCTATCCGCACATGACGGTGGCCCGCAATATGGGCTTTTCGCTGAAGCTGGCCGGCAGGCCGCAGGCACAGATCGACGAGCGCGTGGCTTCCGCCGCCGCGATCCTCGACCTTTCAGCCCTGCTCGACCGCTATCCGCGTCAGCTTTCCGGCGGCCAGCGCCAGCGCGTGGCCATGGGCCGCGCCATCGTGCGCGACCCGCAGGTGTTTTTGTTCGACGAGCCGCTTTCCAATCTCGACGCCAAGCTCCGGGTGCAGATGCGCGCCGAGATCAAGGCGCTGCACCAGCGCCTGCGCACCACCACCGTCTATGTGACCCACGATCAAGTCGAGGCCATGACCATGGCCGACAAGATCGTGGTGATGCGCGATGGCCGGGTGGAACAGGCCGGCGCGCCGCTCGATCTCTACGACCATCCGCAAAACATGTTCGTCGCCGGCTTCATCGGCTCGCCCGCGATGAATTTCATCACGGGCAGGATCGGGGACGGCCGGTTTCACGGTCCTGGAAATTTAATTGCGCCGGCTAAGGATGCCGGTGTCGACACCATGCTGGGCGGCGCGGTGCTGGGCATCCGCCCCGAGCACCTGCTGCTCGACCCGGCCGGCGTCGAGGCAACCGTCGCCGTGGTCGAGCAGACCGGATCGGAAACCTATCTGCTGCTCGACATGGATGGCCAGCGCATCAGCTATCTCGGCCGCGAGCGCGTCGCCATCGGCCCCGGCGACAAGGTGCGCATCAGCCCCGATCCCGCCCGGCTGCATTTCTTCGATGAGAAGACGGGCCAGCGGCTCGGCGCGCCGGCTTCTTCTTCCGGCCTCCCC
>JAZIHP010000125.1:0-8608 GCA_036678505.1 Alphaproteobacteria bacterium
GGGCACCACCGGCACGCCTGCCTGCTCCATCAGCCGCTTGGCCGCGTCCTTCAGGCCCATGGCCCGGATCGAGGCGGCGGAAGGGCCGATGAAAACCAGCCCGGCATCGGTCACGCGATCCACGAAGTCGGGATTTTCGGAGAGGAAGCCGTAGCCCGGATGAATGGCTTCGGCGCCGGTTTCCAGCGCCGCCGCGACGATGCGCTCGCCGGCGAGATAGCTTTCGGCCACCGGCGCGGGGCCGATGCGAACCGCCTCGTCGGCCATGGCGACATGCATGGAGCCCGCATCGGCGTCGGAATAGACGGCGACCGTCGCCACGCCCATGCGCCTTGCGGTGCGGATGATGCGGCAGGCGATCTCGCCACGATTGGCGATAAGAATTTTCTTGAACATGGCCGCCCTCACATCCTGAACAGGCCGAATTTGGTGTCCGCTATCGGCGCGTTGAGCGCCGCCGACAGCGACAGGGCCAGCACCTGGCGGCTGCGGGCCGGATCGATGATGCCGTCGTCCCACAGGCGAGCCGAGGAATAGAGCGGATGGCCTTCGCGCTCGTATTTCTCAAGCGTCGGCTGCTTGAACTCCGCTTCCTCTTCCGCGCTCCATGTGCCGCCCCGGCGCTCGATGCCTTCGCGCTTGACCAGCGCCAGCACCATGGCCGCCTGCTCGCCGCCCATCACCGAAATGCGGGCATTGGGCCACATCCACAGGAAGCGGGGCGAATAGGCGCGACCGCACATGCCGTAATTGCCGGCGCCGAACGAGCCGCCGATGATCATCGTCACCTTCGGCACGCTGGCCGTGGCCACCGCCGTCACCAGCTTGGCGCCGTTCCTGGCGATGCCGCCGGCCTCGTATTTCTTGCCGACCATGAAGCCGGTGATGTTCTGCAAAAACACCAGTGGAATGCCGCGCTGGCAGGCGAGTTCGATGAAATGCGCGCCCTTCTGCGCGCTTTCGGAGAACAGCACGCCATTGTTGGCGATGATGCCGACCGGCATGCCGTGGAGATGCGCGAAGCCGGTCACCAGCGTGGTTCCGTAATTCTGCTTGAACTCGTCGAAGTCGGAGCCGTCGACGATGCGGGCGATCACCTCGCGCACGTCATAAGGCTGGCGAAGGTCGGTCGGCACGATGCCGTAAAGTTCGCGCGGATCGTGAAGCGGCGGGCGCGGTTCGCGAAGATCGAGCCCGATCTCCTTCTTTCGATTCAGGTTTCTGACGATGCGCCGCGTGATCGCCAGCGCATGTTCGTCGTCCACGGCCAGATGATCGGCCACGCCGGATTCGCGCGTGTGCAGGTCGGCGCCGCCCAGTTCCTCGGCGCTCACATCCTCGCCGGTCGCGGCCTTCACCAGCGGCGGACCGCCAAGAAAGATCGTCGCCTGCTTGCGCACCATGATTGATTCGTCGGCCATCGCCGGCACATAGGCCCCGCCCGCCGTGCACGAGCCCATCACGCAGGCGATCTGCGGAATACCGGCCGCCGACAGGGTGGCCTGGTTGTAGAAGATGCGTCCGAAATGCTCGCGGTCCGGGAAAACCTCGTCCTGGTTGGGCAGGTTCGCGCCGCCGGAATCGACCAGATAGACGCAGGGCAGGTTGTTTTCTCGCGCAATCTCCTGCGCCCGCAAATGCTTCTTCACGGTCATCGGATAATAGGTGCCGCCCTTCACGGTGGCGTCGTTGACCACGATCATCACCTCGCGCCCTTCGACGCGGCCGATGCCGGCGATCATGCCGGCCGAGGCGATGTCGCCGCCATACATGTCCCATGCGGCGAACTGGCCGATTTCGAGAAAGGGCGAGCCGGCATCGAGCAGTTGCGCCAGCCGCTCGCGCGGCAACAGCTTGCCGCGCTTCACATGGCGCTGGCGCGATTCCTGCGAGCCGCCGCGCTGCACGGTTTCGGCCTTGGCGGAAATGTCGTCCACCAAAGCGCGCATGCGCTCGCCATTGGCGCGGAACGTGTCGGAGGAGGGAGAGACTTGCGAGTGAAGCACCGCCACCTCAGTTCTCCTCGCTCATGATCTCGCGGCCGATCAGCCAGCGGCGGATTTCAGAGGTGCCCGCGCCGATTTCGTAGAGCTTGGCGTCGCGCAGCAGGCGGCCGGTCGGATAATCGTTGATGTAGCCGTTGCCGCCGAGAAGCTGGATGGCGTCGAGCGCCGTCTGCGTCGCCTTTTCGGCCGAGTAGAGAATGCAGCCGGCCGCATCCTTGCGCGTGGTCTGGCCACGGTCGCAGGCCGAGGCCACCGCATAGACATAGGCCCGGCAGGCGTTCAGCGTTGTGTACATGTCGGCCAGCTTGCCCTGCACCAGCTGGAAATCGCCGATCGGGCGGTCGAACTGTCTGCGCTCGCGCACATAGGGCACAACGACATCGAGGCAGGCGGCCATAATGCCGAGCGGTCCGCCGGCGAGCACCGTGCGCTCGTAATCGAGCCCGGACATCAGCACTTCGACGCCCTTGCCCTCTTCGCCCAGCACGTTCTCGAACGGCACCTCCACATTGTCGAACACCAGTTCGCCGGTGTTGGAGCCGCGCATGCCGAGCTTGTCGAGCTTCTGCGCCACCGAGAAACCGGCAAAGCCCTTTTCGATCAGGAAGGCGGTGATGCCGCGCGATTTCCGCTCCGGATCGGTCTTGGCGTAGACCACCAGCGTGTCGGCGTCCGGCCCGTTGGTGATCCACATCTTGGTGCCGTCGAGCACGAAGCGGTCGTTCTTCTTCTCGGCCCTCAGCCGCATCGACACCACGTCGGAGCCCGCGCCGGGCTCGGACATGGCCAGCGCGCCGACCGCTGCCCCCGAGCACAGCGCCGGCAGGTATTTTTCCTTCTGGGCGTCGGTGCCCCAGCGATTGATCTGGTTGACGCACAGGTTGGAGTGCGCGCCATAGGAAAGCGCGACCGAAGCGGAGGCGCGCGAAATCTCCTCCATTGCCACGACATGCGCAAGATAGCCCATGCCAGTGCCGCCGAAGGCCGGGTTGGCGGTCATGCCGAGCAGGCCGAGCGCGCCCATTTCGCCCCACAAATGGGCGGGAAACTCATTGCTGCGGTCGATCTCCGCCGCCAGCGGCGCCACCTTTTCCTGCGCGAAGCGGTGAACGAGATCGCGAAGTGCCGCGACGTCTTCGTCAAGCCCGAAGTCGAGTGCCTGCGTGTACATGCTGTGTCTCCCGGTTCGTGGTCGCCCCGACAAGGCGCATTGTCATGGAAAGATAGGTCTGCGTCACCCCTTCGACCGACAGCCGCTCGTCGGGCCGGAACCAGACGATGACGCCGGTGATCATCTGGATCACCGCCATGGCGGCGAGCCCGATGTCGTCCAGGTCGAAGGCGCCTTCTTCCGTGCCCTCGCGCAGAATGGCGCGCAGTTCCTTTTCGTAAGAAGTGCGCAGCCGCAGGATGAAGGTCAGCCGCTCCGGCGAGAGGCTGCGCAGCTCCATGTTGGAAATATGGGTCTGGGAGCGCCGTTCGATATGGAAGGCGATGTGGTTCGCAACGAAGGCGGCAAGCCGCGCAACCGGCTCCGTGGTGGCGGGACGTGCTTCATCCCATGCGGTGAGCAGCGCCTCCATATGCTCGCGCATCAGGGTAAAGAGCAAATCTTCCTTGGTGGTGAAATAGCGGTAGAGCGCTGCCGCCTGCACCCCGACCCGCGCCGCAAGCTGGCGCATGGATACGGCTTCGTAACCGTGGCGCGCGATCAGGTCGACGGCCGCCTCGCGGATCGCCGCCTCCGTTCTTTCGCCATCCGATCCTGCCGTGCGCGCCATCGGGCTCCTCCGTCATCTTTAATAAAACGTACGTTCAATTAATTCAAGCGGCGAATTGAAAGCACGCAGTGCCGGGAGAGCGGGCCGCTGGCTGTCTGTGGAGCCGGTTTCCGTCTTGTCGGGCGGCGTCCACCCTGCCAGGCGCCGTTCCCGCGGCGGCAAGGGCCGGTCCCGTTTCCGAAAAGAGCGGCAAGGCCGTGCAAATGTTTTGGGGTGCCCATGCCATGGGCCGCCGCGCCGGTCGGCCGGCGAGAGGCCGGCCTGCGTTTCGCGGCTGACCGGTTTTCCCTTCCCTAGCCGGTTCGCCGTGCCTTCAGTGGCAGAGAAGGCCGGGAAGGTATCGCGCCGATGAAGCAATATCCGGGGCCATGCGCAGGTTGCCGAAAATGACCCATTGTGATCCATGCCCGATTTCACGCGCCGGAAGCGGAGCCGGCGGCACTTCCGGTGCAAGGGCAATGTCGGAATATCGTGCTTCCCCGCGCATCTCGCGTTCCGTTCCCGCGAATCGGGGCGGCGAACCAGGGCCCGATTTCCGGTAGCGCTGCCCGTGACACTGGATCGCTGCCGGTGACGCTGGCGCGACCGTGCAGGATTTTCATCGCCTTCCAGATGGCCGATATTCGTCCCTCAGCCGGACGCATGGTGCCAGCGGCGGTCGCCGCCGGGCACTTCAGATCGCGGCTGGCTGAACGGTGAAAGCTATCCCGCTCGTGCGGCGGCCAGCGCTTTCGGCAGTTCCCCGGCCAGAATGTCGAGTTCGTGGTCGAGCCCCGCGCTGATGCGGATGCAGCGATCGAGCCCCGCCACCGTCGGCTTGCGAATGAACACTCCGCGCGCCAGCAGGGCTTGCAGCACCCTGAGCGCGAAAGCGCCGTCCTCGCCGCAATCCACGGCTACGAAATTGGTTGCGGAGGGCAGGGCGTCGAGGCCGTTTTCAGCGGCGATGGCGGCGATGCGCTGACGTCCCGCTTCCACCTTCCGCACGACTTCAGCCAGCCACGTCTGATCCCGGATCGCGGCCTCACCGGCGATCTGCGCCATGCGGCTGACGCCGTAATGATTTCTGATCTTCTCGAACGCGGCAATCACCGTTTCGTCACCGATGGCGTATCCGCACCGGATGCCGGCAAGCCCATAGGCCTTGGAGAAGGTGCGCATGCGCACCACATTGGGGCGTGTGACGTCGATTGCGGGCAAGGCGGAGGCCGGTGCCAGTTCGCAATAAGCCTCGTCCAGGATGAACATGGTCGTTTCGGGCAGGGCTTCGATGAAGCGGTTTACTTCATCTGCCTCCCACCAGCTTCCCATCGGATTGTCCGGGTTGGAGAGATAAACCAGCCGCGGATTTTCCCGGCGCGCCGCTTCCAGCAGCCCGTCCAGATTCTCGCGGTCGTTCTCATAGGGCACGAAGACCAGCCTGCCGCCGACGCCCGCGATGTGGAAATTGAACGTCGGATAGGCCCCGAGCGAGGTCACGACCGCTTCGCCTGCGCCCACATACATGCGCGCGATCAGCCCCAGAAGCCCGTCTATGCCTTCCCCGATGACGACGTTCCCGGGCTTCACGCCGTGATGGGCGGCGACGGCGGCTTTAAGGTCGTGATTGTCCGGGTCGCAGTACATCCACATATCCGCGGCTGCGCCGGCCATGCTGGCGATGACGCGCGGGGAAGGGCCGAAACTGCTTTCATTGGCGCCGATTCTGGCGCGGAATTTCTGGCCGCCTGCGCGCTCCTGCGCTTCCGGCCCGACGAACGGAACCGTGGAGGGCAGGGCAGCGACGATGGGCGTAAGCGGCGGGTAAATTGGCATGGCGATCCAGTCGTCAAAACGGTTGCTGCCGGGGCAGGTCATAGTCGCGCTGTCGTTGTGCTCCGAAACGACAAGCATATGCGGATAACAGCCCTGATGTCTCCAAGGCGCGCGCGCGCGCCCCGGAAACCTCGCATGATGCTTTAGAGTATTTTGCAGCCGGGTGGAATCACTTGACATTGCATAAATGCGGCTAAAACAAGCAGATAAAGCGGCAGCCGCAGGCTGGAGCGTTTCCGGTTCGCAAACGCGACAAGACAAGGACCTGGAGCCGTTCGGCGATTCCGTGAAACCTTGAACGGCTCTGGGAGCAAGCCATTCATGCCGCGCAAGGCTTTTGCCGTCGTTCCGGCGGGAGCCGGGCGTCGCCTGTTGGACGGCCGATGTTTTCGCGGATGCGGCAGTCCTGAAAGACCGGTTGGCGGGCCGGCGGATAGCTTTCAACGGCGATTCTGCCGTTTGTGGCATTTTCGATCCGCCAACCCGGCCGCCAGCCCGGTTGCGTTTCTCACCCGTTGCATTGGTTGCGGATAACCCTGGCAGTCGCTTGGCAATGTCACGACATCTGGCCCGGCGCATCGAGGGTTGAGAAACGGCGCTGTCATTCACTCAATGCGCTTGCACAGAGCTTGTTGCCGGTCGGGTCGCGAAGATAGGCCAAATATAGTTTGCGGCTTCCGACTTCGCGGATGCCCGGCGGGTTCTCGGCCGATGTTCCGCCGTTTTTCACGCCGGCCGCATGCCATGCACCAACCTCCTCGGGCGACGAGAGGGCAAAGCCGATAGTGCCGCCATTGGCGTGGCAGGCAGAATCTCCGTTGATCGGCGCGGTTACCATGAAACGGGCCCCGCCCTTGCTGTAAACGATGCGTCCTTTCGGGTCGATCATGCCTGCACCGCCGCCCGAAGCAGTGAAAATGGCATCGTAAAATTTTTTCGATTGCTCGAGATCATTCGAGCCGACCATGACGTGACTGAACATTCCTTCCCTCCTGAATGATCGCGACCTAACCTGATTCCCGACCGATCGAAAAGTGCTCAGTCCCGGCATTTGAAGGATTGGATTTATGATGCACCGATCCGGCTCTGAAGTCCACTGTTTGCAGATGAACTCGCAGGGTGTGAGGCCTTTCAGCGTCTTCGGTCTTCGTCCGAAATTGCATGCTTCGATGAAGTCCTGGAGGTGGCGTCTCAACTGGTCGTGATCGTCGTCATGGAAGCGTTCGACGGTGGCCATCCTTGATGGTGCGGTTCATGCGCTCCACCTGTCCGTTGGTCCAGGGATGCTTGATCCTGGCCAGCCTGTGCCCGATGCCAATGCCCGTCGCAGACCCGATCGAAGATATGGTGGAAAGCGCAGGTGTCACAGGCCCGGTTTGTGAACTGGATGCCGTTGTCGGTCAGTACGGTGTGGATGGTGTAGGGCATCGCCGCAATGAGTTCGCGCAGGAATTGCGCCGCGATCGTCTTGCCGGCCTTGAGATGGTGTTGGGTGAAGGCGAACTTCGATGTACGGTCGATGGCCACGAACAGATAGAGCTTGCCCTCATACGAAGCTGCCGGCCTGAATCGATGTGGAAAGCAAAACCGCCCATGAAGCTGTTCCCCCGAATTTCCCCCACTTCCCCGGGAAGGTTCGCGCGACGTTCCACATGAGCCTGCATTTATCTTCAAGATTGGACCTTGCCAAACTGGCGGAAACGCTTAGAAAGCGCCGTGTGGAGAGGTGGCCGAGTGGTCGAAGGCGCTCCCCTGCTAAGGGAGTAGAGGTCAAAAGCTTCTCGTGGGTTCGAATCCCATCCTCTCCGCCAAACACCGCCGATTACCGCACAAATTGGTCAGCTATCTCTTTAATTATCAAACGGATAGCGTCTTACGGTCAGGTGCCCAACGCGAAAGGGTTCTCGCACGCCCTACCAGTTAGCATAAGTGATTGGATCCCACGTGGCAGGTAGATGAGAAGGTCGAAAGGAAGTACATCTATTGCCAATATATTACGGTAAAGCGCGGAGGTTCCATTGCTGCCCGACATAAAGAATGCTTACCAGAATGGGCGGCTGATGCTTTTGCTCGGTGCCGGCGCCTCCTACGGATCACGTGATTCCGGCCATATCGAAATACCTATGGGCGATGACCTTGCTAGGGAGCTCGCGGCATTGATGGGCTGGCCCTACAATGGGGAGGCCCTTGGTTCCGTCTACTCGGCGATCAATGCGATCGACTCTGCGCGGCTCCATACGTTCCTAAGAAAACGCCTGACTAACACAAAGCCGTCACAGGAACTTCAGGCGATCGCGTCATTCCCTTGGTCGCGTATTTTTACGCTAAACATCGATGACTGCACCGAAACGGCGCTCCGGAAAGCAGGAACGCAGAGAGTCCAAGTCTTCGCGCGCAATTCTCCGCTCGAAGAAGTCGATCCGGTATTTGGGTCTGTTCAGCTCATAAAATTGAATGGGTCAGCGGATCGTCCGGAAGACGGCTTCATTTTCTCACCCCGAGAATATGGCGATGGTTCGAATCGCCTTCCCGTTTGGTATCGCGAGTTGGGCCAGAACCACAGTAACTACACGTTTGTTTTCATCGGAAGCAAGCTAAACGAACCACTCTTCCAGCATGCCATGGCAGAGATGCGTTCGATCGTGAAAAGGGCGCCGCTTCGTGGGTACGTGATAACCCCTTCCGCAAGCGAGATAGACAAACATCATCTAAGTAGTCTCAACCTCATTCACGTACCCGGCACACTCAAAGATTTCGCGGAATGGCTCGCTCGCGAAATGCCCAAACGTCCGACCGGGTGGGACCTTGCCACCGCACGTCGTCCCGAGTTGCGGAACATTCATAGAGCACTGACCGACACGCAGAAGCGTGCATTAAACGTAACCGGTGTTCTGCCTCCACGTTGCTCGGTCTTCCCGGATTTGTGATCGACTTTTCCATGGATGAGCGAAGGGAGTTTCTCCATGGAGAGTACGCTGGAGATTCTCACGACCGGGAAGACCGGGC
>JAZIHP010000126.1:0-8605 GCA_036678505.1 Alphaproteobacteria bacterium
CCGAACGCGGTGCCTGGGCCAATATCCGTGCCATGCCCAATCGGGTCAAAACCTTCCCGTTCAGCCCATGGGTTTACCGACAGCGCAATGCTGTCGAGCGCTTCTTCAACAAACTCAAGCACTTCAGAGCTGTGGCAACGCGCTACGACAAGCGAGACGATAACTTTCTCGCATCCGTCCAACTCGCGTCAATTCGTATAGGGCTGCGAAATTATGAGTCGGTCACCTAGAGCGCGTCGCGATCTTTCAGATCAGCTCCCTGCGCTTCAAGTTCCTGTTTTTACGATGTCGTCGTCCCGAAACCGGTTCCCACTTTCGGGCGACATGCTTTAGAGCCGTTCATGGTTTCACGGAATCGCCGAACGGCTCCAGGTCCTTGTCTTGTCGCGCCTGATCGCCCGCAGGCGGGACCGGTTTCGGGACAACGACATGCGCGATAACAGCGACATCAAGCGTGCGGCGGCGAAGACCGCGACACGCTTGAAGGCTGGCGCGGCCATTTCCGCTCAGGCGGCACTCGGGCCGGGATCGTCATCCGGATCGACGGCAGCCGGCGCGGTCATGCCGCGAGGGCGAAAGGCGACGACGTTTTTGACGGAGCCGGACTGACGCGCCCGCGCCTGTGGCTGCGACACGATTTCGCGAACCTGAACGAGTTCGATCCCACCGGTTTCGGCCGGAACCCGGAGCGCCGAACCCACGCACAGGCCAAGCAGAGCAAGACCGTGCAACGTGCGGATGGAGAGGACGCCCGCTCTTTCTTCCGCCTCGCCTGCGACGATTTCGCGGGGACCGCGGGTTGTCTGGTTAACCACATAGATCAGCCGCGTACCGATCGTCACCACATTGGCGGGGATATCGTCGCGGAAATAGATGGTGCTTTCGCGCACCTTGCGTTCAAGCAGCGACATGAACGCATCATAGGGGCCGTCATGCCGCTCCAGCATCGCCTGAAGGATCGTGTGATCTCCGGTTGTGAGTTGGAAATGAGGCTCCGTCACCATGGCAAATCTCCCGCAGGAACGGGGGGCCGTTCCGACGCCAGTCCGTTATGGCTTTATGGATCGTCCCCCTGATGCGAGCCGCCGCATCAGGGGTGAGAAGCCTGCGATCAGGCACCCCGCATGATGGAAAAACCTGTGTGGAGCACCGGCAACGAGGCTCCCGCGAACAATCGTCCCTGGCCGTTCAGGCAATGCAGCGCGTGCCGGCACATCCGCCTCACGAAGCCTCGACGACGTCTTCCACCGCGGTGATGGTAAGGCGGTGCGTACGCCCGTCATTGGCGGTCCAGTCGATGGACTGGCCGACCTTCAGGCCAAGCAGCGCGGTGCCGATCGGCGTGAGGATCGAGACCTTGCCCTGCGCGATATCGGCGTCGGCCGGATAGACCAGCGTGACGCGGCGCTTGTTGCCGTCGTCTGATTCGTAATCGACGGTGGCGCCCATCTGCACGGTGTTCTGCAACGCATTGCCCGAGGCGGCCACCCTGGCGCGCTCCAGCTCGTTGAGCAGGGCGTCGGCCATTTCCGGCTTCCTCTCCAGGAGGCCGTTGGCAAGGGTGGTCAGCCGGTCGTGGTCGGCCTTGCTGATGATGATGCTCGGTTTGCGCATGGCGTTTTCTGTCTTCGCTCTGCCGCCCGCACGGGCGGTATGTTGAGCCCGAAGGTATCGCCTCAGGGCCTTCCGGTTGAAGGTTCTGGTGCTGTCCCGCACCGCTGGATTTCAAGGATGGAATGCCCCCGGACCCGGGGGGACGGCCCGAGCCGGGTCAGCATCCCATCAAGGGATGACACCGAAACATGATATGGGCCCACGAAATACTCATGCATAATAGCTTGGATCATATTGGCGTTTTGTCAAGCAGGGCCGTGTCGCGAAGATGTCACTTGAACTTAAAGGGGGGGTCCATTAACTTCCGCCGCATGAAGACGACCCTGAGATCCAGACACCTGAAACCCGGACGGGAGCCCGCGAGGTAAGCGGGCGGTTAGCCCCGGCGCTTGCGATCAAGCGCCGCCGGTCGTCATTTTCCTTTCAAACGAAGCTGAAACAATCCGCTTGGAGCGGCGGACAAGGTTTCAAAATACGTTTCCCCGAAATCCGAAATTGAACTCTCCGCCCGGGGAGAGTTTCGCGAGCAGGCCGAATGACCCTTCAGACCCCTTACTATCTGATCGACAAGGCAAATCTTCTCCGCAACATGGAAAAGATCGCCCATGTGCGCGAAAAGTCGGGCGCCAAAGCCCTGCTGGCGCTGAAATGCTTCGCCACCTGGTCGGTGTTCGATTTCATGCGCCGGTACATGGATGGCACGACCTCGTCCTCGCTCTACGAGGTGCGGCTCGGCCGCGAGAAATTCGGCGGCGAAACGCACGCCTATTCGGTGGCCTATGCCGATTACGAGATCGACGAGGTCGTCTCCCACGCCGACAAGATCATCTTCAACACCATCGGCCAGCTTGAGCGGTTCGGGGACCGTGCCGGCAACATCGCGCGCGGCCTGCGCCTCAATCCCGGCATTTCGTCTTCCTCTTTCGATCTGGCCGATCCGGCCCGTCCGTTCAGCCGGCTGGGCGAATGGGACGCGGCGCGGGTCGAAAAGGTCATGGACCGCATCAGCGGCTTCATGATCCACAACAATTGCGAGAATTCGGACTTTTCCCTGTTCGACCGGATGCTGTCGCAGATCGAGGAGAAGTTCGGCGCGCTGCTCAAGAAAGCCGAATGGGTCAGCCTCGGCGGCGGCATCCATTTCACCGGCGACGACTATCCGCTCGACGCCTTCTGCGAGCGGCTGAAGGCTTTCGCCGGCCGCTTCGGCGTGCAGGTCTATCTGGAGCCGGGAGAGGCCGCGATCACCGGAAGCGCCACGCTGGAAGTGAGCGTGCTCGACACGCTGTTCAACGGCAAGCAACTGGCCATCGTGGATTCGTCGATCGAAGCCCACATGCTGGACCTTTTGATCTATCGCGAAAGCGCCAGGGTCGAGCCCGACGAAGGCCCGCATCGCTACATGGTCTGCGGCAAGTCGTGTCTTGCCGGCGATATCTTCGGCGAATTCGATTTCCCGGCCGGTCTGAAGCCCGGCGACCGCATCTCCATTCAGGATGCGGCCGGCTACACCATGGTCAAGAAAAACTGGTTCAACGGCGTCAACATGCCGGCAATCGCGATCCGTGAGCTGGACGGATCGGTCAGGACCGTGCGCGAATTCGGATTCGCGGATTACGAGCAGAGCCTCTCGTGAGGCCTGCACCTTCCCCTCCAGCGATAAGGAAACATCCCCCGGAATGAAGAAGAACGTGCTCATCATCGGCGCCGGCGGCGTGGCGCAGGTCGTGGCGCATAAGTGCGCGCAGAACAACGATGTGCTCGGCGATCTGCATATCGCCTCGCGCACTCTTGCGAAGTGCCAGTCCATCGTGGACTCCGTCCGGGAAAAGAAGGCCATGAAGGCCGAGGGCGCGTTCGAGGTGCATCAGCTCGACGCCATGAATGTCGAGGCGACCAAGGCGCTCATCAAAAAGACCGACGCAAAGATCGTCATCAATGTGGGCTCGGCGTTCCTCAACATGTCGGTCATGTCGGCCTGTATCGACACGGGCGCCGCCTATATCGACACCGCCATCCACGAAGACCCGGCCAATGTGTGCGAGACGCCGCCATGGTACGCCAATTACGAGTGGAAGCGCCGTGAGGAAGCCGAGAAGGCCGGCGTCACCGTCATCCTCGGCGCCGGCTTCGATCCCGGCGTGGTCAACGCCTATGCCAAGCTTGCCTATGACGATTATTTCGACCGCATCGATTCGATCGACATCATCGACATCAACGCCGGCAGCCATGGCCGCTGGTTCGCGACCAATTTCGATCCCGAAATCAATTTCCGCGAATTCACCGGCCGCGTTTGGTCCTGGCAGGACGGCAAGTGGACCGAAAACAAGATGTTCGAGGTCGGCAGGGAATGGGACCTGCCCGTCGTCGGCACGCAGAAGGCCTATATGACCGGCCATGACGAGGTGCACTCGATCTCGCAGATTCTGAAAGTGCCGAATGTGCGCTTCTGGATGGGCTTCGGCGACCATTACATCAACGTCTTCACCGTGCTGAACAATCTGGGCCTGCTGTCGGAAAAGCCGGTGAAAACGGCGGAAGGGCTCGAAGTGGTGCCGCTCAAGGTGGTCAAGGCGGTGCTGCCCGATCCGGGCTCGCTGGCCCCCGGTTACACCGGCAAGACCTGCATCGGCGATCTGGTGAAGGGCGTGAAGGACGGCAGGGAGCGCGAGGTCTTCATCTACAATGTGGCCGACCACAGGCAAGCCTATGAGGAAGTCGGCTCGCAAGGCATTTCCTACACCGCCGGCGTTCCGGCCGTTGCCGCGGCCCTTCTGGTCGCCAGCGGCGAATGGGACGTGAAGAAGATGGCGAATGTGGAAGAACTGCCGCCGCGCCCGTTCCTCGATCTTCTGGGCAGGATCGGCCTGCCGACCCGCGTGAAGGAAGGCGACGACGACCGCGCACTGTAAAAGCGGTTCGGAATATGAAGGGAAAGGCGGGCGAAACCATTTTCGCCCGCTTTTTTCATGGAAAGCAGGCAGCCGCTTTCAAGTCTTGAAAATGGCCGCGCGCGCGGCCATCTGGGAACCGGACAATTCAGAACCGGACAATTCGGGGGCAATCCGACATGACGACAACCACACCCGACATGGAAACCAAAAGCTTCGAGGCCGATGTCGCCCGGCTGCTGCACATGATGGTGCACTCGGTCTATTCCGAGCGCGAGGTGTTCCTGCGCGAGCTCATCTCCAACGCCGCCGACGCCTGCGAAAAGCTGCGCTACGAGGCCATCGCCCGGCCTGAACTTCCGGGCGACGATCCGAAGCCGCGCATAACCATTGTGGCGGACGCCGACACCAGGCGCCTCAGCATCGAGGATAACGGCATCGGCATGACCGGCGCGGACATGACCGAGGCGCTCGGCACCATCGCCCGCTCCGGAACGCGCGCCTTCATGGAACGGCTGGAGGCTGCCAAGGGCGGCGAGAAGGCCGAGCTGGTCGGCCAGTTCGGCGTCGGTTTCTACTCCGCCTTCATGGTGGCGGAGACGGTCGAGGTCGTGTCGCGCCCGGCCGGATCGGAAGAGGCATGGCGCTGGACCTCCGACGGCAAGGGCGCTTACTCGGTAGGCCCGGCATCGCTTGAAGACGCCCCGCCGCGCGGCACGCGCGTCATCCTCCACCTGATGGAAGATGCTCTCTCCTTCACCGAAGCCTATCGCCTTGAACAGCTCGTGCGTTCGCATTCGGGCCATGTGCCGGTTCCGGTGATGCTGGTGGAAAAACCCGGCGCGGAGCCGCGTGAAATCGCCGACGGCACAGCGCTTTGGGTCAAATCGAAGACCGAGATCGGCGCGGAAGACTACACCGACTTCTACCGCAGCGTCGCCGGCCAGTATGACGAGCCCGCCGCCACCATCCATTTCCGCGCCGAGGGGCGTCAGGAATACAATGTGCTGGCCTTCATTCCGGGCTCGCGTCCGTTCGACCTGTTCGATCCGGACCGCAGCGGCCACATGAAGCTCTATGTGCGGCGCGTCTTCATCACCGACGATGCGGAACTGGTGCCGCGCTATCTGCGCTTCGTGCGCGGCATCGTGGATTCCGCCGACCTGCCGCTCAACATCTCGCGCGAGATGATCCAGCAGAACCCGCTTCTGGCCGCCATTCGCAAGGGCGTCACCAACCGCGTTCTCAGCGATCTGGCCAAAATGGCCGGGAACGATGCCGAAGCCTATGGCAAGATCTGGGACAATTTCGGCGCGGTCATCAAGGAAGGTCTCTACGAGGATTTCGAGCGCCGCGAACAGGTTCTGAAGCTGGTGCGCTTCACCTCGACCACATCGGGCGGCGAGACCCGCAATCTCGCCGATTATGTCGCGGCGATGAAGGAGGGCCAGAAGGCCATCTATTTCATGACCGGCGACGACCGCGCCCGCCTCGAAGGCTCCCCGCAGCTCGAAGGCTTTAAGGCGCGCGGCATCGAGGTGCTGCTGCTGACCGATCCGATCGACGCCTTCTGGACCGCCAATGCGCCCGAATTCGAAGGCAAGCCGTTCAAGTCGGTCACGCAGGGCGGCGCCGATCTGGCCGAGATTGCGCTGACGGAAGCGGGAGCGAAGGACAAGCCGGAAACCCCGGCGGAAGTCGACGGCTTCCTCGCTTTCGTGAAGGAAACGCTGGGCGGCGACGTGTCGGATGTGCGCGCTTCCGAGCGCCTGACCGAGAGCGCCGTCTGCCTCGTCGCGCCGGAAAACGCGCTCGACCGGCAATTCGAACGGCTGCTCAGCGCGGCGGGCCGTCTGGACAAGGCCTCGAAGCCGATCCTCGAAATCAACCCGCGCCATCCGCGCATCGCAGCGCTTGCGAAACTGGGCGAGGCGGAAGCGGACTTCCGCAGCGACGTGGCGCATCTGCTCTATGACGAGGCCCGCGTTCTGGATGGCGACCGCCCGCTCGATGCCAGGGCATTTTCGCAGCGCCTTGCCCGCCTGATCGACCGGGGATTGAGCGTATAAACAGCCTGTTCCAATGCAAAACGGCGGGGAAATTCCCCGCCGTTTTGCATTTCGGCAATCGCCTGCCTGCCCTCACACGGCCTCGATGGCGATGGCGATGCCCTGGCCGACGCCGATGCACATGGTGGCGAGCGCCAGCCTGCCGCCGCGCAGCTTCAGTTCCAGTGCCGCCGTGCCGGTGATGCGCGCCCCCGACATGCCGAGCGGATGACCAAGCGCGATCGCCCCGCCATTGGGGTTCACCTGCGCGGCGTCATCGGCAAGGCCAAGCTCGCGCAGCACGGCAAGGCCCTGTGCGGCGAAGGCTTCGTTGAGCTCGATCACGTCGAAGGCTGACGGCGCAAGGCCAAGCCTTGCACACAGTTTCTGCGTGGCCGGCGCCGGGCCGATGCCCATGATGCGCGGCGCAACGCCGGCGCTCGCCCCGCCCAGCACGCGGGCGATGGGGGTGAGGCCATATTTCTTCACCGCCGCTTCCGAAGCGATGATGAGGGCCGCCGCACCGTCATTGACGCCGGACGCATTGCCGGCGGTCACCGAGCCGCCTTCCTTTTTGAACGGCGTCGCCAGCTTCGCCAACGTTTCGACCGTGGTGCCGGCGCGCGGATGTTCGTCCTTCGAGACGACCACCGCATCGCCCTTGCGCTGCGGGATCGTGACCGGCACGATTTCCCGCCCCAGACGACCACTGGCTTGTGCGGCGACCGCCTTGTCCTGGCTGCGCACGGCGAATGCATCCTGATCGGCGCGGCTGACGCCGAAATCGGCGGCCACGTTCTCGGCCGTCTCCGGCATGGAATCGACGCCGTACTGCTTCTTCATCAACGGGTTGACGAAGCGCCAGCCAATGGTGGTGTCGTGGATTTCGGCGGCGCGCGAGAACGCCGTCTCGGCCTTGGGCATGACGAAGGGCGCGCGGCTCATCGATTCCACCCCGCCGGCGATCATCAGTTCGGCCTCGCCGGCCCTGATGGCGCGGGCGGCGCTCATCACCGCATCCATGCCCGAGCCGCACAGGCGGTTGATGGTGGCGCCCGGCACCACCGCCGGCAGACCGGCCAGCAAAAGCGACATGCGCGCGACGTTGCGGTTGTCTTCCCCGGCCTGATTGGCGCAGCCATAGAGCACGTCGTCGACCGCTTCCCAGTCGACGGAGGCATTGCGCTCCATCAGCGCCTTCAGCGGCACCGCGCCAAGATCGTCGGCGCGCACCGACGCAAGCGAACCGCCAAAACGGCCGATGGGCGTGCGGATATAATCACAGATATAGGCTTCAGACATGTCAAAGCTCCGGAACGACGAGATCGGCAATGGACCCCTCGACGACCAGCCCGGCTCCCGTGAGGCCCTGCAATTCGTCGAGACTGATGGCTGCCAGCTTTTCGCGCACAATGAAGCGCTGCGCAACGATATCGATGACGGCAAGGCTGGTGTAGACGCGCGTCACGCAGCCGACGCCGGTGAGCGGCAGGCTGCACGCCTTGACCAGCTTGGGGCGGCCGTCCCTGGTGACGTGATCGGTGATGACCGCCACGCGCTTCGCGCCATGGACGAGATCCATCGCCCCGCCCACCGCAGGCACGCCCCTGGGACCGGTGCTCCAGTTGGCGAGGTCGCCGGTCTCGGCCACTTCATAGGCGCCAAGGATCGCGACATCGAGATGGCCGCCGCGCACCATGGCGAAACTGTCGGCATGGTGGAAGAAGGACGCGCCGGGGTTCAGCGTCACCGCCTTCTTGCCGGCATTGATGAGGTCCCAGTCCTCCGCGCCTTCCGGCGGCGCCTTGCCGAAATTGAGAATGCCGTTTTCGGTGTGGAAAATCGCCTGCCGGCCGGGCGGCTGGAATTTTGCGACCATTTCGGGAAAGCCGATGCCGAGATTGACATAGGCGCCGTCCTCGATGTCCTGCGCCGCGCGCCAGGCGATCTGGGCGTTGGTGAGCTTCGTGGTCATGCGTATTCCACTCCCGCGCGGATCAGCGCTTCTTCCTGGGCCGGATTGCCAATTTCCACCACACGGTCGACGAAGAT
>JAZIHP010000127.1:0-8415 GCA_036678505.1 Alphaproteobacteria bacterium
CGTTTTTCCCGCTCCTGGTATAGACCGTGGGCGGCCTTCACGGATTGCCCCTCAGGCCCATCGTGTATAGACACGGGCGCCACGGGACCACGAACCCCAGCACTGTTCGTGGGTTCGTTGCGTTCCAAGCTGGCCTATCCACGGCCCACGACCTAGACTATCGGAGTTACCAATTTGGTAGACCGTTTTGGGTTTCACTGGTACTTTGGCCCGGACTCGCCAAGCGATCCGCGTGTAATTTATGGCCTTTCGTATCGGGATGGACCTGATTGGGATGAACGAACGGCTGGAAAAAGACCAAAAGATGCTTGAAAAGACGGAAAGCGATAGAATTGCCGGTGTCCCGAACGTTGTAGGGAGAATACTTTCGTTCATTGATGAGCGTCGCTATCAGCCGAGCGAACGGTTGCCTTCGGAACGTGATTTTGCTGACAGGTTCAATGTCAGTCGCGGGGCCGTTCGCGAGGCTTTGGCTGCTCTAGAGTCGATGCGGGTGATTGAGCGACGGCCTAACTCCGGAATCTATCTTAGAAATTCCGATGAAAGCAGCATTGAGGCCCTCGTTCTTCGAGCTTCTTCTGGCCTATCGTTTCAGCCTGAAGAGACCGCGGACGTGTTTGAAGTGCGAAGTATTCTGGAATTGCAGGGCGTCCGTATTTCCTGCGACCGAAGGCGGGATCAGGACATCGATTATCTGAAGCAAATACTCTACAAAACTAAGCTCGCAATTGATAGTAAAAAAACGATTGAGGATGAGGATACGGCGTTTCATCTTGGGATTGTTTCCGCAACGCAGAATACAATACTGCTTCGCACGGTGAAGTTATTTTATGAATTTTCAAAACAGCGTCGTATAATATACTTTTCAGACTACGCGCGAGGCAAGCAGGCTTATGAGGACCATTGCGAGATACTTGAAGCCATCGAGGGCCGTCACACCGAATTGGCGGTGGGAATGATGGACCGACACTTGTCCCGAGCTCTGGCCACATGGCAGACACTCCTCGCGACGTCGG
This sequence comes from Alphaproteobacteria bacterium, assembly GCA_036678505.1. Lineage (GTDB taxonomy): Bacteria > Pseudomonadota > Alphaproteobacteria > Rhizobiales > Rhizobiaceae > Mesorhizobium. The sequence continues at coordinate 1,017 of JAZIHP010000127.1, forward strand.
AACCAACTGCCAGATAATGCGATTTCGATTGGCCTACCTCTGGATCGGTCGGGAATCGCGAAAGGACGGAATCGAGTAACTGAGGGCCGCTGTTGGGTCGGTCCGGTGTGTTCATCCGTGCGGCTTTGTTACGTAACAGGATCTGCATCAGGACACAGATTACGTCAGCCCATTGAACGCGTAGCGCAAGAGCGAAGACGTAGTTGAACAGCCGGGAAGTCCATCAAGACATTTGTCAAGATCGTGCTCGTGCTGGTCTACGATTAGATTCTCTTCAGGCCTTCAATCTCGACAGCGCTGTCTATTCGCGGTTCAGCCCGACATGCGCCTGCGGGTGAGCAGGTCGCCACCACCGGCTGGCTGCCGAGGAGTTCGCGCGGCTACAGGTATCGGAATAGAGCTGGAAATACCGGCCCGATTGAAGCGGCCTGATTTGGCCGGTCTCAGCGATCACTTGCCTGTTCGCCAAGATCAGCACCTTCTTACTTCTGCCATCACTTCGCCTCCCTTACTGCGCGGATCGTCTCATGACTGACGTGGTCAGTGCCTCCTTTGCCGCGGCAGCGTGCAAAGCACGCATCATAAACTCCAGCCAGGATCAAGGTTTCGGCCGCACGGATGTCTGCCGCAGCCAGCGCGGCGTCGATCACACCGCCATCAGATGTTCCGCGTGGCCCTTGTCGATGTTGATGACACGCCGAAGGTGTCGATTGCGAGGATAGTCATTCCGGTGCTCAATCAAAGTGTTAGAGCGTCCTTTGTGCGTCCGAAAAGACGCACGGCGCTCTGCTGTGAGCTTTCAGGAGGTTGTCCATTCGGGCCAGACCGAGGAGACTGGAGTTACCACGCTTCAGCACTCACCGGAGGGTCTGAATGAGCATCCACAAGAATGCCCGTCTGACGCCTGTGCGTCGAGAGGAGATGGCGCTTTCGGTGACGGAAGGCAGCCTTTCTAAAGCCGATGCGGCGCGGATTTATGGCGTGTCGCCCAAGATCGTGGCGCGCTGGGTCGAGCGCTACAAGACCGAAGGCGGCAAAGGCATGGCCGACCGTTCGCCACGGCCCCATGTCATGCCGGGCCTGACCAGCCGGGCCGTGGCCGAGCGCATCGTCCTCCTGCGCCGCCAACGGCTGACCGGCACGCACATCGCCCTGGAGGTGGGCGTCTCGACCGCCACCGTCAGCCGGGTTCTGCGGCGGGCAGGGTTGTCGCGTCTGAAGGACCTCGCGCCGGCCGAGCCGGTCAGGCGCTACGAACATGAGCATCCCGGCGACATGATCCACATCGACATCAAGAAGCTTGGGCCATTTGAACGGGTTGGTCACCGCATCACCGGCGACCGCACTGGCCAGTCCAACAGTCGCGGCGTGGCTGGGAGTTCGTTCATGTCTGCATCGATGACGCTTCGCGCGTCGCCTTCTCGCAAATACTGCCCGACGAGCGCAAGGAAAGCGCCGTCGCCTTCCTCGAGGCAGCAGTGGCCTACTATGCCAGCCTTGGTATCTCAGTTGTGCGCGTCATGAGCGACAACGGCTCGTGCTACCAATTGAAAGCCTTCGCCAGGACCTGTCGCCAGCTTGGCCTCAAACATATCCGCACAAAGCCCTACACACCCAGAACCAACGGCAAGGCGGAGCGCTTCATTCAGACCGCGCTCAGGAAATGGGCGTACGCCATCGCCTATCCGAACTCCGATCATCGTGCCGGGGAGCTTCCCGTCTGGCTGCACCGATACAATTGGCATCGACCTCACGGCAGCCTAAAATCCAAAACACCAATCAGCCGCCTCGGCCTCACCGAGGACAACCTGTTGAGGTGCCACATCTAGCGCGACCTGTGCGCGGGTTATTGTGGACGTCGCCGTCAGTTGGGGATTCCTTTGATCTGACCAACGGATTGAAGTTTGGGATGTCTCGTCGTCGGATTGGCCGGGAGAGCTTTGGCTTTGGTGATCACGGCAGAGCCTGCCGCACGACACTGAACGCTCTGTCTGGGGTAATCGACCGGGTTCCAGTCGAACGCTCTCTGGCGGACATATCGAGCGCAGCCAAAGGAGAACCGGCCTGGCCTCCGCTGGCGCTGTTCAAGGCTACGTTGCTTTCGATTTGGTACGACCTCTCGGGACGTCAAGCTCGCAGAAGCGCTGGACGATCGCTCTTCGTTGCCAAAGCCGCCGTGCAGATTCGTTTTACCGCCATCGCCTACAACTTCAAACGCACCGTCAGCATCCTCGCAGCCGCCGCGTAAACCCTAACGCCGCCAAGAGAGCGAGGGGATAAGGGATAACCTGCCAATATGGTTGCCGCGCATGCCTCGCATGCTCGGCCGCGCCGTCCACAACAACCCGCGCACAGATCCCATGGGCAGGTGGATAGCGGCCGGCTCTCTAGCAGAGTGGAGTTGTTCCACCAACCACTCTGGAGACGACTATGGATACTGTAGCTGACCGTTCCGAAGAGCCGACTGCCATCCGAGCCGAACTTGGCGCGATTTTCATCTCGATGGAACTGAGTCGGTCAATTTGGTTGATCACGTCGCAATCGCCCGGGAATGGAAAGATGTCCAAGCATACGGTGCGCGGTGGCGACATCACCAGATTGCTGGAGCACTTTTCAGGGTTGCGAAAGAAGGCGTGGGCGCGGACCAGGCGGCAGTTTCCGATCATCGTCATCCAGGAAGCTGGCCTTGACGGGTTCTGGATCGATCGTGCACTCCATGCCGAAGGGATCGAAAGCCACGTCGTCGATCCCGCCTCGATCGCAACTTCGCGCCAGCGTCGGCGCGCGAAGACCGACAAGCTTGACGGCGAGACGTTGGTGCGGGCGCTGCTCGCCTATAAACGTGGAGAGCCGCGAGTGTGCGCCATGGTCAAGGCACCGAGCCCGGAAGAGGAAGATCGCCGTCGCATCATTAGCGAACGCAAAGTGCTCATTACCGAGCGGATCCAGCACGTCAACCGCATCAAGGGCCTTCTGTTCGCGCAGGGTATAACCGGATACGAGCCCCTGCGCCGCAACCGGCGGGAGTGGCTCGTAGAACTGCGGACCGGCGATGGCCGGGCGCTGCCGGCGCATCTCAAGGCTCAGATTGGCCGCGAACCTGATCGGCTCGAATTGCTTCTCGAGCAAATCAAGGCAGTGGAGGCAGAGCGGAATGCGCTGTTGGTGGCGCGAAATGCAACGTCACCCACCCCGGCGGCGATGCTGCTGGAGATCAAAGGCGTCGGGCCGGAGTTTGCCGCTCTTTGTGGTCTGAAGGCTTGTTCCGGCACTTCGACAACCGAAGGCAAGTGGCGGCCTATGCTGGCTTGGCGCCGACGCCATGGCAAAGCGGTTCGGTCGATCGCGAACAGGGCATCTCGAAAGCCGGCAATCCGAGGCTGGGAACGATGATGATCCAACTCGCCTGGCTGTGGTTGCGCCACCAGCCGCACTCGGCGCTCGCACGCTGGTTCCACGAACGGGTCGGCGACAACGGCGGACGCCTGCGCAAAACCACTATCGTGGCGCTTGCCCGAAAGCTGCTGGTCGCGCTGTGGAAATACGTAAGCGCTGGCGTTGTGATCGAAGGGGCAATCCTCGGAAATGTCGAAGAAGGTGCCATCTGACGAACCCATTCAGCCAATCCCAGAATCTGTCAGAGCTCAAAAGCCCCGGCCGATCCAGGTAGACGAACCGAAGTGAGCCGTGGCTTATAACGCCGACGCACAGAATGGTCTTCGTCTTCCTGAGCCCGCCCGCTGGAAGCGGGATATTGGTGCAGCCGCCGCGAGCGGCGACCGGATGTGAGGTTAAGCGTGCCCAAAACTCGGGCCGCGTTATACAATCGGGCTCGGACCTTGGATGCCGATACACTATCAGGAGACAGGCCTATGCAACGCCCAATTTAACCCTTGACCCCGAAACGCCCATGTGAGGCCTCCTAGCCCCTGTCCGCGACCAAGCCCACCTGCCTGACAGCGTGCGCAGCGCAGATTTCGTCATTGTCCGATGTATCGCCGGAGATGCCAACAGCTCCGAGGGTTTCACCCGCCTCCGCGCTTATCAGGACACCACCGGGAACCGGCACGATCTTCCCACCCGAAATGCTTGACAACGCCTGGACGAAGTGGATGCGCTCGGCTGCCGCCGCGTTCAGCCAGCGAGAACCGGAACCGACCGCCAAACCGCCATAGGCTTTTCCAAACGCGATTTCGAATCGCAGCATGGACGAGCCATCCTGCTTCTGGAACGCGATGAGGTGACCGCCTGCATCGAGCACCGCGACCGAAAGCGGCTTCAGATTGAGCTCCCGCCCTCGATCCAGCGCGGATTCGATGATGCGGTTGGCAACGTGCAGCGTGATGGCTTTCATTGTTTTATCCTGTTCCGAGAAGTTTCTCGCCTGCCCCCTTCGGCCTTCAGTTCGAGCCGGCGCGCATGCAGAATCGGCTCGGTATAGCCGCTCGGCTGGGCGCGGCCCTTGATGACCAGATCGACCGCCGCGAGGAAGGCGATGGACTGGTTGAAATCCGGCGCCATGGGGCGATAGTTCGGGTCGCCCGCGTTCTGGCGGTCGACGACGCCGGCCATGCGCTTCAGCGTCTCCATGACCTGCGTCTCGGTGCAGATGCCATGATGCAACCAGTTCGCCATGTGCCGGGCCGATATGCGCAGCGTCGCGCGATCTTCCATCAACCCGATATTGTTGATGTCCGGCACCTTGGAGCAGCCGACGCCCTGATCGATCCAGCGCACGACATAGCCCAGAATCCCCTGCGCATTGTTGTCGAGTTCGCGCTGGATGTCCTCAGGCGACCAGTTGGGCCGGGTGGCGACTGGGATCGACAGGATGTCGTCCAGCTTCGTCTTCTCGCGCGATTTCAGCTCTTTCTGCACGGCCTTCACGTCGACCTTGTGGTAATGCGTGGCATGCAGCGTCGCGGCGGTCGGCGACGGCACCCAGGCGGTGTTGGCGCCCGCCTTCGGATGGCCGATCTTCTGCTCCAGCATGGCCGCCATCAGGTCGGGCATGGCCCACATGCCCTTGCCGATCTGGGCATGGCCCTGAAGGCCGCATTCGAGCCCGATATCGACGTTCCACGCTTCATAGGCGTGAAGCCATGTGGACGCCTTCATGTCGCCCTTGCGGATCATCGGCCCGGCTTCCATCGAAGTGTGCATTTCGTCGCCGGTGCGGTCGAGGAAACCGGTATTGATGAATGCGACACGCTCCCTGGCTGCGCGGATGCATTCCTTGAGGTTGACCGTGGTGCGGCGCTCCTCGTCCATGATGCCCAGCTTGATCGCGTTCTCCTTCATGCCGAGCAGCTTTTCGACGCGACCGTAAAGCTCGGCGGAAAACGCGACCTCCTCGGGTCCATGCATCTTCGGTTTCACGACATACATGGAGCCGGCGCGCGAGTTCTTGAACCGGCCCTGCGGCCCGATGTCGTGCAGCGCGATCAGCGATGTGATGGCGGCGTCCATGATGCCTTCCGGAATCTCGCTGCCATCCATCAGCAGGATCGCCGGATTGGTCATCAGGTGGCCGACATTCCTGACCAGCATCAGCGAGCGGCAGACGACTTCGAACATTGTGCCGTCCGGGGCATTGTAGGTCAGGTCGGGACTGAGTTTGCGGGTGAAGGTCTTGCCGCCCTTGGTCACCTCTTCGGTGAGATCGCCCTTCATCAGGCCGAGCCAGTTGGCGTAAACCGCGACCTTGTCCTCGGCGTCGACCGCCGCGACGGAATCCTCGCAATCCTGGATCGTCGTCAGCGCCGATTCGAGCCAGACATCGGAAATATGGGCCGGATCGTCCGTGCCGATAGTCGATTCCGCATCGATGAGGATCTCGATGCCCAAGCCGTTATTGCGCAGCAGGAGCTGCGTCGGCGCGCTCGCGCTGCCGAGATAGCCAGCGAACTGGGTGGCCCGGACCAAACCCGTCGTCTGGCCGTTCAGCAATGTGACAACCAACTGGCCCTCGACGACCGCGAAGCTCTTCGCGTTGACCCATCTCGCGGCTTCCAGTGGCGCCGAATCGTCGAGGAACCGGCGCGCCCAGGCGATAACCTTGGCCCCGCGCTTCGGGTTGTAACCCTTGCCCTTGTCCGCGCCTTCCGTCTCGGGAATTGCATCCGTGCCGTAGAGCGCGTCATAAAGCGAGCCCCAGCGCGCGTTGGCGGCATTCAGCGCATAGCGCGCATTCATCAACGGGACGACCAGTTGCGGCCCGGCGACGGTCGCGATTTCGGGATCGACGTTCTTCGTCGATACCTCGAAGGCGTCACCCTCGGGGACGAGGTAGCCGATCTTCTTCAGGAAGCGCTTGTAGGCCGGAAGATCAACGGCGCCCGGATGTTCGCGGTGCCAGGCGTCGATCTTTTCCTGAATCTCGTCGCGTTTGGCGAGAAGCGCGCGGTTCTTCGGCGCGAGGTCGTGAACGATTTTGCCGAAGCTGTTCCAGAACTCGGCTGCCTTCACGCCGGTGCCGGGCATCGCGCGCTTGTTGACGAAATCGTAGAGCTTGCTATCGACCTGCAACCCGCTGACTTCGATTCGATCTGCCATGTCCAAAGCTCCGTTATGGCGCCCCGACAGGCGCGTATCTTTTCGCGGGGGTTAAGGCTTCCCAAGCCCTGCGGGCTTAGGCCCGCCGGTCGCCCAATCTAGAAGCTCGGCGATATGGACGATTGGAATGTCCGTTCCCGTTCCGATCTGCATCATGCAACCAATGTTGCCGGTGGCAATAACCTGCGGCGCGGTCGCCTCCAATGTCGTGATCTTGCGCGACTTGAGTTGAGACGAAATCTCGGGCTGCATGAGATTATAGATGCCAGCAGAGCCGCAGCAGATGTGACCGTCGCGCGGCTCCACCACTTGGAAACCGGCTGCTTTCAACAGATCCTTGGGCGCGGCTCGGATCTGTTGCCCATGCTGAAGCGAGCATGCGGCGTGATAGGCTACCCGAAGGGGTTCGGCATGGGTCGGTTCCCTGAGGCCGATAGAGTTCATTACTTCGCTGATGTCCTTTGCCAGAGCCGAGACGCGCGTCGCGTCTGCCGCCAGCGGATCGTTGCGGAACATGTGGCCATAGTCCTTCACGGTTGTTCCGCAGCCGGACGTATTGATGACGACGGCGTCGAGGCCGTCGCCATCCAGTTCGGCGAGGAACGCGCGGATGTTCGCGGCCGCCATGCGGTGGCTCGCATTGGTCTTGCCCATATGGTGCGTGAGCGCGCCACAACACCCCAGTCCTTTGGGAATAACGACCTCGCATCCGTGCCGCCGCAACAGCCTGATCGTCGCGTCATTGATATCGGTGTTCAGGACACGCTGTGCGCAGCCGATCAACAGGGCGACGCGCTTGCGCTTGCCGGCCTCCGCCGCAAAGGTCTGGGGGCGGTCGTTGGGG
>JAZIHP010000128.1:0-8375 GCA_036678505.1 Alphaproteobacteria bacterium
GGCGGGGGGAACGCCTTCCGGCCGAAGACAAGCCGGGACGACGGCTTGTCAGGACGAAAACAGCAGAGCATCTTGCTTTTCGCACAAACGCTCTCAGCCTTGTCGCACTCAGTTCCGGACCCGAAATCGCCGCTCGATTCTGGCGGAATGGCTAAAGGCAACACATAACGCATGCACCCTTCCCCCGAATGGCGCGCCGGCGTCGTTGCGACCGGTTCCGAAGCCTCGGGATCGAATGTGGACCCGGTCCGCTTCGATATTCCTTTTGATCGGGCCGGCATCGCGCCGGTTTCTGGAGCGTTTCCAGGAAAAGTGGAAGCACTTTTCCGGTTCGCAAACGCGACAAGACCAAGACCTGGAGCCGTTCGGCGATTCCGTGAAACCATGAACGGCTCCAAAGCATGCCGCCCGAAAGTGGGAACCGGGTTCGGGGCAACGACATGTGTAAAAACAATAACTTGAAGCGCAAGGAGTTGATCTGGAAGATCGCGACGCGCTTTAGAGCAGCGGGTGTTTCGACGAACGCAGCCCCGCTGCTCCAGCTTGTTTTCCCTGGCCGCTTTTGTGCGACGTCGGACGATTCCGTTTGCCTGCAACTATCCTCCGAAATCCTGCTGCCCGGCTTCAGAGCAGCATCAGTTGTTCGCTGTGCTTGCCGGCCACGAACTGGTCGGTTCGCAGGGGCAGGCGCTGGGTGTTGAGGCCGAGCTTCCTGGCCGCAATCGCGAAGCGCCGGCCGATTTGCCATGCATAGGGGCCGGCGCCCTTCATGCGCTTTCCCCATTCCGCGTCATAGTCCTTGCCGTCGCGCATGGAGCGGATCAGCGACATGACGTGCCTGTAGCGGTCCGGATAGTTGCGCAACAGCCAGTCCTTGAAGATGGGCGCGACCTCCAGAGGCAGGCGCAGCACCACATATCCGGCTTCGCGTGCTCCGGCGGCGCGCGCCGAATCGAGGATACGTTCCAGTTCCTGATCGTTGAGACCGGGAATGATCGGCGCCACCAGCACGGAGGTCGGAATGCCCGCATCCGTCAGCTGCCGGACGGTCTCCAGCCGCTTCGGGGGCGTTGCCGCGCGCGGCTCCATGGTGCGGGCGAGCCTGCGGTCCATGGTGGTGACCGACAAAGCCACCTTGGCAAGACCCCGCCCGGCCATTCTGGCCAATATGTCGATGTCGCGCGCAACCAGTGCAGATTTGGTGACGATGCCGACCGGATGGCCGCGCGCTTCCAGAACTTCCAGTATCTCGCGCATGATCCGGTATTGCTTTTCGACCGGCTGGTAGGGATCGGTGTTGGTGCCGATGGCTATGGTGCGCGGCGTATAGCCTTCCTTCGACAATTCCTTGTCCAGCAGCCGCGCCGCATCCGGCTTGGCAAACAGTTTCGCTTCGAAATCCAGCCCCGGCGAGAGGCCCATATAGGCGTGGGTGGGGCGTGCGAAGCAGTAGACGCAGCCGTGTTCGCAGCCGCGATAAGGGTTTATCGAACGATCGAAGGAAATATCGGGCGAGCTGTTGCGGGTGATGATGGTGCGCGGCCGCTCCACCTGAACTTCCGTCTTGAATGGCGGCAGATCTTCAAGGCTTTCCCAGCCATCGTCGAAGACATGGCGGCTGACCGGCTCGTAGCGACCGGAGGGATTTATGCCGGCGGCGCGCCCGCGCGCCCGGTCCTGCCGCACGCGCACACCGCTCTGTTCTATCGCCGCATTGGCCATTTCACTGCGCCCCGTTCCAAAAGCTGCAACATCCGCCTGCATGATCGGTTCCATGATGGCCTTTTCCCATGGTGTCGGCTGAGCCGGTCGAATCGCTGTTCTCATGAAATTATTCCTATCGGAAAATGAGAACAAAGCAAGAACTTTATGATCGGCACGGAAAGCGCGGCGATGAAGCTGGCGCTGTTGCGGCATCCCGGCTATCAGGCGCTTATGCTCAGCGTCATCATCGAGACCTGCAACGACGAGGAAGCTCTCGCCCGCACACTGGCTTCGCTGGTGCCGGGCGCGGTGGAAGGGCTGGTGCGCGATGTGCTGGTTCGCGATCTGGGCTCGGGCGACGGAACCCGGCAGGTCGCCGAACATGCAGGTTGCGTGTGGATGCCAGGCAGCATCGCCGATGCGGTTGCCGCGGCGAAGGGCGACTGGCTGCTGCTGCTGCAACCGGGCGCGCGCCTGTCTGGCGGATGGACGGAGGCGGTGGCGGCTCACCTTGCCAGCTCCGGCATGGCGGCGCGTTTTTCGAAAGACGGGTCAAGCCGGCTCCCGTTCCTCGCGCGCATCGTTTCCCGGCAGGGTCCTTTGGCTCAGGGCCTGCTTGTGCCACGCAGGCAAGCCGTGGCGCTCGCGCGGCATGCCGATGGCGCCGGGGCGCTGGCAGGAGGCAAGGCGGTAAAAACCCTGAAGGCTTCGATTTTTCCGGCGGACCGGAAGTCCGGCGCGCGGAACCGGTGATGCGGCGGCGCCGTTGCGCCGTGGGCGGTTCCTGATGCGTGGTCGCGCCCGGAACCGTTCATGATTTCACGGAATCGCCGAACGGCTCCGGGTCTTTGTCCTGTCGTGTTTCCAAACCGGAAAAGTGTCTCCGTTTTTTCAGGAAACGCTCTATACGAAAGGCAGTCCGACCTTGTGCTTCATCGGAACCAGCCGCTTCAGATAGCTGTAGCCTGCCTCGGCGAGACGATTTTCTTCCCCGTGCAGGAAATTCTTTGGCATGTGCCGCGTCTTGCCTGCCACATCGGCAAGCGGAACCCTGGCGATGACCGTGCTGCCATCATGCTGAAGCGCAACCGAGCCGCTGCCTTCGCCTGCGACCTGCACCGCGAAGGCGCCGGCCTCGAAGGCTTCGCGCGCATCCGTCTGGCTGATCGCCCCGACATAGCCGCGCGGCAGATAGCCGAAAGCATCCACCCTTGCGCGCTTGCCGGGCAGGTGTGCGGCAAGCGCCTGCTCCAGCGCAGCCGTCAGGTCGCTGCCCGAGAGCTTGACATTGCCATGCTGGTCGCGCTCCAGCCGCTCCGGTGGCACGAGGCTTTCAACGAGCGCTTTGCCGTCGGCCGTGGAGACGCCTTCCGACACCGCGACCACGCAGCGTCCGTGACGGTCATAGGCCGAGCGGACATCGTCGATGAAGCGTGGAATGTCGAAGGCGCGCTCCGGCACATAGATGAGGTGCGGTCCGCTCGTGTCGTCCTGCTGCCACGCCGCGGAAGCGGCGGTGAGAAAGCCGGCATGGCGGCCCATGACAATGCCGACATAGATGCCGGGCAGGGCGCGGAAATCGAGATCGACCGACAGGAAGGCGCCGGCGACGAATTCGGCCGCCGAGATGAAGCCCGGCGTGTGGTCGTTTTCCACCAGGTCGTTGTCGATGGTCTTGGGCGCATGCACCATGGCGATGGAGCCGCCGGCCGCATCGCTGAGGATCTGCTGGGTGCCGGCGGTGTCGTTGCCGCCGATATAGATGAAGGCTTCGGCATCGATCTTCTTCAACCCCGAAAGGATCAGGTCGCAATAGGCGGCATCGGGCTTGTCGCGGGTGGAGCCCAGAGCCGAGCCGGGGGTGCCGGCGATCAGGCGCAATTGTGCCTCGGGCAGGTCGGTGAGGTCGACATAGTTGCCGTCGCGTATGCCGCGCACGCCATGCAGGGCGCCGAGCACGCGCGCGCCGGTGTGGCGCTTGCGAATTTCCAGAACCGCTCCGGCCAGCGTCTGGTTGATGACCGCGGTGGGGCCGCCGCCTTGCGCGATGACGAAAGTTCCGGCCATGCTGACCTCCCTTTAAAGCGCGTCGCGATCTTTCGGATCAGCTTCCTGCGCTTCAAGCTCTTGCTCTTTAAGCCTGTCGTCGCCCCGAAACCGGTTCCCGCTTTCGGGCGGCATGCTTTGATTTCCGCTCGGAGCACGATTGCGTGTCTTGTACAGGCGCGCAACCTCACTTTCAATCGATTCAAGGGGTCGGTCAGACAACGACCACCGGATTGCGCTTCGAGGCGCGGTTATAGAGATCGATGATGTCCTGATTGATCAGCCTTACGCAGCCGGACGATACGGACTGGCCGATGCTCCACCATTCAGGCGAGCCGTGGATGCGATAGAGCGTATCCTGACCGTTCTGGAAGATGTAAAGGGCGCGTGCTCCCAGCGGATTTTCGAGCCCGCCCGGCTGGCCGTTCTGCCATTTTACGAGTTCCGGCCGGCGGCCGATCATCTCGCGCGGCGGCGTCCAGGTCGGCCACTCGCGGCCATACTGGATATTGGCGCGGCCCGACCAGGAAAAACCGGCCTTGCCGACGCCGACGCCGTAGCGGATCGCCTCGCCGCCCGGCTGCACCAGATAGAGCAGGCATTCCTTGGTGTGGACGACGATGGTGCCGGGCGCCTCGCCGGTCGGGTCGACCACGATCTGGCGGCGGAACTGCGGCTTGATCTTCTGATAGGGCACTTCCGGAACGGAAAAACCGCCATCGGTCAGGCCGGCATACATCACGTCCGGGCTGGTGATCTGCCGGTCGACGCTGATCGAGGGGCGCATGGGCCGGATCGAGCCGGTGGAGCCGTAGTCGAGGTTCAGCGCATCGAAGCCCGGTGAGGCCGTGCTGCAACCGCTGGCGGCCATCAGCGCGGTCGCTCCCATGCCTTGCAGCAGCAGGCGGCGGGGAAGAACCGGCGTATCCGGCGCGCCTGCGGCCGGAGATGACTGGTTCCGGGGCAGCTCTGACATCGTGTTTGATCCTGCGATTCCGGCCGGGCCCCCAAGGTCCGGCGCTTGCAGGTATTTTCGGCAGTCATGGTTTACAAACCGTGAAGCTTTCACGGGCCGGTTGCATTCGGGGGCGCCGGCCGGGCCGCAGGCGGCTCCCATTTCGGAAAAGGATCGGGCAGGTCGCGCCAGCGGCCGGGCATGAAATCGAGCCCCGGCATGAGGCGGGCGGCAATTCTGGCGCGTGCCGTTGACCACTCCGCAGGAGAGGGGGCTCCGCAGGAGAGAGGATTGGCCGGTATCGGCGACCGGCGGATGCCGGCCTTTCCTCAGTTGTGCGCGTGCCCTTCCTCATGATCATGGGCCCCGCCGCCTTCGCGATCATGCGACTTGCCGGTTCCGCCCACGGCCACGATATCGAACGGTTTGCCCTCCACGGTGATCTCGCCGGCCTTTTCGAAGGATTGCGCCTCGACGATATGAATCTTGCCGTTCAGCGGATCGGTGACGAACACCTTGTCGCCGGCCACGGCAATGCGCGGACGCGGATCGCTCCGGTGGCCGTCCACGGAATAGGGCTCGGTCAGCTTGAGCGAATGCGCGATCTCGCCCGTCAGCACGTCCACCTGATGAAGCTGGCCGTCCCCGGTGATGACGTAGACGAATTTCGGCCGGATCGGGTCGACCGCGAAATGAACGCGGCGCGCGGGAAGCCGCACCGGGCGGAAGGCGTCCTGTTCCGACGGATCGATCAGCACGATGCGATCGGGACCATGGTTGCCGACGAAATATTGCAGGCCCTTGCCGCCGATCAGCGTCGAGGCGCTGCCCTCGGGCAGCTTGTCGGAATAGGGCAAATGCCGGATTTCCGGCACATCGCCATTCTGCGCGATCAAGAGCAGGCCGGTGTCGCAGGAAAGCGCATGGAGGCTGCCCGATCCGGCCGAGCCGTGCAGCCCGGGGCAGGCGACGTCCTTGCCGATCCGGTTGCCGTCGAGATCGACGAGCCGCGCCCCGATCGGGCGCCTGGAGGCATCCTCGGGGTCGGGGATGGTGATCACCGCATGGCTGTCGAACGGCACCGCCACGCCGTGATGGGGGGCGGCGACACCGATCTCGCGCAGTTGCGGCCTGCCTTCGAGCGCCGCCTTCTCGGTGAAGAAGCGGGCCTTGCCCTCGCCGTCGAACCATTGCGCGACATTGCCCTGGCGTTCCACGAAATGGGCCGGCCTGGAGCCTTCCAGCGTGACGTCGAGAAGTTCGGGATCGCCCACGTCGATGTCGCCATGATCGCCATGGTCATGGAAAATCATGCCGGTTGAAATGGCCGAGACGGCGCCGGCCGCGCCCTGCACGGCAAACACGGTCTGGCCGCTTTCAGTGCGGTAGAGCGATGCTGGTCCCTTGATCCTGAAGGTGGCGAGCTTGTCGCCGTCGAGCGCATCGAAGACATCGACCACGGGTTCGGCATGGTCGGAGACGAACAGCCGCCATGCGCTCAGCTCGTCTTCGTTGGCCAAAACGGGGGCGGCCAGAACGGGGGCGGCCCACAGGCAGGCTCTCAGCAGCACCAGCGCCGCCTGGGCCGCCTGGGCCGCGCAGAAAAATTTTCTCATATCATGTCCCATGATGTTATTACATTACAAAATTGCGGAAAATGAACGCAATCCGGGTGCGTCGCCTGTGCTGCGAAAATCGGGCTGGCCGGCGTTTCAGGCAAGGGCCGGCCTTGCGGGCGAGGCCGGTTTTCAAGTCAGCGGCCGGCCGCATCCCCGATGGTTGCGAGGTTCCGGCGCATCATGTCCGCATAGGTCGCGGCCGGGCCGTCTTCTTTGGAAAGCGCGTCGGAATAGAGCGTTCCGCCGAGCTTCAGTCCGGCTTCGGAAGCGATCTGCTCCGCGAGCCGGGAGTTGGAAATATTCTCCCCGAACACCGCCACCGCGCGCTTGCCGGCGATCTCGCGCACCACGCCCGCCATATCGGCGGCCGAGGCTTCCGCATCGGTGGAAACGCCCTTCGGCGCGAGGAAAGTGACGCCATAGGCGTGCTCGAAGTAGCGGAAGGCATTGTGGGCGACAACGAAGACGCGCCGATCCTGCGGGATCGCGGCGACCGTGTCGCGGATCTCCTTGTCGAGCGCGTCGAGTTGGCCGTCATAGGCCCCGGCGTTCGCCCGGTAGGTGGCGCAACCTTCGGCGTCTGCCTTGCAGAACGCATCGGCTATGTTCCTGACATAGACTTTGGCGTTGGCCACGGACTGCCAGGCATGCGGATCGAGCAGGGCTTCGTGGAACACCGCCTTGCCGCCGGCATGGTGATAGTGCCCGCCCGCCGGATCGTTGAGGATTTCAGCGCCCCGGCTGGCTTCCACCACCACGGCCGAAGTGCCGCTCGCCTCGATCAGGCGCTGGAGGAAGCCTTCGAACATGAGGCCGTTGACCAGCACCACGTCTGCCCTGGCGACGGCGATGACATCGGCGGGCTTCGGTTCATAGACATGCGGGTCGCTGCCCGGACCGACGATGGTGCGCAGTTCGATGCGGTCGCCGCCCACCTTCTGGGCGAAGTCGCCCAGAATGGAGAAGCTGGCGATGACATTCAGCTTTTCCGCCGCGGATGCGGGAGAGGTTAATGTTATAACAATCAGCGTCGAGGCGAGCTTTTTGAGGAATTTCATTCGCAGCTTGTCCTGTTTTCAGGCGATCCGGTGGGCGGGGCGCGGCCGGCGGGTTGCCAGCACGCCGCGCGTGCCGAGCAGCACCGACACGAAATAGAGGCAGCCGGTGGAAAGGATGATCGCCGGGCCGGAAGGCAGCGCGGCATGATAGGAGAGCAGCAGGCCGCTCACCGAGGAGACGATGCCGAAGGCCACGGCCAGCATCGCCATGGTTCCGACGCGCTGGGTCCAGAAGCGCGCGGCAGCCGCCGGCAGCACCATCAGCCCGACCGACAAGAGCGTGCCGAGCGCCTGGAAACCGGCCACCAGATTGAGCACGACCAGCCCCAGAAAGATGAAATGCACGGGCGAGCCGAGCTTCGACACCGAGCGCAGGAACAGCGGGTCGAGGCATTCCGCCACCAGGGCGCGCCAGAACAGGCCAAGCAATGCGAGCGTGACGACGGCGATGCTGCCGATCAACGCCAGCGCGTCATCGTTGAGGGCGAGCACTGTGCCGAACAGCACATGCATCAGATCGACGCTGGAGCCGCGCAGCGACACCATGGTGACGCCGAGCGCCAGCGATATCAGATAGAAGGCGGCCATCGAGGCGTCTTCCTTCTGGATGGTCAGCCGCGAGACCGCTCCCGCGCCCAGCGCGACGATGACGCCGGCGAGCAACCCGCCGATGGTCATCGGCACGATCTGCAAGCCATAGAGCAGGAAGCCGGCGGCAGCGCCCGGCAGGATGGCGTGCGCCATGGCGTCGCCGGCCAGGCTCATGCGCCGCAGCATCAGGAACACGCCGATCGGGCAGGCGCTGAGCGACAGCAGCACCGCGCCCAGCAGCCCGCGCTGCATGAAGGCGAATTCGGTGAACGGCGCGATCAGGAACTGGTGGAGCGCTTCCATCATGCGGCTCCCTTGCACGCCACGGGTTCCGAACCTTCATGGGCGTGGTGATGGCGGCCATCACCGTGGGCATGACGGTCATGCCCCTGCCCCTGCCCC
>JAZIHP010000129.1:0-8234 GCA_036678505.1 Alphaproteobacteria bacterium
TGCTTACCCCGCCCTCGATGAGAGCCTTGTGCACGGGCAGCTTCTGGATCATGGGCATAAAACAGACTGATCCATCAAATTCGACATCAACCTGTTGACACCAGATCGGCGTCTGCTACCAGATGTAGCCGTCATGGTTCCTTTCAGATCGGAGCCGGCTTTCGGGCCGGATCTGGTTCCGACGGGCTAAGAGGGAAGTTGGTGCCTTTCAAAAAGGGAATCCAACGCTGCCCCCGCAACTGTAAACGGTGAGCCGCTGTCTCTTTTCGTGTCACTGGTGCGCTTCAGGCACCGGGAAGGCCGGACAGCGACGATGAGCCGTGAGCCAGGAGACCTGCCGTGACAATGCACGAAACTCGGGCGGGGTGTCCCGGAGGTGCGCCTGCCCGCATGGCCTGAGCCACGCAACCGGGCATGCGTTGCCATCTGTTTCCCCGTCCACAGCGCCACGGGGACAAGATGCCGGCGACCACTGCACTCCAGACGAACGGGACCGACAAGGTTCCACCTTCCATCGAAACCGAAGCACGCGCCCCACAGCCGTTCATGGTTTCACGGAATCGACGAACGGCTCCAAGTCTTTGTCTCGACGCGTTTCCGAACCGGACAAGTGTTTCCACTTTTCCTGGAAACGCTCTAAATGAGCCCGGCTATCGCATCATCCGCCGCACCGGCTCAGTCACCACTTTCGATCCGACCAAGATCGCCATAGCGCTGACGAAGGCGTTTCTGACCGTGGAGGGTTCGGTGGCGGCCGGCTCGCGCCGCGTGCACGATGTGGTCGAGGATCTGACCGGGCAGGCCGTGGGCAACCTCACGCGGCGCATCGGCGAGGGCCGCACCTTCCATATCGAGGACGTGCAGGACCAGGTGGAACTGGCGCTGATGCGCTCGGAGCATCATAAGGTCGCCCGCGCCTATGTGCTCTATCGCGAGGCGCGCGCCCGCGAGCGCGCGACCGCCAGGGCCGCCGCTCCCGAGACCGCCGCGCCATCGCTCCACGTTACCCGCGCCAGTGGCGAAAAGGCCCCGCTGGACGCGGCCCGCTTCCGCCGCATCGTCGAGGAAGCCTGCGAAGGGCTTGCGGCTGTCTCCCCGCAGCCGATCCTTAACGAAGCGCTGCGCAATCTCTATGACGGCATCACCGAGGACGAGTTGTCGCTGGCGCCGATCCTCGCCGCGCGCACGCTGGTCGAGACCGAGCCCAATTACAGCTTCGTTTCCGCTCGCCTGCTGCTCGACCGGCTTCGCCGCGAGGCGCTGAGCTTCGTGACCGGCGGTCCCCAGCAGGCCACGCAGGCCGACATGACTGAGCGCTATGCCATCTATTTCCCGCAATTCATCCGCACCGGCATCGAGGCCGAGCTGATCGATCCCGAACTTGGCCGCTTCGATCTCAAGCGCATCGGTGCTGCTCTCAAGGCCGAACGCGACCTGAACTTCCAGTATCTGGGCCTGCAAACGCTTTACGACCGCTATTTCCTGCACAGGCGAGGAAAACGCTTCGAGCTGCCGCAGGCGTTCTTCATGCGCGTCGCCATGGGCCTCGCCGCCCGCGAGATCGACCGCGAGGCGCGCGCCATCGAGTTCTACAACCTGTTGTCGTCCTTCGACTTCATGTGCTCGACGCCGACCCTGTTCAATTCGGGCACGCCGAGGCCACAGCTTTCGTCCTGTTTCCTGACCACCATCGGCGACGACCTCGACGCCATCTTCAAGGGCATCAGGGACAATGCGCTTCTTGCAAAATACTCCGGCGGGCTGGGGAACGACTGGACCCCGGTGCGGGGCCTCGGCGCCCGCATCAGGGGCACCAATGGCGAAAGCCAGGGCATCGTGCCGTTCCTGAAGGTGGCCAACGACACCGCCATCGCCGTTAATCAGGGCGGCAAGCGCAAGGGCGCGGTCTGCGCCTATCTGGAAACGTGGCATGTCGATATCGAGGAATTCCTCGACCTGCGCAAGAACACCGGCGACGACCGCCGCCGCACCCACGACATGAACACGGCCAACTGGGTGCCGGACCTGTTCATGGAGCGCGTCGAGGCCGATGGCGAGTGGACGCTGTTCTCGCCCGACGAGGTTTTGCACCTGCACGACCTCTACGGCACCGCCTTCCGCAGCGCCTATGAAGCCTATGAGGAAAAGGCCGCTACCGGCGAACTGCGGGTCTGGCGCAAGGTCCGCGCGCTCGACCTGTGGCGCAAGATGCTGACCATGCTGTTCGAGACCGGGCATCCGTGGATCACGTTCAAGGACCCGTGCAACATCCGCTCGCCGCAAAATCATGCCGGGGTGGTGCATTCCTCCAACCTGTGCACGGAAATCACCCTCAACACGTCGAAGGACGAGGTGGCCGTCTGCAATCTGGGTTCGATCAACCTCGCCAATCACGTTTCGGAACAGGGTCTCGACCTCGACCGCCTCGCCCGGACGGTGGGCACGGCGATGCGCATGCTCGACAACGTCATCGATATCAATTTCTACACCATCCCCGAAGCGCGCGCCTCGAACCTGCGCCATCGACCGGTCGGCCTCGGCCTGATGGGCTTCCAGGACGCGCTTCAGGCGATGCGCATTCCCTATGCTTCGGAAGGGGCCGTCCAATTCGCCGACCGCTCGATGGAAGCGATCAGCTACCACGCGATCTCCGCTTCGGTGGATCTCGCCGCCGAGCGCGGCCGCTATCCGAGCTTCGAGGGCTCGCTATGGTCGAAGGGCATCCTGCCCATCGACTCCATCGGGCTGCTGGAGGAAGCGCGCCCCGGCGTGGACATGGATTCCGCCTCGACGCTCGACTGGGCGAGCCTGCGCTCGCGCGTGCAGAAAACCGGCATGCGCAACTCCAACACCATGGCGATCGCGCCGACGGCGACGATTTCCAACATTTGCGGCGTGGCGCAGTCGATCGAGCCGGCCTACCAGAACCTGTTCGTCAAATCGAACATGTCGGGCGACTTCACCGTGATGAACGCGAAGCTCGTCCATGACCTCAAGGCGCGCGGCCTGTGGGACGAGGTGATGGTCTCCGACATGAAGTATTTCGACGGATCGGTGGGCCAGATCGACCGCATCCCCGACGACCTCAAGGCGCTCTACGCAACCGCCTTCGAGATCGACCCCTCATGGCTGATCGAGGCGGCCTCGCGCCGCCAGAAATGGATCGACCAGGCCCAGTCGCTCAACCTCTACCTCGCCAATCCGAGCGGCAAGAAGCTGGACGAGCTTTACCGCTTCGCCTGGAAGAAGGGCCTCAAGACCACCTATTATCTGCGTTCGCGCTCGGCCACCCATGTCGAAAAATCGACGCTCAGGGGCACCGACGGCAAGCTCAACGCCGTCTCGCCGGCAAGCGCGGCGGCTGCGCAAGCCGCCACCCCGATCGTGGTCGACCCGGATGCGGCATGGGGCAAGGCCTGCGCCATCGACGATCCCGGCTGCGAAGCCTGCCAGTAAGCCGGCCGCTGCCCTCCCCGGCCGGGGAAGATAAAGCCGACAGGACGGGACGGGGTGATGCGACCCCATTGCGTGCTTCACCATTCATGCGATCCCGACCGGCCTATGCCGACGCCTGAAGTGTCAGGAACGGGGTGCGCCAAGCCTTTCCGGAGAAACAAGATGCTCGACTGGTCCGAACCCGAAAACAACCCTTCCATCCCGCTGCCGGGCAAGGATGCGCCTGCCGGCGACGCCACCGGCCTCGGTGAAATCGAGCGTGGCGCTGCGCGCGTGAGCGTCGATGAAAAGCGCATGATCAATGCGCGCGCCGACGTGAACCAGCTCCTGCCGCTGAAATACCGCTGGGCGTGGGAAAAATATCTCGCCGGCTGCAACAATCACTGGATGCCGACCGAGGTTTCCATGCAGGCCGACATCGCGCTGTGGAAGTCCACCGACGGGCTGACCGAGGATGAGCGGCGCATGCTCAAGCGCAATCTCGGCTTCTTCGCCGCATCCGAATCGCTGGTCGCCAACAACATCGTGCTGGCCATCTATCGCCACCTCACCAACCCCGAATGCCGCCAGTATCTGCTGCGTCAGGCCTTCGAGGAGGCGGTCCACACCCACACTTTCCAGTACATCGTGGAAAGCCTGGCCCTCGACGAAGGCGAGCTGTTCAACATGTACCGCGAGGTGCCGTCGATCACCGACAAGGCGGCATGGGCGCTCAGGCACACGCAAAACCTCGACAATCCCGATTTCAAGACCGGCTCGCCGGAAGCCGACCAGTCGTTCCTGCGCGATCTGGTCGCCTTCTACGTCGTCTTCGAGGGCATGTGGTTCTACACCGGCTTCGCGCAGATCCTGTCGCTCGGGCGCCGCAACAAGATGGTCGGCATCGCCGAGCAGTATCAGTACATCCTGCGCGACGAGAGCATCCATCTGAACTTCGGCATCGACGTCATCAACCAGATCAGGCTGGAAAACCCGCATCTGTGGACGAAGGCGTTCCAGGACGAGGTGCGCGGCATGATCCTCGACGCCGCCGAACTGGAAGCCGCCTATGGCCGCGATACGATGCCGCGCGGCTTTCTCGGTCTCAATGCGGCGCTGTGCGGGCAGTACATGCACTTCATCGCCAACCGCCGCTGCGCCCAGCTCGGCCTCGCCCCGGTGTTTTCGGAGGCCGAAAATCCGTTCCCGTGGATGAGCGAGGCCATGGACCTGAAGAAAGAGAAGAATTTCTTCGAGACCCGCGTCATCGAATATCAGAACGGCGGCGCGCTCGCCTGGGACTGAAGCATGCCGCCCGAAAGGGGGAGCCGGTTTCGGGGGCGGCATCGCCTGTCGTCCTGCGACGAGGCGATGTCGTTTTCGCATGTCCCCGCGCCAGAGAATGATGTTTAGATCGCTGTATCCCAAGGCTGGACCTGCTTCCCACGGCATATGACAAGGGCAGGTCAGACCGAAGGTTCAGTGGTTTCGACTGATCGCGGTGGGCGGTCAAGGAGCGAACGGCGGGGCGCCCGGAACGGAGCGCCGTTCCTTCCCCAAATCACCACCAAGTTCAGTCCTTTGGCGAGGACAGGACATGGACGCCCGTACGAGAATGCTTGAGCTCATCCGCACCCGCAAGCCGGGCCATGCGCTGGAGCAGCCCTTCTATACCGACCCCGATTTCTACAAGCTGGATCTGGAACTGATCTGGTATCGCGACTGGCTGTTCGTCGGCCATGATTGCGAGCTGCCCAGGCCGGGCAGCTTCCTTACCGTGCAGATCGGCGACTATCCGGTGGTGATCGTGCGCGACCGCGAGGGGAAAATCCGCGCCTTTCACAATTCCTGCCGCCACCGCGGCAGCCGCGTGTGCACCACGGCGAAAGGCACGCAGGCGCGGCTGGTGTGCCCCTATCACCAGTGGACCTACGATCTCGACGGCAAGCTCCTGTTCGCGCGCCAGATGGCAGACGATTTCGATCCCGGCGCCCACTCGCTGAAGCCCGTCGCCTGCGAGACGACCGGCGGCTACATCTTCATCTGCCTGGCCGACCAGCCGGCCGATTTCGCGCCCTTGCGCGCCATGATGGACCCGTATTTCAATCCGCACCGCCTCACCGACGCCAAGGTCGCCTTCGAGACGACCACGGTTGAGAAGGGCAACTGGAAGCTGGTCTGGGAAAACAACCGCGAATGCTATCACTGCGCGAGCAATCATCCCGAACTGTGCAAGACCTTCCCGGAGGCCCCGAACGTCACCGGCGTCAACGATGTCGAGAGCGATCCGGAAATGATCGCCCACTGGGCCAAATGCGAAGCCGCCGGCCTGCCGGCCCGCTTCCACATCAGCCCCGATGGCCAGTACCGGGCCACCCGCACGCCGCTCCTGCGCGATTCCGTCAGCTACACCATGACCGGCAAGGCGGCGGTGAAGCGCAATCTGTCGGATCAGGTCGATGCCGACCGCATCGGCAGCCTGATGCTCTACCACTATCCCACGACATGGAACCACGTCCTGATCGACCATGCGGTGACCTTCCGCGTCCTGCCGCTCGGCCCGGAAGAAACCATGCTCACCACCAAATGGCTGGTGCACAAGGATGCGGTCGAAGGCGTCGACTACGACCCGCACGAGCTCGCCCATGTGTGGATGGAGACCAACGAGCAGGACCGCCGCATCGTGGAGGAAAACGCTTTCGGCATCCGTTCGCCCGCCTATGAGCCCGGCCCCTATTCGGAACTGCATGAGGGCGGGACCATCCAGTTCGTCCAGTGGTATGCGGATTTCCTCGAACCGCGACTGGCGGGTGACGAAAATTCGCGCCTGAAGAACGTCGCCTGAAGGAGGGGACGGTGAACCTCATGACCGATCCGGGCCTCTACCGCCATCTCGACGAGATGGCGCCGTGGAACGATCGCTTTCAGGTTCTGGAGGTGATCGGCGTCACCGACGAGGCGCCGCAGGTGAAGACCTTCACCTTCCGCTCGGATGCCCAGACATGGTTCCGCTACATGCCGGGCCAGTTCATCACGCTCGAACTGCCGGCCGGCGACGAGCCGATCCTGCGCACCTATACGCTGTCGTCGTCGCCATCGCGGCCGTTTTCCATCTCGGTCACGGTCAAGGCCCAGCCTGACAGCATCGGCACGCGCTGGATGTTCGACCATCTGGGCGTCGGCGCGCGGCTCAAGGCCTATGGGCCGGGCGGCGATTTTTCGCATCACACCCATCCCGGCGCGAAATACCTCTTTTTGTCGGCGGGCTCCGGCATCACGCCGATGATGTCGATGCTGCGCTGGCTGAGCGACTGCGCGCCGGGCACCGACGTCACCTTCGTCAACTGCGCGCGGCGGCCGGAAGACATTATCTTCCGCAAGGAACTGGAGCTGCTGAATTCGCGGATGCCCGGCCTGTCGCTGGCCTTCATCGTGGAAGAGCGCTCGCCACGCGAAGGATGGTCCGGCCATATCGGGCGCGTTGATGCGGTGCGTCTGCCCTTGCTCGCACCCGATTTCCATGAGCGCGAAGTGTTCTGCTGCGGGCCCGAGCCCTATATGCGGGCCGTGCGCGAGATGCTGCAAAGCGCCGGCTTCGACATGGCCTTCTATCATCAGGAGAGTTTCGGCGCGCCGCCGGCGGAACCGGTCTCCTCGCCTTTCGCCGAGGCGCAGGCGGAAGCCGCCGAGGAAGCGGCCCCGGTTCAGGACGTCGTGGCCGTGCATTTCAGCCTGTCGCAGGTGGACGGCGAATGCCTGCCCGGCCAGACCGTTCTGCAGGCGGCGCGCGCCAGCGGCGTGCGCATTTCCGCCGCCTGCGAGTTCGGCCTGTGCGGCACCTGCAAGGTGAAGAAGATTTCCGGCGAGGTGGAAATGAACCACAATGGCGGCATTCTCGATGACGAGATCGCCGAAGGTTTTATCCTTGCCTGCTGCTCCAGGCCGCTTGGCGAACTGGAAATCGAAGCCTGACGATCGTGAAGCGGCCGGCCCGATGATCATGGACCGGATCTGAAAATGCGCGCCCGCCGCCGGTAAAATCCGGCGGCGGGCTTTTTGTGGCGGCGGCCAGCGCGAACTCCCGATCCGGCGTCAGTTCGGGCGCCATGCAGCGGTCGTTGGCCACGCATGGCGGCCGGCCACGTCGCTTGACAGAACCGGGCGCTTGAAACATAGATGGCTTCATTCCGAGGGGGGCGCCGCACGGCGCTGAGATGGCAGTGAGCCGGACCCTTGAACCTGATCCGGGTTATGCCGGCGTAGGAACGGAACAAGGGCCTTCGGGCAATCCTGCCAATTCTTCGCACACCTGGATCTCCATGATGACAAGTCGGGAGATCGCCATGCAATATCGATACGAATTCCGCCCGCCGACACGTTTCCTTCCGTAGGGGACAGCGGCATGCAGGCTGTTCTGGCGGCCATGCGCACCGCACTGGTGCTGATCGCCTCATGGCAGGCGATCGTCACGGCCTTCGCCCCGCCCCGCTACATCCTGCCGGCGCCGCTGGAAGTGGCCGCCGCTTTTCAGCGGCAGCCGCGCTACCTTTTCGGCAATGCGCTGGTGACCCTGACCGAGATCGCGGCCGGTTTCCTCGCCGGCGCGCTGGCCGGCGCGGCGACCGCGCTTGCCATCGCCAGTTTCCCGCGCCTTGGCCGCGCGATTTGGCCCGTCGTTCTGGTCCTGCAGGCATTTCCCGTGTTCGTCATCGCGCCGCTGCTGGTGCTGTGGTTCGGCTTCGGCATGACCTCCAAGGTGGTGATGACGGCGCTCATCATCTTCTTTCCGGTCGCCTCCG
>JAZIHP010000130.1:0-8149 GCA_036678505.1 Alphaproteobacteria bacterium
CCGTTCGACGATAGCCGGCCCGGTTCCGTTCGGGCTACGTCGTGGCCGCGACGAGCGGTCTGCCATGCCGGCACGGCCCTCGGCCCTGTAGCGCTCGACCCACCGCTTCACCACCTTCGCCGTCACCGCGTATCGCGATGCCGCCTGGGCTTGGGAAAGGTTGCCTTCCAGGACCGACAGCGCCATCTCCTCTCAACGCAGCAGCGTAAGACGGGCATTCCTATGGATGTTCATTCGGACCCTCCGGCGAATCTGAAACGTGGTAACTCCAGTCTCCTCGATCAGGCCCGAATGGACAACCTCCTGAAACTCCACAGCTAGAGCGTTTCCAGGAAAAGGGGAAACACTTTTCCGGTTCGCAAACGCGTCAAGACAAAGACCTGGAGCCGTTCGGCGATTCCGTGGAACCATGAACGGCTCCAGGCCGCCCGCTGAACAGCATCCTTTCGGAGGGCCTGGTTCGCGATGCAGATGCGGGCTTCCTCCGGCAAGCGCGGATAATGCTCAAGGATGTCGAGATTTGTTTACCGCGTTGGCTGCCCGGGCAGGGGTCCCGGGGTGTTTTCTTCCTTGCATTTCATGCTGCCAGCGAATTGAAAAAAGAGCGCTGTAAAGCAGCCTTCGTCCATCCGCTTATTCTGGCGGCGCCTCCGGATAATCGTCATTTTGCTTTGGCGTGGTTCTCGTCGATCACGGTGTTGCCGCCTTGTCCCAGCCGTCGGGGATGGCCGGATAGACGATCTTCCCGTCCTCGGCCCGCCATGCGCCGGGCGTGGGCGCGGCGTGTTCGGTGTGGCCGGGACCCATCAGATGATCGACGGCGCGGCCGTTCAACAACAGATAGTCGGTGATGATGCGGCGATGGCATCGCCACCAGACGGCTTCCGAGCACATCAGGGCCGGGCGGCGGTTGCGGCCGAGGCGAAGCAGTTTTTCAAAGGCGGCGGTAAATTCCGGGCCCAGCGCGTAATCCGCGTAATTGTGAAAGGCCTGCACCCGCCACAAGGCGTTGAGGGTTCCATCGACGCCGGCCTGTCCCGGCCGCCGTCCGCCCAGGGCAGGACAATGACAATAGCCGATCTGCACCTTCGCGAGCTCGTCCGGCAGCCGGTCGATATTGAAGACGGGGTTGGTTCGCGAACGGGGAAAGGAGCGCACGTCGACCAGCAGGTCGGCCTCAGCCGCGCGCAGCATGGAGAGGAATTCATCGAGGCTGCGGGTGGAGTGACCGATGGTGGTGAACCGCGCCGCCATCAGCTGATCTTCGTCAGCGCGCTTTCCTTGTGCGCGGCGACGTGATCGGTCTTGTCGCTCTTGATCTCATATTGCGGATCGTCCTTCGACGCATGATGCCGGTGCCCCTTATAGTCGAAGTCTTCACGATGAACCCTGATGATCCTGCCGCTGACCCGCCCGGCCTCCGAGTTCCAGCTCACATGGTCGCCGATGGAATATTTCGTCATCGTCTTCTCCTGTCACGTCCGGATGCAAAACCGCAGGAAGAACGTTCCTGCCGGAAGGACGTTCCCGTACGATCCACGATCTGCGCCGCCCGGCTCCAGGTCTTTGCTTTGTCGCGTTCCCGAACCGGAAAAATGTTTCCACTTTTCCTGGAAACGCTCCAGGTGCGCCTGCGCACATCCAGCCGACGGGCGGCCGCGCTCATGCGCTTGCCGGCAGGAAGGGACAGAACCAGGGCCTGTGCGGGCTTCGGGGTGCGCATCTCGATGCTCGACGCAATCGGCAATCGCTTTGCGCGACAGGAGAGCATTTTGCAGTCAAGTGGAATCACTTGGCGTGGCATAAATGCAGCTAAAACAAATAGATATAGCAGTATCCCGAACTTGTTCGGGCGGTGACGCCTTGCTGTCTGGCGACAAGGGGGGCCGAGATCCAGCCGTGCAGGCTTCATTTCGCCGCTGAAAAGAATTACGGTGAATGCATCTTATGGCCGGACCGCAATCGCCACGCTTGGAGGTTCTGCATGAAATCCTTCCTGCCGCTGAATTGGGGCGTCGAGGCTGGTTCCAGGATCGCTCGCGGGCGCATATGGCCAGCAGCAAATACAAAAGGCGCGATCCGCACGCTGGAAATCTATCGTTACGATCCCGATGCGCACAGTGGCCCGCGGCTCGATGTCTATCACATCGACCAGAACGATTGCGGGCCGATGGTTCTCGACGCCCTCATCAAGATCAAGAACGAGATCGATCCGACATTGACATTCCGCCGCTCCTGCCGCGAAGGCGTGTGCGGGTCGTGCAGCATGAATATCGGCGGCAGGAACTGGTTGGCCTGCACGCAGGCGATGGACGACATCGACGGGCCGATCCGTGTGTTTCCGCTCAGCCACATGCGTGTCGTCAAGGATCTTGTCATCGACCAATCCCGCCTGTTCGACCAGCACAGGCTGATCCAGCCATGGCTTCGGACAGAAGGACCCGAGCCGGAGCGCGAGCGCCTGCAATCGCCCGAAGAGCGGGCCGAACTGGACGGCTTTTACGAATGCATCCTGTGCTTTTCCTGTACGGGCGGGTGCCCCAGCTATTGGTGGAACGGCGACCGCTATCTTGGGCCGGCAGTCTTGCTGAACGCCTATCGATGGCTCGTCGACAGCCGCGACGAAGCGACGGGAGAACGTTTGGACGACCTGGAAGACCCGTTTCGCCTCTACCGGTGCCACACCATCATGAATTGCACCAAGACATGCCCCAAGGGCCTCGAGCCGGCGAAGGCGATCGCCAAAATCAAGGCGATGCTCGTGGCCCGCCAGCAATAGGTTTCATGCCATGGAAAAGCGGGAAGAACGACGACACCCCCGGCCGCTGGCGCCGGACCTGCAAACCTACCGTCCGACCCTGACCATGACCATGTCGATCATGCATCGGGCGACCGGTATCGCCCTATATGCCGGTTTTATCGGAATGGCGGCATGGCTCGCGGCTCTGGCCGCCGGACCCCAGGCCCATGCGGCGATGCAGCAGGTCTTCACATCCTGGGTCGGATTGCCGATCCTTATCGCATTTACCTGGGCCATTCTTCACCATGCGTTCGGCGGCGTGCGTCACCTGATCTGGGACCTGAGCATCGCCCACACCTATCCCTGGCGCGAATATCTGACCCGGGCGACGCTCATCGCTTCACTGGTTTGCGCAAGCCTGTTCTGGATTACGCTGCTTTGGACCGGAGGGCATCCATCATGAAATCGATGCGCCCGGGATTGGCTCGCGCGCGCGGCCCGGGTGCCGCGGGGAGCGGGACGGAAACGTTCTGGAGGCAGCGCGTGACTTCCCTCCTCGGCCTGCCTCTCGCGGCGGCACTGATGATCGTTTTCTGGAAGCTGGCCGGCGCCAATTATGCGTCCGCGCGCCTTCTGGTGGCAAATCCGGTCGTGGCCGTGCTGATGGTCATGGCCATCGTTAATTTTGCCGTTCACATGCGGCTGGGCGCCCAGGTCGTCATCGAGGATTACGTTCATCGCCCCGTCCTCAAGCCGTTTCTGTTGATGATCAATACCGGGACGGCCTATGGCGCCGCGATCGTTGCAATCCTGGCCGTGATCAGGATCTCGGCATTCGGCTGACGGGACGAGGCCGCGGACGGCTCAGCGGTAGCCGACGCACATGACATAGTCCTTGAGAAGCTCTTCCTCGTATTCGACTTCCGACAACAGCGCCTCCAGGGCGTCCGATGCAAAAAGGAGCCCGAGCGGCCGGCGTTCGGCATCGACGACCGGGACGCACCGCAACCTGTTGTGCTTCATGGACGACCAGACGTCTTCCAGCCGCTGGTCCGGCACACAGGAGATGACCTCTTTCGTCATCACGTCGCGGCACAAGGTCGTGCAGGCGCATCCCTGGCAGTGCCGGATCTGGCGCACGATATCGGTCCGCGTGACGACGCCGATCATCCTGCCGCCGGCATCGCATATGACGGCCATGTATCTCGCGTCGTCCGACAGAAGCGCGGCCGCCTCCATGAGTTGCCGGTCGTGGCCGATGACCAGCCGGCGCTGGCGAATTGCCGGCAGCATGCTGTCCACCCGTATCATGGCGATCGCCTCCGGAACGGGGCGCGGCGGCCCCTTTGCGGATCATCGATCGGCGCGCGGCCAAGCAACGCCGCACACAGCGCGTGTGCGGCGCTCGAAGGCCAGGTGAAAGCCGGGCGGGCGGGGATGATGCGGAGCAAAATCGTCATTTGCCCTGACCGTCCGCCGTGTCCGCACGTTCCTGCCCGTCACCTGCCGATGCACTATCATGCACCCGGTTGATCCATGCGGGAGGATCGCTGGCGGGAAACGATTCCCATGAGGCTTCCGAGACATCGTCCCATTCCGCATCGTCATCCATATCAGCGGAATTCGGGTCTGGTGGCAGGCGGTTTTGGCCCGCGGCCGGGATTTTGGGATCATTTGGCATCCAATGCCTCCTGACGATCACCGAAATTGATACACCTTATATATATCATAATCCTTCGGGCCGCGGGCGCAACATTCCGGCGATACGCCTGAAGCGGGTCTGTCTGCCTGGCCGGCGGCGATCATTTTGCCTCACGATGCAACCGGCACGGAACCATGCGCTTCGGATGTGTCTTTCAGTTGCCGGAGCGCCGACGATACGGGAGACACCCGCCGGCCGCCCGAAGCGATTTTTCCCGACACCGGTCCTTCAGCTATTCCTGCCTGTCTCGCGCTCAACCATCGGCACGGCCGGATCCTTGCGGGGCGTGCTGGCGCATATTCGTCATAAACCGAAGGGATATGTCTCGTCCTCGCCGATCGTTACGGGCGCGGGGACGGGGACGATGGCCCGGGTCTGGTCGAACCAGACGAACGCGTCGTACTGATCGGGAAGAGACGCGAAGGAGTAATGGCTCCAGCGTTCGGTTTCCGGCCTGTAGATAACGCCGATGTAGCGCTCCAGCCGCGGCTGGGACAGAGCCTTGCGAAGGTTCGCGTCGAGGCGATCGCCGAGATCCAGCAGGAAACGTTCCTGGCCCAGCTGATGACACAACGCCTCATAGCTGTCCGGCCGGGAAGGACGAACCGGTTTGATTTCCATCGGCGCGTCCCATTCCGATGCGGCGGCGACCGTGCCCGCGTCGGTGCCGAAACCGATCAGAGCCGCCCTGGAGCCGTACTTCTGGCGAACGAGCTGGCCGAGATTGATTTCGCCGCGCTCCGCGCCCATGTCGGTGAAACGGGCGTCGCCTATATGTGAATTATGTGCCCACACGACCGCTTTTCCTTCCGGTCCGGCTCGTTCGAGTATGCGCTGGAGCGTGTCGAACATGTGCCGATCGCGCAGGTTCCAGGACTCGTGCGCGCCGTAATACATCACCCGGTAGTAGCGCTCGGCATTGGCCACCACCCGGGCATTCTGCTCGGCATCGAAGAATTCAGCGCCATCCCTGGCCGCGTATTCCATCCGCCTTTGCAGAAGATCGACGAGGATGCGCGTAACGGGAAGCTCGCAAAGGGCATAACCCTTGCTCAAAGAGGCGCGGCCATAGGCCGCCAGTTCTCGTGACCACGGGGCAAAGCAGGCATAGCGGAGCCGCGCTTCGGCGGCGGCGGCCGGGTCCACGCGCTCCAGATATCGAACGACGGCGGAGATCGAGGTGGTCATGCTATAGATATCCAGACCGCGGAAGCTGACCCGCGCTTCCGGCGCCCTTGTCTCGTTATGGCGGCGCAGGAAGCCGATGAACGCATCAACATCCCGATTGCGCCACATCCAGGCCGGGAAGCGGGTGAAAGCCTGCTGCGGCGCTTGTTCGGCAGGCATCAGGCGTATGTGACGGTCGATCACCGCGGCGTCGGGCCAGTCCGCTTCGACCGCCACGATCGTGAAGCCATGATGTTCGATCAGCCGGCGGGTGATTGCAGCGCGGGCACGATAGAATTCGGAGGTGCCATGCGAGGCCTCTCCCAGCAGAACGACCCTTGATGAACCGAAGCGGTCGAAAGCCTGTGCGAACGCCGGATCGTCAAGGCCCGGCAATGGCTCTGCGGCCTTGCCAAGCGCGTCGAGAACCGCCTGAGGCGACATCGGGGCGGCCGGTTGCTCCACGCGTGCGGCGGGAACCGGCACGCTTTCGGCCGGGACGAGATAATGCTGGAACCACGCGCTTGCAATTTCCGTCACTTTCTCCAGCGCACCCGGCTCCTCGAAGAGGTGGCCCGCACCGTCGATCACCTTCAGGAGCTTTTCGCATGTCAGGGATGCGAGGGCTTTGTGGTTCAGGCCGAGAACATGATGGTCCTCGCCGCCGACTATCAGCATCGTGGGGGATATGACGGCCGGGAGGTGCGGCCCTGCCATATCCGGCCGCCCGCCGCGCGAGACGACGGCGCCGACGCGGTCGCCGAGTTCCGCGGCGGCGACGAGCGCGGCGGCCGCGCCGGTGCTTGCGCCGAATAGACCAAGCGGCAGATCCGCGATATCGGGCTCGCCGCTGACATAAAGCACGCCCTCCACCACGCGGTCCGCAAGAAGCGGGATATCGAAGACGTTGCGGCGGTCGTTCGCCTCGGCTGGCGTCAGCAAGTCGAAGAGAAGGGTGGCGAAGCCGGCCGCATTGAGCTTGTCCGCCACTGCAATATTGCGGGGGCTGAGACGGCTCGATCCGCTGCCATGCGCGAACAATACGATGCCCCGGGGCTGCACCGGCACGCAGAGTTCCCCGGCCAGGCCGTGCGGGGGCACTGAAACGCGCCGCCGTGAGGCGCTGCCGGCCGGGCCAGATCTGGCGTCGCGATTTTCAGACCAGCTCTGCCGCAGCAGGCCGATCGTCTCCTCGTCGGTCAGCTGATGGAAATCGTCATAGTAGGCCCCCACGCCCGTGAACCTGTCGGCGGCGTTGAGACAGACAACCAGGTCGGACTGTGCCTCTATCGCCCTGACGGTCTCGGTCGGCGCCACCGGCACCGCGACGCATATCTTCTCTGCGCCTTTCTGTTTCATCGAGATAATCGCAACCTTCATCGTCGCTCCGGTTGCAAGGCCGTCGTCCACGATAATTGCGGTATGCCCGGTCGGATCGATCTGGCGGCGATCGCCCAGATAGAGGCCACGGCGGCGCTCAAGCTCCCGCAACTCAAGCGTCCGGGCGCGCTCCAGATAGGCATCGTCGGCGCCAAAGTGCCGTCGCACCTCCTCATTGACAACCGTTTGAGGCCTGGAGCCGTCGACGACGGCGCCAAGGGCCACTTCCTGCGCGCCGGGCGCCCCGATCTTGCGCACAAGAATGATATCGAGCGGCGCGCGCAGGGCCCTGGCGATCTCGACCGCGACGGGAACGCCGCCGCGGGGAAGCGCATAGACGACCGGTTTCTCGATCCCCAATGCCGATAGCCGCCCGGCAAGCCGCCTGCCCGCATCGGCGCGATCTAAAAATCTATCCGCGGAGATATCCATGGTCGCATGACCTCATGCATCTATGTCAGCCTGATTTGCGCCGTCTCATTCCGGCTCATTCCGGCACGCCGGCGAGGCGATCCAGAACCTCATGGAGTTCAATTTCGGAAAGCTTGGTGAAATCCTTCGCCACCTCGGAGCTGACAGCGGTTTCAAGCTCTTCCGGCATGGCTTCACGCAACGCGCTCAGCATGCGGGGCGGGGCGCAGATGATCAGCTCCTCGAAGTCGCCGGCGGTGAAGCGCGTTTCAAGCGTCTTCAGAAGCGAGGCCGCGAAACCGCGCGTCTGTTCACGAACGGGATCGGAATGATACTCCATCGCGGACCGGCGCGCGCCGGTCGAGGCGAAACTGCGCCCTGGCCGGTCGGCCATGATCTCACGCAAGGCTCGGGGATCGGCGCTGGCCTCGAAGACCGTCTCCAATGGAATCTGGCGCGCATCGGACGGATGCACCGGCTTCCGGACCACGCGCGCCCGAGCGGCATCGGCGATTAGTATCCAGGTGGAAGCGTGGGTCATGGAAGCGTGGGTCATGGGCAATCTCCGCATTTTGTAAAATCATGCCGGAATGCCCCTGCCCCGCATTGACCGCCGTCAAAAAAAGAAGGCCGGTTCCGCGACGCTGGTCTGTTCTGCGGTTAGAGCATGTCGCGGCCGACACCGCGCCCGGCGGGGGGGGCGAGCTGGTATTATTGCTCTGTGTGACAATCACTATTGGAGGGGGGGG
>JAZIHP010000131.1:0-8097 GCA_036678505.1 Alphaproteobacteria bacterium
AGGCGGCCATTGTCGATCAGGCGCTGGCTTTCCACGGGCCGCAGCTCGCCGATCCGCTGGAGGCGCTGGCGCGTGTCGGCGGGCGCGAATTCGCCGCCATTGCCGGCGCGATACTCGCCGCGCGCATGGAGCGCATTCCGGTGCTGATCGATGGCTTTGCCGCCACCGCCGCGGCAGCGGCGCTGCACAAGGCTCATCCCGGCGTTCTCGATCATTGCCTGCTGGGCAGCCTTTCAGCGGAGCCCGGTCATCGGCGCGCCGCCGAAGCGACGGGGCTGAAGCCTCTGCTCGATCTGGGCATCGGCCATGGCGAGGGGGTGGGTGCGGCGCTTGGCGCGGGCCTGGTGAAGGCGGCGGCGCAGATGGCTGCGGGCATGGCGGCGGCGCAAAGGGCCTGACGCTCTGCTTCGGCCGGCTTTCCTACTAGCCGGCGTTGGCTGCCATTTTCGTCGGCACCGCCGGAAGCTCTTCCATGACGCGGAAGGGCGGGAAGATGACAACCGCTTCGGTGCCTTCGCGCAGTTTCGAATGCAGCTCGAACTCGCCGCCATGCATGGCAACGAGGCCCTGCACGATGGGCAGTCCAAGACCGGTTCCCTGTTCCGCGCTCTTGATCGCGATCGTGCCCTGGCCGAACGCGGACAGGACGACGGGAATCTCGTCCTGCGGGATGCCCGGTCCGTTGTCCTTCACCGAAATGTACTGGCCACCGCCCGCGGTCCAGCCGACGCGCACGCGAATTTCCCCGCCGCTCGACGTGAACTTGATGGCGTTGGAAAGAAGATTGAGCAGGATCTGGCGGATCGCGCGTTCGTCCGCATAGAGGCGCGGCAGGGTCGGCTCGAATTGCTGCACGATGCGGATGCCCTTGTTGCGGGCCCGCAGCTCCATCATGTGGCAGGCGTCTTCCGCCAGCATCGTCAGGATTACGGCTTCTTCCTGAAGCTGGTAGCGCCCGGCCTCGATGCGCGACAAATCGAGGATCTCGTTGATCAGGTTCAGCAAATGCTGGCCCGAATCGTGGATGTCGCCGGCATATTCGCGATAGTTCTTGTTGCCCACGGGCCCCAGAACCTCATTCGCCATGACCTCGGAAAACCCCAGAATGGCGTTCAGCGGCGTGCGCAGTTCATGGCTCATCGACGCCAGAAAGCGCGATTTGGCGAGGTTCGCTTCCTCTGCCCGGTGGCGGGCTTCGTCCGACATCGCCTTTGCCGTTTCCAGTTCGGCGATCAGCGCATCCTTCTGCGACCGGAACGACAGCATCATGACGGATGAGTGTTTCAGATGGCTGGCGACATAGGAAAGAAACGGAAGGGCGATGATCAGCAGCGCCAGCATCACCATTTCCACCGGCGAGGCGGGCCATGTCGCGCCGTAAGCGTAGGCCAGAACGGGCAGGGCGAAGGTGGCGATGAGCGCGCCGCTGAGGGAGGACGTGAGAATGGCCGTGGCGGCCATGGCGAGCAGCAGCGTCACCGCCTTGACGACATGGAACTGGTCGACCGTACAGGCGGTGCAGCCCATCAGGCCGAAAAAAGCCCAGCCGAGACCGGCGATCACATGGGCGACCAGATAGTTGCGCGTGGCGGCTTTGGGGTCGATAAGGGCTGCCTTCGTTGCATTATAGCGGCGCGACAGCATCAGGAGGGGACCGAGGCATGCCAGCGCCACCCCGCCCCAGAGCAGCATTCCAGGGCCCATGCCGGCTGCCAGGCCAGCCATGGAGACAAGCAGAATCAGGGCCGGCGTGAAAAATGCGCCGCTGAGCATGGAGTGCGCATGCAGCTTCAGCATCTCGCGGTCGAAATCGGGATTGCCGGCCTGTTGCGCCAGACGGTCGCGGGTCTTGCGGACAGCGCGGGCCACATCGCTGTTGCGATGCGGCTGGCGGCGGTCCACAATATTCTTGTCCGCTGTTGTTGAGCGTTGCAACGGCATTATAAGGGTTCAATCTATGCGGCCGGCATGGTCTTCCACCACGATACGATCGAATGCTTAAGACTTTGTTTGCCATATGAGCAGATCGAGCTCCCGCAACGGAAGCCGCTATCGAAACCGGCGGCCGCGCAGCCCGGCGAGACGTTTGCTGGATTATGGGCTCACCCTTGTGCTGTTCGGAATTCTTGCATTCGCGGTGGCGCGGCTGGACCAGGCCGATACGCGCACCGAGCAGGGCGCGGCCCGCATCGTCGATGGCGATTCCATCGAACTGGATGGATTGCGGGTGCGCCTGCGCGGCATCGATGCGCCCGAATACAGGCAGATGTGCAGGCGTGACGGGCATGATTACGCCTGCGGCAGGCAATCGCGCGAGGCGCTGCTTCGGATGACCAGGGGCAGGACTGTTTTGTGCACCGGCGGGCGGAACGACCAGTATGGCCGCCTGCTTGGCGATTGCTCGGCCGATGGCGTGGAGCTGAACCGTGAGATGGTCGCGCAGGGATGGGCGCTCGCCTATGGCGATTTCGAACGCGAGGAGGCCAAAGCCCGCGCCGGAAAACTGGGCGTCTGGGCCGGCGAATTTGAAAAACCCCGGCAATGGCGCGACCGGCGGGGCGGGCGGACCGAACCGGTTCGTGACAATCTTGCTGCGACCGGAGACCGGTCGCGGTAAATAATTCGTTTCCGGCGAGCGCAGCCCTATATAGTGGCGGCGGGTTCCACGTTGCGGGGCGTTTTTTTATGCGTGCCGGCGTAGGGCTTCGTGATTTTTTTTGCATGTTCCGGCCTCGTGTCTCGCAGCGGCCGGGCCGGGCGCGTTTCGGGGGCAGGGAAAGAAAGATGAAGTTGTTCGATGGCGGGCGGGCGCCCAATCCGCGCAGGGTGCGGGTTTTCCTGGCCGAGAAGGGCATCGAGGTGCCCGTGGTGCCGGTCGACATGGGAGCCATGGAGCACCGCAGCGAGCAGGTGAGTTCGCGCAATCCCCTGCAAAGCCTGCCGGTGCTGGAGCTGGATGACGGCACGATCCTGACCGAAACCGTCGCCATATGCCGCTATTTCGAGGAAATTCAGCCCGCGCCGCCGCTGTTCGGGGCGGGCGCCGCCGGCAAGGCGCTGGTGGAGATGTGGCAGCGGCGCGTGGAACTGGAATTGTTCATGCGTGTGGCGCATGCCTTCCGCCATACGCATCCGGGCATGAAGGACTGGGAGGTTCCCCAAATTCCGGAATGGGGCGAGGCGAACAAGCCGAAAGTGACGAAATTCCTGCATTTCCTTGACGGCGAACTCGCAAAGCGCGAATTCATCGCCGGCGACGCCTATACGATTGCCGACATCACCGGCCTGATCGCCATCGATTTCATGAAGCCGGCGCGCATCGCCCTGCCGGAGGACTGCGCCCATGTGCGGCGCTGGCATGAAGCCGTTTCGGCGCGCCCGAGTGCCGCCGCCTGATCATGAGCGCAAGCGTGGCACGCCGCGAAACCGGCGACGATCTCGCCACGCTGACGGCGCAGGTGCGCGCCTGCCGCCTGTGTGTCGAGGCCCCGCTGGGGCGGCCTCTGCCGCATGAGCCGCGTCCGGTTCTGGTGCCGTCCGCCACCGCGCGTATCCTGATCGCGAGCCAGGCGCCGGGCACCAGGGTCCATCTGAGCGGCGTGCCGTTTACGGACGCTTCCGGCGACCGGCTGCGCTCATGGCTCGGCGTCGCCAGCGCCGAATTCTACGATCCGTCCAGCTTCGCCATCGTGCCCATGGGCTTCTGCTTTCCGGGACAGGATGCGAAAGGCGGCGACCTGCCGCCCCGGCGCGAATGCGCGCCTGCATGGCGCGGCCAGCTCATGGAGCTGATGCCGCAGATCGATCTGGTCCTCACCATCGGCATCTATGCGCAAAAATGGCATATGGGCTCGCTGCGGCAGGGTTCGCTGACCGATACGGTGAGGGAATGGCGCGGCATCTGGGAGGCGCAAGACCCGGTCAAGGTTCTGCCCCTGCCGCATCCTTCATGGCGCAACACCGGATGGCTGAAGCGCAATCCGTGGTTTGAAACCGAATTGCTGCCATTTCTGCAAGCGGAAATCAGGCGCCGGCTGCGATAGGTTTTTGAGAATTTATCACTCGCATTTTGCCTGTTTGCCGGAATTTCTTTCTTGTGCATCGGGCGTTCATGGCTGAAAATTGGGCAACTTTTCTACAAGGAGCGCCCATGGACCGCCTCGACCGAAAAATTTTGCGCCTCTTGCAGGAGGATGCCACCCTGGCCGTCGCCGATGTCGCCAAGAAGGTCGGCCTTTCGACCACGCCCTGCTGGCGGCGCATCCAGAAGCTGGAGGAAGAGGGCGTCATCAAGCGCCGCGCGGCCATTCTGGACCCGGTGCGGGTGAATGTGCGGGTGAACGTTTTCGTCTCCATCCGCACCAATTCACACAGCCATGAGTGGCTGCGCCGTTTTTCCGAGGTGATTCAGGAATTTCCCGAGGTGGTCGAATTCTATCGCATGAGCGGCGATGTCGACTATCTGCTTCGCGTGGTGGTGCCGGATATCGCGGCTTACGACGCGTTCTACAAGCGGCTGATCGCCAGGATCGAGATCCGGGACGTTTCATCGGCTTTCGCGATGGAGCAGATCAAGAGCACCACCGAGCTGCCGCTCGACTATATGGTGCTGGACAAGGACTCAGGGGGCGGCTGATGCGCCCGACATCACCGAATTCAGGGCGGGTTCGTCAGTTCTTGGCGAGCTTGCCGACGGGCGCGCCCTCGATGCGCTTCAGATTGACGCCGATGACCGGCACGACCTGCTTGTCGACCTTCACCGACACGGTGACGATCATCGACTGATCGTCGGGGATGCGGGCCTGCATCACGCCGTTGAGTTCCTTGCGGTTGATGGCGAAGACGACCTTGCGCGGGTCGACGACATTGCCGGCGATGATATCGAGCCCTTCGCCGGCAGCGCCGCCCATGAAGGTGCCCTTGTAGCCGATGCGGCCCTTGTGTTCGACGGTCGCCGTCATCTGCTGGGTGAAGACGCCGACGCGGCAGGAGCCGTCCAGTGTCATGCCGACCTTCACTTCCGGCGACGAGCCGGTGAATGCGCAGGTGAACTTGGTGCCCTTGTATTTACCCGCGACGATCTCGCCGGGGCCGACCCATTTGCCTTCGACCGAATGGAAGAACTGCTTGTCGCGCTCGCCGGCGGAGACGGTTGCCGGAAGAATTGCGATGGCCGGGATGGCGAGAGCCAGCGGCAGCATGGAAGACACGATTGCGCTTTTCATCGAGGATACCCGGCAACGAAATACTGAGAGGAACCTTGTCTGAACCATGAACAAAAATGGTTAATGGTTTCTGACCGTATGCCCGATAAATCGAATTTTCGCCAGCGCCTTCATCCTGCAAGGCGTTTCAGGCGGCTGGAGATTTTTCCCCGGCGTCGCCGCTGCCCTTGCTGGCGAAGGAGGTGAGGGCGGAAAGGAAATCGCCCATTCCCGGCCGCCGCAGCGCGTGGAACGGCAGGGGGCGCGTGGTGTCCATCGCAGCCAGGCCGATACGCGCCGTCAGCATGCCGTTGACGACACCTTCTCCCAGTTTCGCCGAAAGCCGCGCGGCAACGCCGTGGCCCAGTATCTGCTGCACGAAGCCGTCTCCCAGCGCGATCGAGCCGGTGATGGCCAGATGAGCGAGCACGCCGCGCGCAAGGCGGAAGAAGCCCAGCGTGCCGGGGCGTCCACCATAAAGTTCCGAAAGCCGGCGGATCAGCCGCGCCGCCTCGAAGGCGACATAGGCGATGTCGACAACCGCGCGAGGGCTTATCGCCGTCACCAGCGAAACGCGCTTGGCGGCGTCGAGGATCAGGATTTTCGCGCGCGCATCGAGCGGCGCCAGGATTTCGGTCTCCGCAATGCGTATGAGGTCGGGGCTGTCGATGATCTCGCCGCGCAATTCATCGAGCGTTCGGCGGCCGGCCGCCGTCTCCGGCTTGGCCGCGACGAAGGCGGACAATTCGGTCACGACGGCGCGGGCCGCTTTGGGATCGTTGCGGTCAATGGCATCGCGCGCCCGCTCCTGCATCTTCTCCACTTCCGCGAGGCGGGCGATGGCCATGAATTCGCGCGCCAGCACGATGATGAGCGCGACGGCGCCTGCCGCGGCCGCAAGGGCCGCCAGCCAACCCAGCCACTCAGCGCGCTCGAACAGGGAGCGGATCAGCCCGTCGATCCACAGGCCGATGGCGAGCGAGACGAGCAGCCCCGCCGCGCCGGCCAGAAAACGTGCGGCCAGGGAGCGCCTGCGAGATGCGGTGGCCGGCGGCGGTGCGATTGCCGCCGTGCCGGGTTCGTCGAAGACATCATGTCTGTCCGCTATGGCGACTGCGAGGTCGACGGGCGCGGCGCGCGGCTTGCGCGGCGGCGGCGGGGTTTGCGTTTCTTCTTGCGCTCTCCCTTCCGGTTGCGGTGCGACGGGGAAAGCGGAGGGTTTGCGGGGTTCGTTGCTCATGCCAGCCGGTCTCCGATCAGGAACTGCAGGGCGCGGTCGAGCCTGATATGGGGCAGCGAAAGGGTAATGCCCCCGGCGGTGCGTTCGAGCCTTGGCGGCCGAAAGCGCACGAAGCGGATGGCCGGATCGCTGTCGTCCTGACGGTGGCCGTCGGCGGTTTCAAAGACTGAATCAACTTTTTCAGGCAAGTCACCGGGAAATATGGCGGTTTCCGTCTCGCCGTCGAAGAACTGCCCGCCAATCGTCTCGCCTGCAAGAGGCGTGCCGAGAATGACCGGCAGGGTATCGCGGCCCTGTTTGACCGTGCCTTCGCGCGTGGCGCGAATGGCCGCCATGGCCACAACGTCTATCGTGGCGCCGGTGAAATTGGCGCGGGCGATGGCGCGGTCCGCCAGGCGGCGCACGATCGCCTGAAGGCGGTCGTGGCTTTCGTGATGCAGATGATCGGCCTTGGTGGCGGCGATCAGGATGCGGTCGATGCGCCGCGACACCAGGTCGGTCAGCATATTGCCGCGGCCGGGCCGGAAGCAGGCCAGAATTTCCGTTACCGCGCGTTCCAGATCCACTATCGCGCCAGGGCCGGCATTGAGCGCCTGCAAGGCGTCGATCAGCACGATCTGCCGGTCAAGCCGGGTAATGTGCTCGCGAAAGAAGGGGCGCACCACATGGGTCTTGTAAGCCTCGTAGCGGCGCTCCATCATGGCGCGCAGCGATCCCGGCCTTGCGCGGCGCTGCTGGTCCGGCGGCAGCGGCGCGAAGGTGAGGGCAGGCGAGCCTTCGAGATCGCCCGGCATCAGGAAGCGGCCGGGCGGCAGGGTGGAGAGCGCCCGGTCGTCGAGCTTGCAGGCCTTCAGATAGGCCGCGAAGCTTTCCGACAGACGCCGGGCGGCGACTTCATCGGAAGCCGCGTCCGGATCGACGGATGCGGAAAGTTCGCGCCACTCCCGCGAAAGATCCGTGCGAACGGGAAGCTCCGCCATTTCAAAGGCTTCGCGTGAAAAGTCCGCGTAGGACTTGCCGAGCAGAGGCAGGTCGAGCAGCCATTCGCCGGGATAGTCCACGATGTCGAGCGACAGTTTTCCGGCGGAGAACATGCGGCTCCAGCCGGAGGCGGATTCATATTCGATCGTCAGCCTGAGTTCTGAAATGGCGCGCGTCGAATCCGGCCACAGCCGGTCCTTGACCAGCGTTGCGATGTGATCCTCATACTGGAAGCGCGGCACGGCGTCGTCCGGTTGCTCCTCCAGAAACGTGCGGCCGATGCGCCCGGATTTCTGCGCCTCGAAAAGCGGCAGGCGCCCGCCATGCAGCAGATTGTGGACGAGCGAGGAAATGAAGACGGTCTTGCCGGCGCGCGACAGGCCGGTGACGCC
The DNA here is from genome assembly GCA_036678505.1 of Alphaproteobacteria bacterium. GTDB lineage: Bacteria > Pseudomonadota > Alphaproteobacteria > Rhizobiales > Rhizobiaceae > Mesorhizobium. The sequence continues at coordinate 7,818 of JAZIHP010000131.1, forward strand.
AAGGCGCAAGGTGGGGGAAAAAAGCCCCGTCGCCCGGCCCGAGAGCGTGTCGAGCGCAATGCGGGCCTCATCGGTGAATGTTGACAGCGAAGATGCCAATTCGGTTTCCAAACCTTGTCCATCTGACTGAAATCATGCGATTTTCGAGATTATCAACCGATGCGAGAGCCTGATTTCAGGGTCGATATAGGGTGCCGGGCCGGGCTTTGGAATAGGCGGGGCCGGGGTAACAAGGCAAGCGGGCAGCAATAGGCGAAGGATAAGGGGCAGGGTAATGGGC
>JAZIHP010000132.1:0-8041 GCA_036678505.1 Alphaproteobacteria bacterium
GGCGTCGACCAGCCCGTCTGTGACCATCTTCTTCAGGTCTTCCGCAGCCTTGCGCTGCATACGCGCAGGAATTTCCTCGGAACGGAGTTCGAGCAAAAGATCAGGCATCTATGCGGCCTCCCGCACGCATGTTTTCATGTTGCGCGTCCTCACGCCGATGGCGTTGCGGGCGCGCGGCAGCGCAGGAATTTCCTCGGAACGAAGGTCGAGCAAAAGATCAGGCATCTATGCGGCCTCCGGCGCGCGCTGGAAGCCACCGGCTTCGGTCTGGAGAAAGGCCTCGCCGCAAGCCTTGGCGAGATTGCGCACGCGCAGGATGTAGCTCTGGCGCTCGGTCACCGAAATGACGCCGCGCGCATCGAGCAGATTGAAGACATGGCTGGCCTTGATGCACTGGTCGTAGGCCGGCAGCACCATGCGGTGCGGCTGGCCTTCCGCACGGATGGCACCGGCGGCAAGCAGCGCGATGCATTCTTTCTCGGCATCGATGAAATGCCGATGCAGAATGCCCGTGTCGGCATGTTCGAAATTATGGCGGGAATATTCCTGCTCGGCTTGCAGGAAGACGTCGCCATAGGTGACTTTCTCCTCGCCTTCGCGACCGTTGAAATTCAGGTCATAGACATTGTCGACGCCCTGCACATACATGGCCAGCCGCTCAAGCCCGTAGGTCAGTTCGCCGGCGACAGGCGCGCATTCGATGCCGCAGATCTGCTGGAAATAGGTGAACTGGGACACCTCCATGCCATCGCACCAGCATTCCCAGCCAAGGCCCCAGGCGCCCAGCGTCGGGCTCTCCCAGTCGTCCTCGACAAAACGGATGTCGTGCAGCAGCGGATCGAGGCCGATGGCGGCCAGCGAGCCCAGATAAAGCTCCTGCAAATCCGGCGGGCTGGGCTTCAGGATGACCTGATACTGGTAATAGTGCTGGAGCCGGTTGGGGTTCTCGCCATAGCGCCCGTCGGTCGGGCGGCGCGACGGCTGCACATAGGCGGCATTCCATGCCTTCGGCCCGAGCGCCCGCAGGGTCGTGGCCGGATGAAAGGTGCCGGCGCCCACTTCCATGTCGTAGGGCTGCAAAATGGCGCAACCGTAATTGGCCCAGTAATTGTGCAGCGTGAGGATCAGCCCCTGGAACGAGCGGCTGGGGTGCATATGGGCAGGAAGTTCGGCGTTCACGGAAACGGCCTCGGCGGAAATGGGAAGGATGGTGCCTTCCCTAGTGCGCCGCTCCCGGAGCGTCAAGAAAAGAGCGCCGGCGAAGCGCCGGGGAATGCGAAGCACATCGTCGCGCTCCGCATTCGCGGCGCAGATCTCAGCCCTTCGGTTCCGCTGCGGGCTTCGGCCGGGGCGCCGGCGTGTCCTGTGCCGTGCTGGACGTGACGGGCGGCAGGCCGTTCTGCATCTTCTTCTCGATCTCGGCCAGAATGTCGGGCTCTGGCTTGAGGTCGCGCGCATAGCTCCACTGGAAGGTCGCTTCCAGCCTGCGGCCAACGCGCCAGTAAGCGTCGCCGAGGTGATCGTTCAGCACCGGATCTTCCGGACGAAGGGAAACCGCGCGTTCCAGCTCCTGAACCGCATCCTCGAAGCGGCCGAGCCTGTAATAGGCCCAGCCCAGCGAATCGACGATGTAGCCGTCGCTCGGGCGCAGCTCCGCGGCGCGCCGGATCATTTCCAGCGCTTCCTCCAGGTTCATGTTCTTGTCGACCCAGGAATAGCCGAGATAGTTCATGACCTGCGGCTGCTCGGGATTGAGCTCCAGCGCCTTGCGGAAATTCGGCTCGGCCTTCGTCCATTCCTTCAGCCGCTCATAGGCGATGCCGCGCTGATAGAAAATGTTCCAGTCCGCCGCTTCCGGCTTTTTCAGGCGCTCGACCGCCTTGTCGTAAAGCTCGGACGAGGCGCGCCAGTTTTCCCTGGCGCCATAGACGCCGCCCAGCGCCAGATAGCCGCGCATCTCGTCCGGCTTTGCCTCCACCAGCGCCTTCAGGTGCTCGATCGCCTCGTCGTTGCGGCCGAGATCGGCCAGGTTGAGGCCAAGCTGCAATTCGGCGATCTGCTTGTAGGGCGAGGCATCGGCAATGCGCTTGTAATAGGCGATGGCGCGCTCGCTGTCCTTCATCTGCTCGGCGACGCCGGCAAGCTGCACCAGCGCAATGTCGCTGTCGGGCTTCAGCGCCAGCGCATATTCCAGATAAAGCCGCACGAAGGGCTCGCCGCCGCCCCGGTTGAGGGCGGTGGCGAGATTGGTGAGGATTTCGGAAGCGCCGTCAGCGGGGGTAACGACCATCGGCGCGATCTCCGCGCCTTTTTCGATGTCTTGCCGCAGGGCTTCGATTTCGGCGCGGCCGGTCACGAAATCCTCCGACTTGTCGAGAACCGCCAGCGCCTCGTCCTTCCTGCCTTCACGCGCGAGCAGGCGGGCATAGGCCTCGGTGCTGCGCAGCCATGTTTCAGGCGCCGCCCCCCCGGCCGCGGTGTTTTCAAAGGTCGCCTTATAAGCCTCGGCGGCCTTGTCCTTCAGGCCGGCCGCATCGGCAATCAGGGCGCGGTGGTAGGATTTGAAGAGATCGAACCATTCCGGCCCCTTCAGCTTGCCCACATAATTTACGGCGTCCTCGGCCTGGCCGGCGCCAAGACGCGCCCAGCCGGTCATCACGCCGCTGATAAGACGATCGAGATCGGCCTGAAGCGAAAGCTTCAGCCAGTATTCCGCCTTCTGGTAATCCTTCTTGCGGAACGTATCGACCGCAAGCGCGAGCCGCGAAAAGCGCTCGATGTCGGGAACTTCCTTGAGCTTGTCGGCATAGGGCAGCGATTCGTCGAAGCGGCCCTGCGCGATCAGCGTCAGCATCAGGCTTTGCTGAAGCTGGGTGTCGTCCGGCGCGAAAGCCAGCGCCTGCTTGTAATAGGTGATGGCGCTGTCGAGATCGTTATCGCCTTCTGCCACGCGCGCGGCCAGATAGGCGCCGGAGAAGGAGGTGATCTCGATCGGCTTCGCAGCCTCCTTGGCAAGAACCACGGGGGCGACGACGACCGGGCCGCACAAAGCCAGCGCGGTTGCCACAGTCAGACCCGCGAGCCAGCGAATGCGTTGATGCGGCATCGTCATCCTTTCAGCCGAGAGCGTCCCGGACGCCTTGCCGGAACCGTCGTGATCTTCATGTGACGGCGAAGCATGGCCTTTTTGGGATCGTGCTTCAATCCGGGGCAATTTTGCGCCTGTTCAACCGCGCAGATGCATTGCAGGCATGTGTACGATTACCGGCGCGGGCGCGCAATCCGGCAAGACGCGATGCCGGAAGCGCCGGAACAGGTGACGGCGCAGGTGGCACAGGCGCAGGTGACACAGGCGCAGGTGGCATAATTGACCGGAGTGCTTACTTTTCCCTCAACAAGGAGGCGAAGACAACGATGGCTTTTTCAATCGGTGAACTGGCGCGGCGCGCCGACCCGAAGGTGCCAACGATACGCTAGAGCCGTTCATGGTTTCACGGAATCGACGAACGGCTCCAACTCTTTGTCTTGACGCGTTTCCGAACCGGAAAAGTGTCCCGACTTTTCCTGGAAACGCTCTGGAGCCGTTCATGGTTTCACGGAATCGGCGACGGCTCCAACTCTTTGTCTTGACGCGTTTCCGAACCGGAAAAGTGTCCCCACTTTTCCTGGAAACGCATGTCGCCCGAAAACGCGAACCGGTTTCAGGGCAACGACATGCGTAAAAACAAGAACTTAAAGCGCTGCGAGCTGATCTGAAAGATCGCGGAGCGCTTTATCATGAACAGATCGGGATCATGAACAGATCGGACTGATGCCGGAAAGGCTGCGAACCGCGGACCCGCAGCGGCGCTGCTTCGGAAAAGACCGGCTCAGTTGACCCGGCTGATGCAGAAGTCGATGACGTCGATCATCGCCGCCTTCTGCGGCGTGGCCGGCAGCGGGGCCAGCGCATCGCGGGCAATCTCGCCGAAATGACGGGCGCGGCCGATGGTGTCCGAAATCGCCGCGTGGCGCGCCAGAAGGCCGATCCCCTTTTCCAGCGCGGCCTCGTCGGTCTCGTTGTCCTCGATCGCCTTCTTCCAGAAGCTGCGCTCCTGCGCCGTCCCGCGCCGGTAAGCGAGAATCACCGGCAGCGTCACCTTGCCCTCGCGGAAATCGTCGCCGACATTCTTGCCCAGATCGCTGCTCGATCCGCCATAGTCCAGCGCGTCATCGATGAGCTGGAAGGCAAGGCCGAGATTCATGCCATAGGAACGAAGCGCCGCGCGGTCGTTGCGCGATGCATCGGCCACCACCGGTCCCACTTCGACGGCGGCGGAAAACAGCGCCGCCGTCTTGGCCTTGATGACGGCGAAATGCTCGTCCTCGGTGGTTTCCAGATTTTTCGCCGCGGCAAGCTGCATCACCTCGCCTTCCGCGATGACGGAGGCTGCCGCCGACAATATGTCCAGCGCGTCGAGCGACCCGACATCGACCATCATGCGGAAAGCCTGACCGAGCAGGAAGTCTCCGACCAGAACGCTGGCCTGATTGCCCCAGATCATGCGGGCCGTCTTCTTGCCGCGCCGCATGCCGCTTTCATCGACGACATCGTCATGCAGCAGGGTCGCCGTGTGCATGAACTCGACCGCCGTGGCGAGCTTGATATGTCCGTCTCCGGCATAGCCGAACATCTGCGCGGCGGCGAGCGTCAGCATCGGGCGCAGGCGTTTTCCACCGGAGGAAATCAGGTGATTGGCCACTTCGGGAATCATCTGCACGTCCGAACCGGCCTTCGACAGGATCAGTTCGTTGACGCGGCCCATGTCCGAAGCCGTCAGATCGACCAGCTCCTTGATGGAGGCGGTTTCGCGCTTGCCGTCCCCGAGATTGACAACGATACCCAACTATCGACTCCTGAACCAGAAAACCCGCAGACACGGCTACATACCGCCAGGACTCTAGGGAGATGGTCACGTCACGGCAAGAGGCGAATTGGCACGGCGGGGCCGGCAATTCGCACCCGCCTCGCATGAATGAACTGGAAAAGCCACCCTCCCGCTGCCTATACCTGAAACCGAATTGCATCCAGTCCCAACGGCGACAGTGAAATCATGCCTTCTTCCGTCACCTCTCCCGCCGGAAATCTTCTTTCCCGCCTCGCCCGCTCCCTTTCCACCATCGGGCTGCTGACGGGCACGCTGTTCTTCGCCGCCTCGTTCACGCCTTCGCTGATTCCGCGCGGCTATCTCCTGCAGGGCGTGCTGGCCGGGCTCGCCTTCGGCGCCGGATATCTGCTCGGCGTGCTGGGCGTGGGGCTGTGGACCTATCTGGAACTGCCGATGCTGAAGGAACGGGCGGAACGCCGCATCAAGCAGATCGCCGGCATCGCATGCGCCGCCATCGCGGCGACATTCCTGTGGCAGGCCCCGGAATGGCAGAACTCGATCCGCCTCCTGATGGATATGCCGCCGGTGGACAGCGTCTATCCGTTTCACGTCGGGCTGATCTCGCTCGTCACCTTCGCCGTCCTGCTCGGCATCACCCGGCTGTTTCGCCTCACTCTGGATTTCATCGACCGGCGCCTTCAGGGCTTCATGCCGCGCCGCATCGCGGCGGTGATCGGCGGCGCGGCGGCGCTGGTGATTTTTGTCGGCCTGATCAACGGTGTATTGCTGCGCTATGCCATCTACGTCGCCGACAGCTCGTTTCGCGCGGCCGACGAACTGATCGAGCCGGACACACCGCAGCCGGAAGATCCGCGCAAGACCGGCAGCGCGGCCTCGCTGCTGGACTGGGACGGCATCGGCCGGCGCGGCCGCCAATATGTCGCCACCGGTCCTTCCCGCCTGGATATTTCCGCTTTCACCGGGCGGGAGGCGATGGAGCCGCTGCGCGTCTATGTCGGCCTGCGCTCCGCCGAAACCCCGCAGGAGCGCGCCCGGCTGGCGCTGGACGAACTGAAGCGCACCCATGCCTTCGACAGGTCGGTCCTCGTTCTCATCACGCCGACGGGCACCGGCTGGATCGATCCCCCGGCGATCGACACGCTGGAATATCTTCACCACGGCGACGTCGCCACCGCAGCCGTGCAGTATTCCTATCTGGCAAGCTGGCTTTCGCTGCTGGTCGAACCTGAATATGGCGGCGAGACTTCGCGTGCCCTGTTCACGGAAGTCTACGGCTACTGGAGCAGCCTGCCGAAAGAAGGCCGGCCGAAACTCTATCTCTACGGTCTCAGCCTCGGAGCCATGAACTCCCAGCGCTCCAGCGAGCTTTTCGAGGTTCTGGGCGATCCCTATCAGGGCGCGCTGTGGGCCGGGCCTCCCTATTCCAGCCAGTTGTGGCGCTCGATCACCGAGCGCAGGAACCCCGGCTCGCCTGTGTGGCTGCCGCGTTTCCGCGACGGTTCCTATGTGCGTTTCACCGGGCAGGAAAACGCGCTCGCCATTCCCGGCGCGACCTGGGGCCCGATGCGGGTCGTCTATCTGCAATATGCCAGCGACGCCGTGGTGTTTTTCGATCCGCTCTCGGTCTATCGCGCGCCGGAATGGATGAGCCAGCCACGCGGGCCCGACATATCGCCCCAGATGCGCTGGTATCCGATCGTTTCCTTCCTGCAACTGCTCGTCGATATGATGACGGCCACGACCACGCCCATGGGCCATGGGCACGTCTATGCCCCGCAGCATTACATCGACGCATGGATCGAGGTGACGGACGTCCGCGGCTGGCCGGCCGCGGACATCGGCCGGCTGAAGGCGCACCTCGCCAGCCTGATGGAGGCGGAGCAGTGACCGCCGCGTTTACATCCGCCCCGCAACCTGCGACATCTCCGGCATGATCGAGCTTGTGCGCACCAACGACGCTGTCGTCATCTCCTTCGTGGAAGCGCTGATGCGCGACGCGGGAATAGCCTGCATGGTGGCCGACCAGAACATGAGCGTGATGGACGGCTCGCTCGGCATCCTGCCGAGACGCATCCTCGTCGACGCCGGACAGGCCGGCGAAGCCCGCAGGATCTTGACCGATGCCGGCATCGCCCATGAGATCCGCGACAGATGACGGCTTGCAAAGAGCAGGAACGATCCGGCGCGCGCACCGCCGATGCCTTTCATCGCGGCCGTTTCTGGCTGGTCCAGCCGGCCAGGGGCGGACATCGCGCCGGCATGGACGCCATGATGCTGGCCGCGAGCGTGCCCTCGGGTTTTTCCGGCCGGCTGGCGGATTTCGGCGCCGGTGCGGGTGCCGCCGGCCTTGCCGTTCTGTCGCGCTGTCCGGCCGCGCAGGCGGTGCTCGTGGAACGCGCGCCCGAGATGGCGGCCTGCGCCGAAGCCACTCTTTCGCATCCCGGCAATGCGCATCTTGCCGGGCGCGCCACGGTTGTGACGGCGGATGTCGCGCTCGCCGGCAAGGAGCGCCGGGCGGCGGGGCTCGACGACAACTCCTTCGACTATGTGATCATGAACCCGCCCTTCAACGCGCAAGCGGACCGGGCGACGCCGGACGAGCTGAGACGTCAGGCGCATGTCATGGAGGACGGTCTGTTCGGGAGGTGGCTGCGCAGTGCCGCTGCCGTCACCCGCCCGCGCGGCGGCGTCTCGGTCATAGCCCGTCCCCAATCCCTGCCGGCCATACTGGAGGCCATGCACGGGCGCTTCGGCGGCGTCCAGATCAAGGCCATCCATCCACGCGAGGATGCGGCGGCGATCCGCATCCTGGTTCGCGCCACATATGGCGCGCGCGGCAAGCTTGTCCTGTGCCCGCCCCTGGTCCTGCATGAAAGCGGAAGCGGCCAGCCCCGCCCTCGCAGCGACCGGATAATAAACGGCATGGAATCACTTTTCGGCGATTGACGGCTTTGCTGCAAGGCGGCGAATGCCTACATGCTGCGCAGACCCCGGAGACATTGCCTTGAAGAGACTTCTCAACCGCTTCCTGCCGAAATCCTGGCGTTCCGACATTGCCACCATCCCCGTCGTCCGGCTGCACGGAACGATCGTGTCCGGCGGCTCGCCGTTCCGCCCGGCCCTGTCGCTGGCGTGGGCGGGGGGGGGGGGAG
>JAZIHP010000133.1:0-7992 GCA_036678505.1 Alphaproteobacteria bacterium
GGGATGGCGGCTATGGCGGCAATCCGGCGCTGTTTCCCTTCTTCAAGGCAACGGAGACCGAAGACGTGCTGCTGGTTCAGATCAATCCGGTGCAGCGCGAGGGCGTGCCGACCAGCGCCAGCGAGATCCAGAACCGCATGGACGAGATCGCCTTCAATGCGGCGCTGCTGCGCGAATTCCGCGCTATCGCCTTCGTCAAGGAACTGATTGCGGCGGGGCGGCTGCCGCATGGCGAATATCGCGACATGCGCATGCACCGCATCGATGCCGATGCGGCGTTCAAGGGGCTGTCCGCGTCCTCCAAGATCAACGCCGAATGGGCGTTCCTGGAATATCTGCGCGATCTCGGGCGCGATGCGGCCAGCGACTGGCTGGAAGACAGTTACGAGGCGGTGGGCGAACGCGCCACGCTCGATCTTTCCGGCGAACTGGACGACGGCATGAAGCCGCAGGAAATGCCGGCGCCGCCGCCGGGCGCGCGGGTCCGCCGTTTTCTCGCCACCCGCAAGCGCCCTCCTGGCGCGGGCGCGGTTCAGGGCTGATCGGGGCCGGACCGCCATGCGTTCCTGCGGATGCCCGAAGGCGATCTGAATCGTTGAAGAGCATCGGAACAGCCGAAAACCGGTTCCCGCTTTCGGGCGACATGCTTTAAAGCGCGTCGCGATCTTTCAGATCAGCTCCCTGCGCTTCAAGCTGTTGTTTTCACGCATGTCGTTGCCCCGAAACCGGTTCCCGCTTTCGGGCGACATGCTTTAAAGCGCGTCGCGATCTTTCAGATCAGCTCCCTGCGCTTCAAGTTCTTGTTTTCACGCATGTCGTTGCCCCGAAACCGGTTCCCACTTTCGGGCGACATGCTTTAGGGCGTTTCCACTTTTCCTGGAAACGCCCTAAAGCCTTGCCAGATCGAGCGGGTGGATGACCGGCGCGCCGCCGACCTCGCCGAAAAAGGCTTCCACGCCATAGATGTCGCGCAGGTTCCTGCGTGTGAGCACCTGGGCCGGCGCACCATCGGCGACGATGTGCCCCTTGTCGAGCAGGAGCAGGCGCGAGCACCAGCGCGCCGCCAGCCCGAGATCGTGCAGCGAGGCGATCACGCTCCTGCCGTCCGCGGCGAGCGAGGCGAACAGGCGCATCAGTGAAATCTGGTGGGCGGGGTCGAGCCCGGCCGTCGGCTCGTCGGCGAGCAGCAGGGGCGCATCCTGCGCCAGTGCGCGGGCGGCCAGAACCCGCGCCTTTTCGCCTCCGGAAAGCTCGGTGGCGACGCGGTTGCGGAAAGCCCCGATGTCCATGCGCCGCATGGAGGCGTCGATGATGGCGCGGTCCTGTGCGGTCAGCGCGGCGAAACCGGGGCGATGGGGCTCGCGGCCGAGCGCCACGATCGTTTCCACCGGCACGGCCCATGCGATTTCGCGCTCCTGCGCCAGATAGGCGACGCGTGCGGCGCGCGCGCGCGCATCGATCTTGCCGGAAAGCTCGCCCGACAGGCGAATGAGGCCTTCCACCGGCACGAAACCAAGCACCGATCGCAGAAGCGTGGATTTGCCGGCGCCGTTGGGGCCGATCAGACCGATGAACTCTCCGGCTTCGACCGTGAAGTCCAGCCCGTTCAGCACCTGCCTGCGCCCGAGCCTGACAGAAAGGCTTTCGACCGAAAGCAGCGTCATGTAAGGCTCCTGCGGGTGCGGAAGACGAGCCAGAGGAAGAAGGGCGCGCCGACGATCGCCGTCAGCACGCCAAGCTTGAGGTCGCGCTCGGGAGCGATGACGCGCACCAGTATGTCGGCGCCAAGCACCATGCAGGCCCCGCCAAGCGCGCTGGCCGGCAACAGGCGCGACGGGCGCGCGCCGACCGCCGGGCGCAGGATATGCGGCACCACCAGCCCCACGAAGCCGATGGCGCCGGCCACCGCCGTCGCCGCGCCCACGCCGGCGGCTGTGCCGAACACGGCCAGCAGCTGAACGCGACGCAGTTCGATGCCCATCGAGGCAGCCGTTTCGGAACCGAGGGTAAGCGCGTCGAGCGCGCGGCCGAGCGAACCCAGCATGATCCAGCCGATCAGCATGAAGGGCGCGGCGAGCCACACATGCGTCATCGAGCGGTCGGTAAGCGAGCCCAGCATCCAGAACATGATTTCAAGCGCCGCGAACGGATTGGGCGACAGGTTGAGCGCCAGCGAGGTCATGGCTCCGGCGAAGCTGGTGACGGCGATGCCGGCGAGAATGACGATGAGCGCCGAACCGCGCGCGCCGGCAAGGGCCTGCACGACCAGCACGGCCGCCACCGCGCCGGCAAGCGCCGCGAGCGGCAGCGCCAGCGAGAAGACGGCGGAGAGCCCCGTATAGATGGCGAGCACGGCACCCAGCGAGGCCGAGGCGCTGATGCCGAGCAGTCCGGGCTCGGCCAGAGGGTTGCGCAGATAGCCTTGCAGGACAGCGCCGGAGAGACCGAGCGTCGCGCCGATCATCAATCCAAGGATGGCGCGCGGCAGCCTGATCTCGCGCATGATGAGGGCAATGCCGCCGGCCCTGGCCGAGACGAGGGCCGCCATGCTGTCGCCAAAGCCGATCGCTGCCGGGCCGACCGTCAGCGACAGCAGGAACAGCATCAGCGTGAGAGCGGCGAGCAGCGCAATCAGGACATGGTAGCGGCGATCGGCATTCATGGCTGGCGCTGCTTTCCTGCCGCATCCTGCAACATGAAGGCGGCATCGAGCGTGAAGGGTGCGCCGCAGATCATCTTCGCAACCGGCAGATCGACGAATTCCTGCCTAGCGAGGGCGCGGAAAGCGGGGTGGACGAGATTTTCCTGGGCCAGCGCCGGCGCGCCATAATCGCTGCCGGCGCGGCCGATCAGATCGGGTTTCGCCATGACGAGCTGTTCCAGCGGCAGGCGGGCGGAACCCGAGATGCCCAGTTTTTCGGCGATGTTGACCAGTCCCGCCGCCCTGAAGACCTCATTGGCCAGCGTGCCGCTGCCGGCCGTGTAGCTGTTGGGTTCATAGAGCGCGATGGTGCGGCCGGAGCGTGGACCTGCGGCAAGCCGGGCAAGGCCGGCGTCCGTCATGGCAATCAGTTCGGCGGCGCGCTGCTGGCGGTGAAGGAGTTCGCCGATGCGGGCGATGTGGTCGCGTGCATCGGCAAAGGAACGGGGCGGCGCGAATTCCTCCACCCTGAACCCCAAACGGCGCAACAGCGTAACCGTTGCACGCGAGGAGTAGGTGCCGGCTAGCACGAGGTCCGGCTCCATGAGGAATATCTCCTCGGCCAGCGCGTGATTGGCTACGAAGGCTCCGGCCTGCCCTACCATCGCGGAGCTGTGCGGATCGCTGGCCAGCACCGAGACGGAATGAAGCTGCCCCTCGCCGGCGATCAGCATGGCGAGCTGGTCGGTGCACAGGTTCATGGAGACGACGCGGCGCGGCGCTGGCTCCTGCGCCACTGCCGGAGCAACGGAAAGACACAAGGCGAACGCCATCGGCAAATTTACGCGCCATCTCATGAAAATGGCGCGCAAACGGCGGTGCTTGCGGCGGCCGCCCTCCGGCACGGGAGCGTTTCCAGGAAAAGTTGAAACAGTTTTCCGGTTCGCAAACGCGACAAGACAAGGACCTGGAGCCGTTCGGTGATTCGGTGAAACCATGAACGGCTCTAGAACTTCGCCCTGATGCCGGCGAAGGCGGAGATGCCGGCCGTGCCGTAGCCTTTCACGGTCTGGTAGTTCTCATTGAGCAGGTTTTCACCCCGAAGGTAGATTTGCGCGGAATCCGTAAGCTGATAGGCAATCCTGGCATTGACCAGAACATAATCGTCCAGCTTCGCGCCGCCGTCCACGACGCCGGCAACAAATTTCATGTCCGCGCCGATGGTCCATTTTTCGGCGGGCCGCGCCTCGGCCGAGAGGACGACGGCATGTCGCGGAATGCGGACGCTGCGGGCGCCGTCCTGCTTTCGCGAATCCGTATAGGTGTAGGAACCGCCGAGGTCGAGCCAGCCGGTGGCGGCGTAGGTGAAGGAGGCTTCGGCGCCCTTTGACCGGGTGGCGCCGGGCGTCTGGCCGTAGTGGCCGCCCCACGGATAAGCGGCATCGTCTATCCAGTCGATCTTGTCGTCGACCCTGATGTGAAAATAGGTGACGTCGGCCGTCAGCGCCCCGTCAAGCAATTGCTGCTCCACACCGATGTCGAAGCTGCGGCTCGTCTCCGGCTGAAGGTTCGGGTCGCCGACGCCGGAGGGGGCGTAAAGCTGATAGAGGCTTGGCGCCAGAAAGCCGGTTCCATAAGAGGAATGAAGGCGGGTTCCGGTCGTCGGGAACAGGTAGGAAGCCGTGCCGCGATAGGTCGTGTGGCCGCCGAATTCGGAATGCTCGTCATGGCGAAGTCCGGCGGTGAGCACCAGATCGTCGATGGGTTCGAGGACGGTCTGGGCCCAGATGCCGGCAAGGTCGAATTTGCCGAGGGAGATTCCGTCGCCGGCGTCATCGGCTTCCTGCATTTCATGGTCGGCGCCATATTGCAGGAGAACTCTTTGCGTCGCCTCGAACGAACCCTGATAGTCGATCTTCCGGCGGGCGCCGATGAAGGAGCTCGGAAAGCCGCGCCACACGCTTTCACGATCCGATTTGAAGGCTTGCGCGGAAACGGTGTTCTTCAGCCTTCCGTCCATGAGGTCGAAATCGAGGCCGAACCGGCCGCCCGTCATCCTCGCCCGCTGATAGCTGTCCGCGTCGTCAGGGTCGTCGCCGTCGAACTCCGCCCTGGAATTGAGATGCAGCACCGAGCCGAAGACCGAAAATGCCTCATTGATCCTGTGTTCGGCGGCAAGGTCGATATTCAGATTGTCGAAGCCATCCCGTTCCCGGCCGTCCGCCATGGCCGAGATGCCGTCGGTGTGCAGTCCGGACATGTTGGCGGCGAACCTCGATCCTCCGTTCGCAGCCGCGAAACCGTAACGGCCGCGAACGGTGCCGAAGGAGCCGCCCTCGGCCTCAACCGTATGGTGAATGCCGCCATCCGGTTCGCCGAGCGTCGAGATGTCCACCAGCCCGGCTATGGCACTGGAACCGTAGAGGGTGCTCTGGGAGCCCTTCAGGACCTCCACATCGCTGATGCCGCCGGCGAGAAGATACTGGTAATGCGTCAGCACCTGGGTAACGGTCGGATCCGAAATGTCGATGCCGTTGTACAGCGTCTTGACGTAGCCGGCTCCGAGGCCGCGCACGAAAAGGCCCGGCGTACCGCCGAGCCCGCCATTGCCGGCGACGGAAACGCCGGGCAGAAGGTTCAGATAGTCGCCGAGGACCGGGCGGGATTTCGCCTCGATTTCCGCCTGCGTGATCCGCTCCACCTTCGAGCCGACCTTGTTTTTTTCGGTCGGGGTGCGGTTGGCGGTCACCGAGATTGTCTTCAACTCGATGACGTCACCGGCCTGCCGGTCTTCATCCTGCGCCCGCGCAGCGCCGGCAAGCGTCAGCGAACAGACGCCGGCCGCCAGAATGGTCTTTCTCATGGTCGTTCTCCCTGCCGGGCAGCCTGGCCCGGAACATGATTTTCCACCGGGAGCAGGCAGGAGGAGGGAGAACGGATTTTCCACCCCTGAACCGTACCGGCACACGGCAACACACTTTCGTGTCACCGCTGCGGACGGCCGCGCCCGATCTCACCCCGAGATCGGACATGGGTGACCGGAACCGGCAGGTCTCCTGACTTCCGCGTCATCGCCTCCCGCCGCCTTCCCGGATCGTTACGATCCAGTGGCATATCGGGGGAGGCTCGGCGGCTACAGTTGCGGGGGCAGTCGCGGCTTTGCCGGCAATCCGGCAGACCGTGTTCCCTTTTCATCCGTAATCGGAACCAGTTCCGGCTGCACGCTAAGCACCGCTCGCGCGGCGTGTCAATTCGGCAAGTGTGAAGATCGGCGGTGCACACGGCACTTCCCGTGCTTGCGGGGGGGCGAAAATTCCGCTACGTCGCCGCTTTGCCGACGGGAGCAGGCCATTGACCGACCGAAAAGCCGATGTCGCCATCATCATGGGCAGCCAGTCCGACTGGGCGACCATGCGTCACGCAGCCGAGACGCTTGCCGGGCTTGGCGTCTCCCACAAAAGCCTGATCGTTTCCGCGCATCGCACGCCGCAACGGCTTTACGACTTCGCTCATGGCGCGAAGGCGGCCGGCTACAAGGTGGTGGTGGCCGGCGCCGGCGGGGCAGCACATCTGCCGGGCATGACGGCGGCGATGACCTCGCTGCCCGTGTTCGGCGTGCCGGTGGAATCGAAGGCGCTGTCGGGGCAGGATTCGCTTTTGTCGATCGTGCAGATGCCGGCCGGCATTCCGGTCGGGACGCTGGCCATCGGCAAGGCAGGCGCGGTCAATGCAGCGCTTCTCGCCGCCGCCGTGCTGGCGCTCGCCGACGAGGCGCTGGCCGGGCGGCTGGAGGCATGGCGCGCGGCGCAGACCGACAAGGTCGCGCTTGAGCCCAGGGACGACGCATGATGCTGGCGCCCGGATCGACCATCGGCATCGTCGGCGGCGGCCAGCTTGGCCGCATGCTGGCCATGGCGGCCGCGCGTCTCGGCTACCGCATCGCGGTGCTGGAGCCGCAGGCCGATTGCCCGGCCGCGCAGGTCGCCAACCGGCAGATCGTCGCTGCTTATGACGATCCGGCCGGACTGGCCGAACTGGCGGCTGTCAGCGATGTGGTCACCTATGAATTCGAGAACGTGCCGGTGGAGGCGGCCGAGGCGCTGGCTGCCCGCGTGCCCGTTCTGCCGCCGCCGCGCGCGCTTGCGGTGTCGCAGGACCGGCTGGGCGAAAAACAGTTCCTCAACGGCATCGGCATTGCCACCGCGCCTTTCCTCGCCGTCGACAGCGACGATGATCTGGCGTCCGCGTTGCGCGGCTTCGGCGGAAACGGCGTGCTGAAAACCCGGCGCATGGGCTATGACGGCAAGGGCCAGCGCGTGTTCCGTCACCCGGAAGGCGACAGCCATCTGGGCGTCTTCGCGGCGATGGGATCGGTGCCGCTGATCCTCGAAGGCCTGATCGCCTTTGAAAGCGAGATTTCGGTGATCGGTGCGCGGGGAGCGGATGGCAAGGTGAAGACCTATGCGCCGGCCCGCAACGTTCATCGCGACGGCATCCTGCACAGTTCCACCGTGCCGGCGGCCGTTGCCGACCTGACGGCGCAGCTGGCGCGGGAAGCCGCCGCCTCGATCGTCGAGGCGCTTGGCTATGTGGGCGTCATCGGCGTGGAATTCTTCGTGCTGAACGACGCTTCGGTGCTCGTCAACGAGATCGCGCCGCGGGTGCACAATTCCGGCCACTGGACGGAAGCCGCCTGCACGGTTTCACAGTTCGAGCAGCATATCAGGGCCGTCGCCGGCCTGCCGCTTGGCGATACGCATCGCCACAGCGCCTGCGTGATGGAAAATCTGATCGGCGACGATGTCGGGCGCGTGCCTGAACTCGTCGCGCAGCGCGATGTCCTCGTTCATCTCTACGGAAAGACAGAGGCGCGCCCCGGCCGCAAGATGGGGCATTTCACCGTCACGGCGGCAACGCTCACCGAGGCGCTCGACGTCTCGCTCACCCGGTTCTGGGACGAGGCCGAGGGGATGCCGGTCGAGGAGTGGGACGCCGCCTGGACGGTGCTCGACCCCTACCGCGGGGTCAACGCCGCCATGCACACCGTCGAGGCCTATCTGGCCGCCGGCGACGTGACCGGGGACCGCTCCTGGCACCGGCGGGCGGGGCGGATCGCCGCGCGCGTCGTCGGCTGGGCGCGGGGCAACGGGTGGCGCATCCCCGAGCACTTCGACGCCGCCTGGCGCCCGGTCCTCGACCACCACCGCGACCAGCCCGCGCACCCGTTCCGGCCCTTCGGGGCGACCGTGGGGCACGGTCTGGAGTGGGCGCGGCTGCTGCTCGCCGGCGACGGGACCCTCGGGGTGGATGCTCCGGCCGGCCTGCTCGATGCCGCGATCGCCCTGTACGAC
>JAZIHP010000134.1:0-7730 GCA_036678505.1 Alphaproteobacteria bacterium
GAGTTCGGTCAGGCTGATGCTGCTCGGCGTCAAGGAAGGGCAGGAAGTCATCGTGCGCGCCGATGGAGCGGACGCCATCGAAGCGGTGGACATGCTGATCGCCTTTCTGGAAAACCCGAAGGCGGGACTGGATGACGAGGCCGCGCCGCAGGCCGGGAGCGCGCCTTCCGCCACCGACGAAGCCGCCGAAAAAGCCATTGTCGAAGCCTCGGTGCCGGCGTTGGCCGGGCCGGCCGCCGGGGCCATGGACGGCAGTGAACCGGCCGGCATCGCCGCCAGCGAGGGCGTCCATATGGGGCCGGCCTTCGCGCATTTCCCGCCGCAGATAAAGGCGCAAGGCCGCCGGCTTGCCGCTGATGAGATCGAACCGGAGCTGGAGCGCTTCCACGCCGCCGTCGAGGCGGTTCGGGCGCGCATGGACAAGGCGCTGGCCAACGACCGGCTGGCCGAGGGCGACCGCGGCATCGTGGCGGCCCTGCGCGACATCGCCGGCGACGAGACGCTGGTGGGGGACACGGCCGAAACGATTCGCGGTGGGCTCGACGCGGTTTCCGCCACCGTCGCCGCCACGGCCAGGCTGGCGCAGGAATTCGGCGCGGTCGAGGATGCTTACCTCAACGCCCGCGCCGACGACATGCAGGCGGTGGGCCGCCAGATCTGTCTGGCGCTGCTGGGGCAGGACGATGCCAGCCTCGACCATGTCCCGCAAGGCGCCGTTCTGATCGCAGAGGACATCGGCGCGTGGGATCTGGCGCGGGCGCCGCTGGAGCGCATCGGCGCGGTGGTCTGCGGCCATGGCGGCGCCACCTCGCATATCGCCATCATTGCCCGGTCGCACGGCATTCCGGCGGTGCTTGGCCTCGGTGCGCGCATCCACGAGTTGCGCGAGGCGAAGGAAATCGCCATCGACGGGAACACCGGAGCCGTGATTCCCGATCCGGATGCGCAGACGCGTGCGGCCTACCGCAAGCGCATCGACGAGGCGGTGGCCGAACGCATCGCGCTGGAAGCCTATAAGGACACCGTGCCAGCACTGGCGGACGGAACGGTGATCGAGGTGGCGGCCAATCTGGGATCGCTGGAGGAAATCGATGCGGCCAGGCAGGCTGGCGCGATGGGCGTCGGGCTGTTCCGCACCGAGCTTCTGTTCATGCGCCACATGCATCTGCCGTCCGAGGACATGCAGGCCGAAATCTATGGCGCGCTGGCGAAAGCCTTCGCGCCGGCTGCCGTGATCGTGCGCACGCTGGACATCGGCGGCGACAAGCCGATCGCCGGCATCGAGTTTCCCGAGGAGGAGAACCCGTTCCTCGGCTGGCGCGGCATTCGCATGTGCCTCGACCGGCCGGACATCTTCAAGCAGCAGCTGCGCGCGCTTTTGCGCGCCGCCGTGCATGGCAACGTCAAGGTGATGCTGCCGATGATTTCGCAACTGCCGGAGGTCGTGCGCACGCGCGGGCTGATCGCGGAATGCGAGGCGGAATTGAAGGCGCGGGGCGTGCCGTTCGCGCCGTTCGAGCTTGGCGTGATGATCGAGACGCCGGCGGCGGTGCTGATCGCGCGCGAACTGGCGAAGGAGGTGGCCTTCTTCTCCATCGGCACCAACGATCTCACCCAATATGTGATGGCGGCGGACCGGCTGAACCCGACCGTGGCGGGGCTGAACGATGTGTCCAACCCGGCGGTGATGGCGGCGATCGCGATGACGGCGAGAGCGGGAAAAGAAGCCGGCATCATGGTCGGCATGTGCGGCGAGGCGGCTGGCCGGCCCGATCTCATCCCGCAATTCATCCGCATGGGGCTGACCGAGCTTTCCATGAGCCCGGCTTCCATTCCGCGCGCCAAGAAGGCGATCGCGGATATGGCCAAAACGCCGAAATGAAAACGCCGAAATGAAACTGGCGAAACGAATTGGGGGACGCCCGGTGAAACCCGTTCGGCGGACGTCTGCATCCTGCTGATTTCCGAGGGAAACCGGCGACCGGGGCGTGGCGGCAGGGGTGTGGCGGCCCGGCTTCAGCGCAGGTGGAAGACGAGCATGGCGAAGATCGGCGTCAGCTCGGCGGCCGGATCGGCGGCGCGGCAGGCGGGCACGATGCGGTCGAGACGGGCCTCCACCGCCAGCGCGGCGATATCGAGAAGGCTGGAGCCGCTTTCGGCCCCGGCTCCCGAACTGGCCAGAGCCACCGCCAGCGCCATCGGGGCCAGAACGGAAACGGCCAGAACGGTTTCCGCTTCCAGAACGTTGGCCAGCCTGCCTTCCGGCAGGCGGGGCCGCACCGGCCTTGCCCTCAGCAGCTCGACCAGAAGCGCCGCGCACAGACCGGCCGCACGGGCTGTGCGCTCGGTTTCGCCGGCATTCGCTTCCAGGGGTTTGAGAAGATCGCCATGCTGGCGCAGCATGGACGCGTGAGCGACGGCGAAGCCCGCCTCATGCACCGGCCCGGCAACCGCATTCCCGCGCGTCAGCATCGATCTGGCCAGATAATACATGTCGCGACGAAAAGCCCGCTCGCCGTCGAGCAGGCTGCCGGCGGGGTAAAAATAGGTCTCGAACGGCATCGGCTTGGCGTGGCCGCGTCCGTCATGGGGAACCAGCGTCTCGGCCATGGTCATGGCATCGTCGAAAACGCTGACCGCGCGGCTGACCAGCCCGTCGATCCCGGGCAGGGGGAAGGGCGCGCGCCCGCCCGGCGGCAGCAGGCCGGCATCGCCCGTATTATGCCTGTGGCGGCGGATGGCATGGCGCATTTCCCGCAAGCGGTCCTTGAGGTTTATGCGCACTTCCTCGGAAATTTCACGCAGCATTGCCGTAACCTGCATTTCGATAAGGGGTCGGGGGCCATGCGTTTCCCGCAGCCTTGCGATTTCCAGTCTCACCGCCAAAACGCCGTTTATATGTCGGCGTGGATATGGACCCGCTTCGGGCGGACATTTTATCATGCATAGCCGGAAAACGGGATTGTTCCCAGCGTGTCTTCGGGGTCAATAGGCCATATCGTGCAGCTGCGCTGAATCGCGGCAGTTGCGGCGCGCATCGTACGGGGAGACGGATTTGGCAAGAAAGCCCAGGGGAGACAGCGGCGCGAAGGCGGGCGGCGATTGCGTCGTGGCCAATGGCGGTGCGGAAAGCCGCAGCGAGCGCATGCGCATTCGCGCGGCGTGGATGTATTTCGTCGAGCAGATGACCCAGAACGAGATCGCCGACGTGCTGGGCATCGGGCGGGTGACGGTGGTGCGCATGCTGGCCGACGCGCGGGCGCGCGGCGAGGTCAAGATCACCATCGAAAGCGGGCTGGTGGAGATCGTTTCCCTGGAGCGCGAACTGGAGCGCGCGTTCGGGCTGGAGCAGGCGATCGTGGCGCCGCTCTCCGCGCCCGGTTCCGATCCCATACCGGCCATCGCCGCCAGAACCGGCAGCTATGTGTCGGAAGTCATGAAGGCGGGAATGCGTGTCGGCGTCGGCTGGGGACAGACGCTGTTTTCCAGCCTCCAGTTCCTGAGCGCGCGCGCGCTGGCAGATTTCAGGGTGATTTCGCTGCTCGGCGGCGTCGGCGTGGCGCGGCGCTACAACCCGGCCGAATTCGCCTGGCGCTTCGCCCAGACCTTTCAGGGCGACGGCTATCTGATCCCGACGCCGGCGGTTGTCGACAGCGCCGAAACCAAGACGGCTCTGGTGGAACGCTGCGGGCTGCACGAAATTTTCCAGATGGCCGATACCCTCGATGCCGTGCTGGTGAGCGTCGGCGGCATCGCATCGGCAACCACCTTCTATCGCGGCGGTTTCCTCAAGGAGGAGGACCGGGAGCAACTGGTGGCGAAGGGCGCGGTGGGCGACCTTCTGTTCCACTTCTTCGACCGCAATGGCGATCTGGTCGATCATCCGGTCAACGAGCTGGTGATGTCGGTCGAGGTCGACCGCCTGCGGCGCGCGCCGATGCGCATCCTGACCTCCGGCGGCGCGGAAAAGACCGATGCGCTGCTGGGAGCGATGAACCTTATCCGGCCGACCGTGCTGATCACGGATGAGGAAAGCGCGCGCCGCATGCTGGCCGGGCGCGCCCGGACCCCCGCCGTTACCCCCGCAAAACAGGCCAGAGGCTGAAGGTCAGACGTTCAGGGCGATGTCGCCCGGAAAATCGTCGTTGGCGGCATCGCGCATGGCGGCGAGGCTGCGGCTGTCCAGCACATCGGCAATGGCCTGACGCACCTCGATCATCATGTGCCTGACGGCACAAATCGTCTCGTCATGGCAATCGTCGCAGCGCTGGTAGCCTGTGCGGCTGGCGCAGGCCAGCGGGGCCAGCGGCCCGTCCAGAACGCGGATGACATGTCCGATGCGGATTTCGCTGGCCGGACGGGCGAGGCGATAGCCGCCATCCTTGCCCTTCCGGCTGACGACGAAGCCGGCATTGCGCAACTCCACCAGTATGGCGTCGAGAAATTTCTTCGGAATGTTGTTGGTCACCGCAATGTCGTTGACGAAGGCGAGTTTCCCCAAGGGCAGCTTCGACAGGTGAACGAGGGCTTTCAGACCGTACTTGCCTTTTTTGGTGAGCATACGCGCCGATGTCTTGCAGGGGGCCGGACCGGACTGAGCCAGGGTCTGAGCGGACGGATTTTCGGGTCGCAATGACCCTGGCTGCAAGGATAAGGCGGTGCGTTCAATTCGACAAGAGCCGCGCCGATACAGGAAAAGCCGGCGCGGACCGGCTTTTCCTTCCGGTTCGGAGACAGGCGGATCAGCGGCTGCCATAAGCCTGATCGAGCAGCGCGCCTTCGGCGAAGTGCCCGGCCTGAACCTTTTCCCAGCCGCCGAACACCTCCTCGACGGTCACCAGGCGCACCTGTGGAAACCTGTCCTTGAATTCGGCGGCGACGGCCGCGTCGCGCACCCGCAGGCCGTGTCCGGCCTCGATCTTCTGGCCTTCCGGCGAATAGAGGAAATCGAGATAGGATTTCGCCAGATCGCGGCTGCCGTTCCGATCCACCACCTTGTCGACGATGGCGACCGGAAATTCGGCCAGCAGGCTGAGCGAGGGCACGACCTGCTCGTATCCGCCGGCGCCATATTCGCTGGCGATGCCTTGAGTTTCCGATTCGAAGGTGATCAGCACGTCGCCGATGCCGCGCTCGGCGAAGGTGGTGGTGGCGGCGCGCCCTCCGGTGTCGAACACCGGCACGTTGTTGAAGATCTTGGTGACGAATTCCTTCACTTTCGCTTCGTCGCCATCGAATTTCTCACGCGCATAGGCGGTGGCGGCCAGATAGGTGTAACGCGCATTGCCCGAGGTTTTCGGGTTCGGGAAGATGATCTCAACGTCATCGCGCACCAGATCGTCCCAGTCCTTGATGTTCTTCGGATTGCCGGCGCGGACGAGGAAGGAGGGCAGGGAATAGAAGGGCGAGGCATTGTCCGGAAACGCCTTTTGCCAGTCGGCCGAGACCAGACCCTGTTTGACCAGAAAGTCGATGTCGGTGACCTGATTGAAGGTGACCACATCGGCGGACAGGCCGTCGGCGATGGCGCGGGCCTGTTTGGAGGTTCCGGCATGCGACTGATCGACGGTCACGCCTTCATGGCGGGCGACGAACGCCTTGTTGATGTCGACGAAAAGCTCGCGCGCCACGTCATAGGAGGCATTGAGCAGCTTTTCGGCCGGGAAGGACGGGGCGGAGGAAAACAGCAGCCCGGCGGCTGCCGTTGCGGCGAGAAGAAGGCGTTTCATGACAGGCTCCAGATGAGAATGCGCATGATATAGCCGCGCCTGCCGGGCGGGCGCGAGGCATGGCGCTGCTGCGGCAAGCCGTGAACCGGAAAACCATTCCATCTTCCAGCCGTCCCGGTGGAATGGTTGTCCCCGTCATTTTTCCGGCGCGGAGTTTTGCGGAAAAACCTTCCATTTGCGCGGGCGAAACGCAATCCGGTTCCTGTGCGCGGCGGGATGATCGACGGGTAGTTCGATCTCCACGCGCCGGCGCTGGCCGCCGATCTCCAGCTCCACCCGGCGGGTGCCGGCCACGCGCCGGCTGGCGAGGACCGTTCCGGCGATGCAGCCGGAGCAGCCGTCGTGCAATTCGATGTCGTGCGGGCGGAAGAACAGCGTGCCGGGACCGGGCGGCAGGCCGGGGGCGGAAAGGCCCGCCGGACGCTCTCCCAGCCACACCCGATCGTCTTCGACCTTTACCGGCAGCGAACTGGAAGCGCCGATGAAGCCATAGACGAAGGGCGAATTGGGGTCGTCATAGACCTCATCGGCGGTGCCGGCCTGCTCGATGCGGCCCTGGCTCATCACCACCACCCGGTCGGCCAGCTCAAGCGCTTCCTCCTGATCGTGGGTGACGAAGACGGTGGTGTGGCCGGTCGCTTCGTGAATCTCGCGCAGCCAGCGGCGCAGGTCGCGGCGCACCTGTGCGTCGAGCGCGCCGAACGGCTCGTCGAGCAGCAGCACCTTCGGCTCGATGGCGAGCGCGCGGGCCAGCGCCACGCGCTGGCGCTGGCCGCCCGACAATTGCGCGGGATAGCGCTTTTCGAGGCCCGACAGTTGCACCAGATCGAGCAGTTCGGAGGCGCGCTGGCGGATTTGCGCCGCAGGCGGCCTCGTTCCGGTCGGGCGCACCTTGAGACCGAAGCCGATATTGTCGGCCACGCTCATGTGGCGAAACAGGGCGTAGTGCTGAAAGACGAAGCCGACATTGCGCTCGCGGATGCTTTTTTGCGAAGCGTCTTCCTCGCCGAAGAAGATGCGGCCGGCGGTGGGTCGTTCCAGCCCGGCGATGAGACGCAGCAGCGTCGTCTTGCCTGACCCCGAGGGGCCCAGCAGGGCGATCAGCTCGCCGGAGCGGATTTCCAGCGAGACGTCATGAAGTGCGGGAAAAGTGTCGAATTCCTTGCGGACGTTGGTGACGCGAACTTGCATGGGATCAATCCTGTCAGTGCCCGCGGGTGGCGGCGAGTTCGGCGCCGTAGCGCATTTCAAGGAGCGACTTCAGCGCCAGCGTGACCAGCGCCAGGCCCGCCAGCAACGAGGCGACCGCGAAGGCCCCGGCGGCGTTGTAGTCGTTGTAGAGGATCTCGACATGCAAAGGCATGGTGTTGGTCTGCCCCCTGATGTGGCCCGACACCACGGAAACGGCGCCGAATTCGCCCATGGCGCGGGCGTTGCAGAGCAGAACGCCGTAGAGCAGGCCCCATTTCACATTGGGCAGGGTGACATGCCGGAATGTCTGCCAGCCATTGGCGCCAAGCGAGATGGCGGCTTCCTCGTCTTTCGTGCCCTGTTCCTCCATCAGCGGGATCAGCTCGCGCGCCACGAAGGGGAAGGTGACGAAGATGGTGGCCAGGACGATGCCGGGCACGGCGAACAGGATTTCGATGTCGTGCGCCTTCAGCCATGGTCCGAGCGCGCTCTGCGCGCCGAACAAAAGCACATAGACCAGACCGGAAATGACCGGCGACACCGAGAACGGCAGGTCGACCAGCGTGGTCAGGAAGGCCTTGCCCCTGAACTCGTATTTGGCGATGGTCCAGGCCATGGCGACGCCGAACACCAGATTGAGCGGCACCGATATGGCGGCCACGATCAGCGTGAGACGGATCGCGGCAAAGGTATCGCGTTCGGCGAGCGTTGAAAGATAGAAGCCGATGCCTTTCCTGAAGGCTTCCATGAACACCAGCACCAGCGGCAGGAACAGGAAGACGCCGAGAAAGACGAAGGCGAGCGCCATCA
>JAZIHP010000135.1:0-7661 GCA_036678505.1 Alphaproteobacteria bacterium
ACCGGCGTCTTGCCCACGATTGCAACTATGCCGCACATATCTGCCTTACCCCTGATCCTGATGGTCCCGGCCGTCTTCTAGAGCCGTTCATGGCTCCACGGAATCGTCGAACGGCTCCAGGTCTTTGTTTTGTCGCGTTTCCGAACCGGAAACGCTCTAGAGACGAGCGTTGCAGACGGAAAATCAAATTGCGTTGCGCCGCGTAGCAAGGTGCGGGCAGCGGACATCATTTTTTCTTTGCCGCATCGGCCCGGCGCTCGCGCAGCTCGCGCGCCTTGTCCGGCAGCGTTTTCTGGCGGGCGCGGCCAAAGGCCAGCGCATCGTCGGGCACGCTTTCGGTGATGACCGAACCGGAAGCGACATAAGCGCCGTTGCCGATGGAAACCGGGGCGACCAGCGAGGAATTGGAGCCGATGAAAGCGCCTTCGCCGATCTCGGTGAGGAATTTCGAATAGCCGTCATAGTTGCAGGTGATGGTTCCGGCACCAATATTGGCGCCGGCGCCGATATGCGCATCGCCTATATAGGTGAGGTGATTCACCTTCGCCCCCTGCTCCACAACGGCTTTCTTGACCTCGCAGAAATTGCCGACCTTGGCTTTTTCCCTCAGATCGGTGCCGGGGCGCAGGCGGGCGAACGGGCCGACCTCGGCGCCGGAAGCGACCGTCGCGCCTTCC
Organism: Alphaproteobacteria bacterium; assembly: GCA_036678505.1. Taxonomy (GTDB): domain Bacteria; phylum Pseudomonadota; class Alphaproteobacteria; order Rhizobiales; family Rhizobiaceae; genus Mesorhizobium. The sequence continues at coordinate 678 of JAZIHP010000135.1, forward strand.
AGGTGGCTGAAGGCGCGGATCACGGCGCCGGAAGCGACATGAACGCCCGGCCCGAACCAGACATTGGGCTCGACCAGGGCATCGGCCTCGATCAGCGTGTCATGGGAGAAGAAAACCGTATCCGGCGCAACCAGCGTGACGCCCGCGAGCATGGTTTCGCGGCGGCGGCGCTTCTGCCAGATGGCTTCCGCTTCCGCCAGTTCGGCGCGGTTGTTGATGCCGAGCGCATTTTCAAAGCTCGCTTCGGTGGCAACGACCGGCAACCCCCTCGTCGCGGCGATCTCCACGATGTCGGTGAGATAGTATTCGCCCCTGGAGTTTGCATTGCCGACGGCATCCAGCAATTCCAGCGCATGGCGGCCGGCAATGGCCATCAGGCCGCTGTTGCAGAAGGCGATGCGGCGCTCCGCATCGCTGGCGTCCTTTTCCTCGCGGATGGCCAGGAGCTTGCCTTCGCTTTCGATGAGACGGCCATAGCCGGTGGGATTTTCGGTGCGGAAGCCAAGCACCACGACGGCGGCCCCCTCGGCCAGACGCTCGCGGGCGGTGGCGAGCGCCGCGGCATCGATCAGGGGCGTATCGCCGAACATCACCAGCACATCGTCATGGCCGCGCTCCAGCGCCTTGCGGGCGGCCAGCACCGCATGCGCGGTGCCGAGACGCTGCGTCTGCTCGAAGATTTCGGCTTCCGGCGCAAAGCTCCCGGCCGCCGAACGCACCTTGCCGCCGCCATGTCCGACAACCAGCGCCAGATCCCCGGCGCCGGCATTCTGCGCGGCCCGGGCCACATGCGCGACCAGCGGCAGGCCGGCGATCCGGTGAAGGACCTTGGGCAAGGCGCTCTTCATGCGCGTTCCCTCGCCGGCGGCGAGGACGATCGAGAGGCAGGTTCGCTGGTTCATCTGGAACAACCGCATGCTGATTGCAGAAACGAGACTATGAAACGCCGACGAAACGCCGATGCCGATGCATCCGGGCTCAAATATTGGCTACAGAGCGCGACACTTAAATCATCGGCCCTATAAATATCAACCCAGCCTGCCCAGAACAGGAAAGGTTTCCAGCAGCCAGAACGCCAGCGTCTGCACGCCGCCGGTGAGAAAGAAGACGCCGGCTATCACCAGCAGCGCGCCGATCACCTTCTCGACCCTGCCGAGATGAACCCGGAAGCGCCCCAGAAAGCGCATGAAGGCGCCCGAGAACATCGCCGCGACGAGGAAGGGAATGCCGAGGCCGAGCGAATAGGCGGCCAGAAGAAAAGCGCCCTCGCCGGCCGTTTCGCGCCCGCCTGCAAGGGTCAGGATCGGCCCCAGCACCGGGCCGATGCACGGTGTCCACCCGAAGGCGAATGCCAGGCCCATGACATAGGCGGCAATGGCGCTGGCAGGCTTGCCCCGGCTCTGAAAGCGCGCCTCGCGCGACAAGAGCGGGATGCGGATGAGGCCGAGGAAATTCAGCCCCATGATGACGATCAGCACACCGGCGGCCATGGCCAGCGGTTCCTGCCATGCCCTCAGCAGGCGGCCGATGGTGGAAGCTCCGGCCCCGAGGGCGACGAAGACGGTTGAAAAGCCGAGCACGAAAGCAAGCGACGACGCCAGCAAAGGCGCGCGTGCGCCAGCCCTGGCCGCCACGGCCCGATCGCCGCGAAACTCATCGACCGAAACGCCTGCCATGTAGCACAGATAGGGCGGCACCAGCGGAAGAACGCATGGCGAAAGAAAGGACAACGCCCCCGCCCCGACCGCGCTCACATATCCGATGTCCAGTGCCATATCCCGCATTCCCGTCCGCTAAGAGCGTTTCTGCTTTTCTCCGAATCGCAAAATCGCTCCAGCTCTTTGTTTTGACGCAATTCCGAACGCAAAACCGCTGCGCAGATCGCGACACTTCGGCGCGACGGCATGCGTAAAGCCGGAACTTAAAGCGCAGGGAGCGAAACTGAAAGATCGCGACAGGCTTTTAACGCGTCGACAACCGCCGGTAGCCCGATCCCCTTTCCGTGGCCGCCCGAAGAGGCGTTGGCGCGACAGCGACAAAACAGTGTCCGGCCGTAACGGTAAAGACGGGTGCGACGCGATCACGCACGCCGCGGCTGCCGATACGGGCGGCTTTCAAAAGCGTTCGGGGAGATGGAAGCGGGCTTGCCGGCACGGCTTCGTCACGGGAGGGCCTGCTCCGGCGGAAGCGGCAAAGGGGAAGCTGTCAACTTACGGCAGGGCTTTCCTGCCCGAAATCGCCGCCGTTCACATACAGGCCAGGCCGGCAGCAAGATATTCCGGCCTCTGCGAGAGATTGCGGCAGCGGACCGCCGGTTAAACTCCGGTGAAACCTTGAACGGCTCTAGGAGACGTCCTTGCGTCGTGCCTGCCGCGCATTGACCGGACGTTCGCCGCGTATGATGTCGCTGGCTTCGATATAAGCCATCTCGATCAGATAGGTCAGCATATCGCAACGCTCGGCTTCCGCCATTGCCCGAAGCTGCCCCAGCATGGATTGCAGGTAATCCAGAGTTTCGGTCCGTCTCCGGCCATACACGTAGTGCGTCGACACTCGCCGTCCTCCCCGGTGTCTTCATGACCGATCCGAAAGACCGGTCCTCAAACCCCGTTTGACCACCCCTGTTGCCAAGATGTTCTATTCTATGCTCCATATATTAAAAAGTGCAACCTGATTTTATATGCAACCAAAAATTGCAACTCGTCGCAGCAGGCGTTTTTGCCCTGCCCCTTGACCCGGCGCGAAAGCGCGGTCATTTGACGGTACCTGAAGATTTCCCCGTCGCGGTCACAGGAAACCTTTCCCCGCCGCAGACCCAGCATATACGGTAAATATGGACGTCGTCGTCGTCGAATCGCCTGCAAAGGCGAAGACAATCAATAAATATCTCGGCCGCAACTATAAGGTCCTGGCCTCTTTCGGCCATGTCCGCGACCTTCCCGCCAAGGATGGATCGGTACGCCCCGACGAGGACTTCGCCATGTCCTGGGCGGTGGACGGGGCTTCCGCCAAGCGCCTCGCCGACATCGCCAGGGCCGTCAAGGACGCCGACAGCCTGATCCTCGCAACCGACCCCGACCGCGAGGGAGAAGCCATTTCCTGGCATGTGCTCGACGTTTTGCGGGCGAAGAAGGTGCTCAAGGACAAGCCGGTCAGCCGGGTGGTCTTCAACGCCATCACCAAGCAGTCCGTGCTCGACGCCATGGCCAATCCGCGCCAGATCGACACGCCGCTGGTGGATGCCTATCTGGCGCGGCGGGCGCTTGACTATCTGGTCGGCTTCACGCTTTCGCCAGTGCTGTGGCGCAAGCTGCCCGGCGCCCGCTCCGCCGGGCGCGTGCAATCGGTGGCGCTGCGCCTCGTCTGCGACCGCGAGGCCGAGATCGAGCGCTTCGTGCGTGAGGAATACTGGAATATCGCGGCCCTTCTGAACACCCCGCGCAAGGACGGTTTCGAAGCGCGGCTGACCGCCTTCGACGGCAGGAAGCTGCAAAAGCTCGACATCAGGAACAAGGAACAGGCCGACGGCATCAAGACGATGCTGGAAGGCGCGCGCTTCCATGCGGTTTCGGTCGAGGCCAGGCCGACAAGGCGCAATCCGGCTCCGCCCTTCACCACATCGACGCTACAGCAGGCGGCGTCCTCGCGCCTCGGCTTTTCCGCCAACCGCACCATGCAGGTTGCGCAACGCCTCTATGAAGGCATGGATGTCGGCGGCGAAACGGCCGGTCTCATCACCTATATGAGAACCGACGGCGTGCAGATCGCGCCGGAGGCCATTTCGGCCGCCCGCGCCGCCATCGGCAAGGAATTCGGCGATAAATATGTGCCGGAAAAGCCGCGCTACTATACGACCAAGGCCAAGAACGCCCAGGAAGCGCATGAGGCGATCCGGCCGACCGACTTCTTCCGCACGCCGGCTTCCGTGCGCCAGTATCTGGATGCGGACCAGGCCCGTCTCTACGAGCTGATCTGGAAGCGCGCCATCGCCAGCCAGATGAATCCAGCCGAGATCGAGCGCACCACGGTCGAGATCGAGGCCGTCAACGGCGCGAAAACCGCCGGTCTTCGCGCCGTCGGCTCCGTCATCCGCTTCGACGGTTTCATCGCGGCCTATACGGACCAGAAGGAGGAGGATTCGGAAGACGAGGACAATCGCCGCCTGCCCGAGATCCGCTCCGGCGAGGAACTGGCGCGCGCGGCGATCAACGCCACGCAACACACGACCGAACCGCCGCCGCGCTATTCGGAAGCGGCCCTGATCAAGAAGCTGGAAGAGCTGGGCATCGGCCGTCCCTCGACCTATGCGGCGACGCTGAAGACGCTGGAAGACCGCGAATATGTCACCATCGACAAGCGCCGCCTGATCCCCCACTCGAAGGGCCGGATCGTCACCGCCTTCCTCGAAAGCTTCTTCGAAAAATATGTCGAATACGACTTCACGGCCTCGCTGGAAGAGAAGCTGGACGAGATTTCCGATGGCAAGCTCGACTGGAAGGACGTTCTGCGCGACTTCTGGAACGATTTCTCGGCCTCGGTCGATGATATCAAGGAATTGCGCGTCTCAGACGTCATCGATGCGCTCAACGACGATCTCGCCCCGTTGCTGTTCCCGGCCCGCGAAGACGGGTCGGACCCGCGCATCTGCCCGAAATGCGGCACCGGCAATCTGTCGCTGAAGCTTGGCAGATACGGCGCGTTCGTCGGCTGCTCGAATTATCCCGAATGCAGCTTCACCCGCCAGTTCGGTGAAAACGGCGAAGGTGACGCCGATGCCGGCGGCATGGAGAACGGCAACAAGGTTCTCGGCGCCGATCCTGAAACGCAGGAGGAAATCACCCTGCGCACCGGCCGTTTCGGCCCCTATGTGCAGCGCGGCGACGGCAAGGAAGCCAGGCGCTCCAGCCTGCCCAAGGGCTGGCCGGCTCCGTCGATCGACCTTGAGAAGGCGCTGTCGCTGCTTTCGCTGCCCCGCGAGGTCGGCAACCATCCCGAGACGGGCAAGATGATTTCGGCCGGTCTCGGACGCTATGGCCCCTTCGTTCTGCATGACGGCACCTACGCCAATGTGGAATCCATCGAGGACGTTTTCACCATCGGCCTCAACCGCGCCGTCACAGTTCTGGCGGAAAAGCAGTCCAAGGGACGGGGCGCACGCGGCGGTGCCGCTGCGGCGGCGCTCAAGGAACTGGGCGACCATCCCGATGGCGGCGGCAAGATCACCGTTCGCGATGGGCGCTACGGGCCTTACGTGAATTTCGGCAAGATCAACGCGACCCTGCCCAAGGGCAAGGACCCGCAGGCCATCACGCTGGAAGAAGCCCTTGTGCTGATCGCGGAAAAGGAAGCCAAGGGCGGCGGGGCGAAGAAACCGGCCCGCAAGGCGGCGGCGCCGAAGGCGGCGAAGAAGGCCACGGCGGCAAAGAAGACCACGGCGGCGACAAAAACCGCAGCAAAGAAAAAGGAATAAAAGCTTGGCGCGAGGGATCTCCGGCAGGAACCACGGCGATCCCCGCGCCGGTGACACTCGGCGCGGGACAAAGGACCAGTACCGCCCCTCGCGTGACGAAATTCTTCGCTACATCGCGGAGAACCCCGACCGCTGCGGCAAACGCGAGATTGCCAAAGCGTTTTCCCTGCGCGGCGACGACCGCATATGGCTGAAGGACATGCTGCGCGACTTTGAGGACGAAGGGCTTCTGGAGAAGAAGCGCAAGCGGCTGTCGCGCGCCGGAAATCTTCCCACCATCGCCGTTCTCGACATCTTCGCACGCGACGAGGATGGCGGCCTTCTGGCCCGGCCCGCCGAAGCCGACGACAGCGGCACGCCGCCGACGATCGCCGTAAAGGCGCCGCGCGGCGGGCCTGCCCCCGGCATCGGCGACCGCGTGCTGGCAAAGACCTTCGCCACCGGCAGGGACGAAGGTCCGGCCTATACGGCGCGGGTCATAAAAATATTCGAGAAACGCTCCCAGGCAGCGCTCGGCATTTTCCGCACCCTTTCCGACGGTACGTTCCGCATCGAGCCGGTGGAACGCCGCCAGCCCGAACTCATCGTCGACAAGGAGTTCCGCAACGGCGCCAACAATGGCGATCTGGTCGAGGTCGAGCCATCGCGCACCCCGCGCTATGGCCTGCCCAAGGCGAAGGTCATCACCGTTCTGGGCTCGCCCCTGAACGAGAAGGCGATCTCCATGATCGCCATTCACGCCCATGACATTCCCCATATCTTCCCGCCGGACGTGCTGAGCGAGACGCAGGCGCTGAAGGAAGTGCGGGCCGAAGGCCGGGAAGACTGGCGCACCATCCCGCTCGTGACCATCGATCCGGCAGATGCCAAGGATCATGACGACGCGGTTTTCGCCGAGCCGGACAGCGACGAGAAGAACCCCGGCGGCGTCATCGTCACCGTCGCGATCGCCGATGTGGGGGCCTATGTGACGCCGGGCTCCGCGCTCGACCGCGAGGCCCTGAAGCGTGGCAACTCGGTCTATTTCCCGGATCGGGTCGTGCCCATGCTGCCCGAGCGCATTTCCAACGATCTGTGCTCGCTGCGCGAAGGCGAGGACCGGCCGGCAATGGCGGTTCGCATGACCTTTTCCACCGAAGGCCGCAAGATACGCCATTCGTTCCATCGCGTGACGATGAAATCGGCGGCCAAGCTCGCCTATCCGCAAGCCCAGGCGGCCATCGACGGCGCGCCCGACGACAAGACCGCGCCGCTGCTCGACACGGTGCTGAAGCCGCTCTGGGAAGCCTATGCCGTGCTGAAGCGCGGCCGTGAACATCGCCAGCCGCTCGAACTCGACCTGCCGGAGCGCAAGATCATCCTCAAGGAAGACGGCACCGTCGACCGTGTGATCGTGCCGGACCGCCTCGACGCTCACAAGCTGATCGAGGAATTCATGATCCAGGCCAATGTGGCCGCGGCGGAAACGCTGGAGGGCAAGAAGCAGCCGCTGATCTACCGCACCCATGACGGGC
>JAZIHP010000136.1:0-7141 GCA_036678505.1 Alphaproteobacteria bacterium
GTGCCGGTGACGATGTCGACGCGGCCGCCGACACCGGTCAGCGCGGGCGTTCCACGCCCCTGATCGCCCAGATGGCCGGTGGCGTGACAGTCATCCACGGCCACGATAGCGCCGAAGCGATCGGCCAGGTCGCAGATTTCCGGCAATCTGGCGATATGGCCGTCCATCGAGAACACGCCGTCGGTGACGATGAGCCTGAAGCGGGCTCCTTCCGCGTCGGCCTGCCTGAGCCGCGCCTCCAGATCGTTCATGTCGCCCGGCGCGTAACGGAAGCGCTTCGCCTTGCTCAGGCGCACCCCGTCGATGATGGAGGCGTGGTTCAGGCTGTCGGAAATGATGGCGTCTTCGGGTCCGAGCAGCGGCTCGAACAGGGCGCCGTTGGCATCGAAGCAGGCGGCGAACAAAATGGCGTCATCCTTGCCGAGATAGGCGGCGACGGCATGTTCGAGTTCCCGGTGCAGGGTCTGCGTTCCGCAGATGAAGCGCACGGAGGCCATGCCGAACCCGTAGTCGTCGAGCGCCTGCCGGGCCGCCGCCCTGATCCCGGCATGGTCGGCAAGGCCCAGATAATTGTTGGCGCACAGATTGACCATCTGCCGTTCGCCCTCCGGGCCCATGACGCGGATGCGGCCGGATTGCGGCCCGGTGATCAGGCGCTCGCGCTTGTAGAGCCCGTCGGCCTCGATGCCGGCAAGCACGCCGTCGATATGGGAAAGAAAATCCGGGTTCATGGGTTTTTCGTCCGTTAAGCTGGAATTTCCAATATAATGGATTTGATGTTAAATCCAGAGGAATAATCATGCCGGCCTGCCGGCTGCGCGCCATATGGCGCGCAGCCTGTGCGATGGAGGAGGTCGCCCGATGCTTCAGAAGCACGAAAGCAGCCTCCGACATCTTGATCGGACAACGGATTGAGCGGAAGAACGGTTCCGGTTTTGTAGTCTGGCGACCCACCGCTCTGGCCGCCTGCTTTGGAAAAGACGAAATGGACAGTGTGAACGAAGCGCCGAAGATCGGTCCCGTCATTCAGGCGGAGCGCAAGAAGCGGCACCTGACGCTCGACCGTCTGGCCGCGCTTTCGGGCGTGTCGCGCTCGATGCTCTCGCAGATCGAGCGCGGCGAAGCCAATCCCACTTTTGCGGTTCTGTGGTCGCTGACGCAGGCGCTGGGCATCGACTTCTCGCAGCTGCTGGCGGGCGGCGCGCCGCAGCAGCGCAAGCCGGACGGCATCGATCTGGTGACACTGGCGCTGACGCCGGAGATCAGGAGCCCCGACGGCGCGTGGCGGCTGCGGATTCTCGGCCCGCCTTCGCTGGCCGGCCAGGTCGAATGGTACGAGGTGGAGATTGCGCCGGGCTCCATGTTGCAAAGCGCTCCACACGCCCCCGGCACGTTCGAGCATCTCACGGCCTGTAGCGAGGGCCTGCTGGTCGAAACCGGACATGGATCGCAGAAGCTGGCGACGGGTGAAACCGCGCGCTACCGCGCCGATGTCGCCCATGAGATCAGGAACACCGGGAGGCAGACCGCCCGCGCGCTGATGGTGGTTCTGCACGAACTCAGGGCCTGAACCGCTGTTGCGCGGTTCGGCGGGCCGGGCCCTTCCGGCTACGCCGTCAGGCGGGTGCGAGAGGGATCATGCCGGCCCATGCGCCCGGCGCGCGGAAGATCGGGAACGGCGCGGGCCGTTGCGGCCGTCTTCGGCCTTGCCGCTCCTCGGGTTGCCCTCCCCTTCCCGGCGGCGGGCGCAAAAAACAGCAGGTGGCACAAGCAAAGCCGCTTTACTTCGCCGGGCGTACATCTGATCGTGGAAGCGCGCGCACCTGCGGGCAGGAGGCGTGCTCACAGCCGATCAGACCGTCCCGATGAGAGAAATATGTCCGACCCAACCCGGCCAGGAGCGATTGTCCCCGACGTGATCGTCATCGGAGCGGGCGTGGTCGGCTTGTCGGCCGCGCTTGCCTTGCAGGAACGCGGCAAGCGCGTTGTGGTCCTCGATCGCGAGGGGCCGGCGGCGGGCGCGTCCGCCGGTAATGCAGGGGCGTTCGCCTTTACAGATATTCTGCCGCTGGCCTCGCCCGGCATTTTGCGCAAGGCGCCGAAATGGCTGCTCGACCCGCTGGGGCCCTTGTCGGTGCCGCCTGCCTATGCGCTGCGGATCGCGCCATGGATGTTCCGCTTCTGGCGGGCCTGCTCGCCGCGCAAGGTGGCGCGGTCGACCGCGGCCCAGACCGCGCTCATGGACCTGTCGAAGGCGGAGCTGGAGCCGTTCCTGCATCGCGTCGGAGCATCTGCCATGCTGCGCAACGACGGCAATTTGCAGGTTTATGAAGGAGAGGCCGAGTTTCGCGCCTCGCTTGCGGGCTGGCAGGCGCGTGCCGATCACGGCATCGCCTTCCATCATATGAACGCGGAGGAGATGGCGCTGATCCAGCCCGGCCTCGCGCCGCGCTTCACGCACGGCACCTTTACCCCCGGCTGGTATTCGATCGCCGACCCCAGGGCCTATACTCTGGAACTGGCCAGACGGTTTACCGCCGATGGCGGCGCGATCGGGCGCGCGGAGGTGACGGCCTTGCGCCTTGCCGGAAACGGCGTCGAGGCAATCAGCGCCGGCACCACGCTGCGGGCCGCCTATGTGGTGGTCGCGGCCGGCGCCTTCTCGCACCGCATCGCCCGTTCGGCCGGCGAGCGCATCCCGCTTGAGACCGAGCGCGGTTACAACACCACGCTTCCGGGCGGGGCTTTCGACCTGCGCACGCAGGTGACCTTCGGCGGGCACGGTTTTGTCGTCACGCGGCTTTCGACAGGCATTCGCGTCGGCGGCGCGGTGGAACTCGGCGGGCTCGACCTGCCGCCGAATTTCGAACGTTCCCGCGCCATGCTGAAGAAGGCGGTTTCATTTCTGCCGGGGCTCGATCCGCAAGGCGGCAGCGAGTGGATGGGCCTGCGCCCTTCCCTGCCGGACAGCCTGCCGGTCATCGATGCGGCGCGCGCCACGCCGCGCATCGTCTACGCCTTCGGCCACGGACATCTGGGGCTGACCCAGTCGGCCGGCACCGCGCGTCTCGTCGCCGATCTCGTCGAGGGCCGCAAACCCGCCATAGACCTTTCCCCCTTCTCCGCGCAGAGGTTCTGAAATCATGGCCACGCACACTTTTTCCTGCATAGACGGGCATACTTGCGGCAATCCCGTGCGGCTGGTTTCCGGTGGCGGACCGCGGCTTGAAGGCGCCAATATGCTGGAGAAGCGCGCCCATTTCCTGCGCGAATTCGACTGGATCCGCACCGGGCTGATGTTCGAGCCGCGCGGCCATGACATGATGTCGGGCTCCATCCTCTACCCGCCGACCCGTCCCGATTGCGACGTCGCGGTGCTGTTCATCGAAACCTCGGGCTGCCTGCCCATGTGCGGCCATGGCACCATCGGAACCGTCACCATGGGCATCGAGAACGGGCTGATCGCGCCGCGCGCGCCGGGACGCCTTTCCATCGACGCGCCCGCCGGCAAGGTCGATATCGCCTACCGGCAGGAAGGTCGCTTCGTCGAGGAGGTGCGGCTGACCAATGTGCCGGGCTTTCTTTATGCCGAAGGGCTGACCGCCGAGGTGGAAGGGCTTGGCGAGATCGTCGTCGATGTCGCCTATGGCGGCAATTTCTACGCCATTGTCGAGCCGCAGAAGAATTTCCGCGACATGGCCGACCATTCCGCCGGCGAGCTGGTGGGCTGGTCGCCGAAGCTGCGGGCGGCGCTGAATGCGAAATACGAATTCGTGCATCCCGAGCATCCGGAAATTCGCGGCCTTTCCCACATCCAGTGGACGGGAAAGCCGACGGTGGAAGGCGCTCATGCCCGCAACGCCGTTTTTTACGGGGAGAAGGCCATCGACCGTTCGCCTTGCGGCACCGGAACCTCGGCGCGCATGGCGCAGCTTGCCGCCAGGGGGCAACTGAAAGCCGGCGACGAATTCGTGCATGAATCGATCATTGGTTCGCTGTTCAGGGGGCGGGTCGAGGCTGTAACGACCGTGGCCGGCCGCCCCGCCATCGTTCCCTCGATCGCCGGCTGGGCGCGCATGACCGGTTACAACACCATATTTATCGATGACCGTGACCCCTTCGCCCATGGTTTCGTGGTGAAATGAGGTTACCTGCCGGGCAGGCCGGACGGCGCTGAGGACGAGGGCGCGCTTGCGGCAGCGTCCGCCAGCCGCTCACGGGTCGGACGCGTGGCGCCTTCCGCAAGCTCCGGTATCCCTGCCCCTGCCGTATTTTGCAGCGGGTGAACAACGGCGTGGAAAATGTCCGCCGGAACCACTACTTTCATGACTGGATTCGTTCAAGGTTTCACGAAATCGCCGAATGGCTCCAGGTCTTTGTTTCCCTCCAGCGGCCGCAGCCCCGGCCAATCAGGCAACGGATACTCATGCAACAGCAGGCCGGAAAGCCGCAAAGCGGCATCCATCACGTCACATTGCTCACGCGCAATGTGCAGGCGAATGTCGATTTCTATGCGGGCTTTCTCGGTCTTCGGCTGGTCAAACGCACCGGGGGCTATGAGGATGCGGAACAGCTTCACCTGTTTTACGGCGATGCCGCCGGCTCACCGGGCACCCTCATCACCTTTCTCGTCTGGGAAGATGGCGCAACCGGGCGGGTCGGCCATGGACAGGTGTTCGAGATCGCGCTCGCCGTGCCCGTCTCCGGCCTCGGCGAATGGATGACGCGCTGCCTTCGGCATGGCGTGGCCATCCAGGGTCCCTCGCGAGAATTCGGTGAAACCGTACTGCGGCTGAAGGACCCCGACGGCTTCATCGTCAAGCTGGTTGCGGCCGACATGGAGGCGGCGCATCCATGGGGCGATGCGGCGCGCGGCCCGGCCCGCCTGCGCGCGGTGACGATCCTGTCGGAAGCGCCGGAAGAAACCGCTGCCTTCATGACCCGCTTCGGCTATCGGCCGGGGCCGGTCGAGGGCAGCACGATGCGCATGGTTTCGGACACCGACGCCATCGACATCCGCGACGGGTCGGGTTTCGTGGAAGGCGTTGCCGGAACCGGAACCGCCGATCACGTTGCCTTGCGCGCGCCGGACGTTGCCGCCATCGAGGCTCTGGAAAAGCAGCTTTCGACGCTCAACTCCTCGCCGACCAATGTGCACGACCGCAAGTATTTCACGTCGCTCTATGTACGCGAACCCGCCGGGACGTTGCTTGAAGTGGCTACCGACGGACCGGGCTTCACCGTGGATGAGCCGCTGGATCGCCTCGGCACGGCGCTGATGGTGCCGCCGGGCGATCAGAACAGGGCTGCCGACCTGCGGGTCATGCTGCCTCAGTTCGCCATGCCGGGCGAGCCCCGCATGCCCCGCCGGGAGCTGCCTTTCATCCATCGCTTTTTCACCCCCGAAGACCCCGATGGCAGCATCGTCGTGCTTCTCCATGGCAGTGGCGGCACGGAAGCGGACCTGATGCCGCTGGCGCACCGTATCGCACCGAAAGCCACCTTGCTCGGCGTGCGCGGCCGCGCCTATGAGGAAGGCAGCGCGCGCTGGTTTCGCCGGCTCGGGCCGATCAGCTTCGATCAGGCGGACATCCGCTCCGAAGCGGAGGCTTTCGCGGCTTTCGTGGAAGGCGCCATCGCCGCTTACGGGCTCGATCCCGCCCGCATGATCTTCATGGGCCTTTCGAACGGAGCGAATTTTGCGGCATCGGTCATGGGCCTGCAACCGGGACACATAAGCAAGGCGATCCTGCTCCGGCCGATGATGGTGCTGGACGAGCCGCCCGAAGCCGATCTGGCAGGGGCCGAAGCGCTGGTGATCGCCGGCGCGCGTGATCCCTTCTCCGGTTTTGGCAAACCTCTGGCGCAATGGCTGGAAGGATCGGGAGCGATACTCGATCGGCACACCATCGGCGCCGGGCACGAATTGTCTGGCGAGGATGAAACCATCGCGCGAAATTGGTTGCTCGCGCAGGAACAACGAACAAAAGGCTGACCGCAAGCGGCCGGCACCCGCCGGGCGTGATCGGCGCCTTCGGCCCCGAAGCCAGGCCAAAAGCCCCGGCGGCATGAATAAGCGTCGCGGCGCTGAGGGTGGCCGAACGCACTGTCCCGAGTCGTTCGCGGATCGGCATATTGCGCGCCGGCGGCGGCCTGCCATGCCGCCGGAACGGTGACCGGCATGAAACCGGCGGCCACCGAAGGTTCTTCCGTCATGCCACATATGCTGTGCGCGGCTCCTTCCTGTTTCAGCGCGGATGGAACGCCGCCCACGCCCGCAGACCTGAAGTCGCTGACCCCGATCCAGTTCAGCCTCTCCGGCCACGCAGCCGTCCGGGAATTCGGAAAGAAGTTGGGCAGAAAGAGAAAATTGCCGTTTGCGCGCGCTATTGCGTCTCGTCCAGCCTTGCCGTGCGCGATGCCTTGCGCGCCGGATTCGGCGTGAGCCTGATGCCCCTTCCCTATGTAGAGGACGACCTGCGCGACGGCCGGCTCCGGTCGGCTCTCGACGACTGGAGCATGGTGGCGACGCTCTACGCCGTCTATCCCTCACGCCAGCATATCGCTTCCAGACGTCGGGTTTTCCTGGATTTTCTAATCGAGGAATTCGCGCGCAAAACGCCCGGACGGCAGGTCCGGAACGTCACTGAAGCGCCAGACCAGCCAGCCTGACGAGACAGCGGAGCCGGGTGCGGCACCGGGTGAGTTTTCCGGCCGGCCGGGCGCATCGTCCTTGCCGGAACCCGCAAAATTCGGCTGTCCGCCGATTCCAGGGCGAATGAGGCCGACGGACCTGCGGTGTCCCATAGCGTTTCCAGAAAAAGTGGAAACGCTTTTCCGGTTCGCAAACGCGTCAAAATAGAGACCTGGAGCCGTTCGGCGATTCCGTGAAGCCATGAACGGCTCTATGGGAAACGGGCCGCGCATTGCCGTGCCCGGCAATTCCGCGCTACCTTGAAGCCTCGCGCCCCGAATACGGGGCATATGGCATTGGTTAACCGTGTGCTCAGGAAACCGGACGGGCGGCGGCGGCTCTGGCTTGCGATCCGGCGGGTTTCGGGCGGTAATGATGACAGGTCCTGATCCCGATGATCAGGTTCCAGACAGGAGTTCATATCGTGAAGACGAGGCTTTTCGCCAC
>JAZIHP010000137.1:0-6828 GCA_036678505.1 Alphaproteobacteria bacterium
ATATCCTGACAGTCCAGCCCCAATCTGAAATTTTTCCGCAGTGAAGGCGGTGCTCATCATGCCGCCATCTCTTCTGCCTGGGGCTGCTGGGCGTGCATCCAGTCGGCTGCCTGCTGCGCCTTGCTCGCTGCGGTGAAGATGGCCTTGGGGTCGTCCTTCAGGACCTTGAGCCACGAGGCGACATAGGCAGCATGATCGGGTCGTGGATGATGGGCGATGCCCAGATCAGCCAGGACGAGCCCGCTGAGAATTTCCACGCAGCATTCTTCGGCGGCATAGGCCACTGATCCGAAGCGCCCGGAAAGATCGCGGTCGAGCCTGTGCTTGGAGCCGCTGGCGTGCCCGCATTCATGGAGCCACACTCCATAGAATGACGCGGCGTCGCGGAAAGAGGCGAACGGCGGCATGAACACCGTGTCGGTCGACGGGCGGTAATAGGCTTCCGATCCCCCGAACTCCGTCTTGACGCTCAGGTTCGCTATGAATGCTTCAGCGTGGGCCAGACGTTCGGCCTCGGGCAGCGTGGGTGTTGCCGGGCGTTCGTAGCCGTCGACCTGAGCGACGTTGAAGACGGAGAATGCACGGGCGAACATCCGCCGATGCCCGTCATCGTCGTCTTCGTCGCCGGCCTGCCGTGAAATCTGGATCTCCCTCCACAGGACGACCGTGGTGGAGCGTTCGCCTTCACGCACCTGCGCGCCGGCATCCTGCCATTGCTTGTAGGTGCCCCAGAGGCCGTCGCCATATCCGGCGGCGAAACCTGCTGCCCAGAGGGCCAGCGTATTGATGCCGCGATATCGCTTGCCGGACGAGACGTTGGTCGGACGTGCGACGCTGGTGCCGTTGTGGAACCAGGGAGCACGCCATTCGCCGGCACCTTGCTCGATCGCGGCGATGATCTCGGCCGTGATGCGGGAATAGACGTCGGCGCGCTGGACGGATGCTGATGTGCTGGACATTGAGGAATCTCCGCGGCCGGCGGCGCGAGCCTCTCTCGCCCCCTTTACCGACCGCCCGACTCCGGCCTTCCTCTTCCTTTCCTGCCGCCTGTTCGGGCGGCTGTTCCTGATTTTTTGTATTGTCATGATCATTGCTCCTTCTCCGCCGGGGCCTGTCCCGGCGTCGGAGCAGCGAATTGCGATGCCTCAGGTGCGGCCGCGCACTCGCAGAGCCGGAGCGTAAGCGGAGGACGGCGATCAGCCGTTGCTCGGATGCGCCAGGCATCGCGCACTCCGACCACGCCGGGCGGGCCACCGGCGCAGGAGCACACCCGGCTCCCCTCAAGAGCCGGGCGCAGATTGGCCCTTGTCGATGCTGTCGAGGACCTTCCTCGCCCGCTCAAGGTCCTGCTGAAGGATGCTTCGTTGAAGCTGGGACAGCCGTTTCTCCTTCAACAGGCTTGCGGCCTCCTCTGCGGAACGCGCCCATGCTGACCGGTGTCTCGCGGTGATGCTGGCATTTGGACAAAGGGTCGGCTGGCAGGCCGCGGTCAGCGGGCCTTTGGCGCCGGTGGCCTGCTTCAAGCAGGCGGCCGTGCCAGGATCGAAGAAGCAATCGGCCAGCACGCCGACATGCAATGTTCGCGCGAGGCTAGCGAGCATGGTGCGGAGCCGGGCACGATCAGCGATCATGGCCGGAAGCGGTCCGAGGTCGTCCGATATGTTGTCGAGCGTCTTCGCTATACGCGCCGCCGCAGGTCCGGACAGCGTGGCTCCGGCCTGTCGCTTGTCGAAATAGATCAACAGATCATCGAGCTGGCCGAGACTACGTTGGCTCTCGACTTCCGCCCGAAAGCCGGATCGGCTGGAGCCGGCATAGCCTTCGAACGCGGCGACGGAGGCGTGCTTGTACTGGATCATGCCGGCGATCGTGCCGAAGGGACGGTTGGCGATGTGCCATGCAATCGTGCGCCTGAACTGCCGCGTCGTGATACGCCAAGGCTGATCACCAGGCCCATTAGGGACCGCCGGTGTGTCCGGGGTGCCGAACAACGCGTTGAGATGGCCACGGAAATGATTGAGCTGACGCACGATCTCGGCCGAGAGGTGATCCTTACAAACCGATTTGGCGGCAAGTACCGGCCAGAGTGTTGTCAGCTCACGCGCGGATGCGGCTCGGAACGACAGGCGTTCCAGGACATCGACAGCTCTGGCGACAGGCTCGATGGTGACCCACTCGGCAGGCTCACCCCGGGCGGCCTTACCCTTATAGGCGACGGATCGGACGCGGTGGCGCATGATCATGCCATCTTCACTGCGCGTCAGGGAAAGGCATCCACGCTGCATCGCCTGAACTTCGCAATCCCGCATTCCGGTAAGATAGGCGCAGAGAATATAGGCTGCCGATTGCAGCATGCGCTCTTCCGCCGCGAGGGTCTTGGCGTCGAAGCGAGGCCGCCAGGGCTTGCCGGTCTCGGGCAGAATGGAGATCGGCGTATCCATACCCCCAGTCTCGACACCGAGTTCGAGCACCGCAGCTCTGATCTGGCGTGGAGCGCCATTGGTCAGTTGAATGTGCATCTTCGGCTCGGCCAGGGCGTCGATGCCGATGTGCAGATGAAGCAGGTGTGAGTTGACGGGTGGCAACAGGTCTCCTGTCTCGGGGTGTCGGAGAAATATGCCGTTATGGGCAGTGCCCCATATCGGCACCCCGCGGCCTTCGCTGCGAAGCCGCCCGAAATAGTCCTCGAGACGCTTGCGGTGTCGTTCTCGACGATGCTTGCGCTCGAGAACGCGATCGGCCTCTATGAGGGCCGCGCAGCGTGCTTCGAGACGGTCCATCTCCTCGCGCGCAGCGAAGATATCGGAAGCGAACTCGGTCACATACCGGATCGACCAGGCCAGCAGCGGCGACATAATCGCTTCGGGAATGCGCGGCGTCCGATTCTCACGGACGTGACGATAGCCAGCGACGCGAGCTGGAGCGCGTCCAGCCCACGGCTGGAATGGCAAGCCACTGGAGGGAAGATAATCCCGATAGGCATAGAGGTCGAATGGGATCTCCAACAGGTGAGCGACGATGATGGGCCGGCGGGTGCGATCAGCCTTGAGATCGCGGGCGTACCGGTCGAGAAGCGCTTGGTCGACCTGCCGAAGATCGAGGAAACCAAGGTCATCACGCACGAACTCAAAGAAGCGTCGTGCGCGGTTGAACACCTGCCGGACGCTGCCGGGAGGAAGTATCTTGCGGTGACCTGGCAGATCGACGTTCAGCCGAGCGTAGAGGAGTTCACGCAACGCCTCACGGACACCCGCATCCTCGACCGACCCGAAATGCACGGTGACGTGACAGCGGCGGGCATTCTCGCGAAACACGGCTGGTCCGAGATCCCAGCTCGGATCGCCGTATCGCGACAGAGCGTCCCGATCGAAACCGGGCTTTAGCGGAGCGGTCGCGAGAACCGGGCGCAGATCGAAGTGCCGGGAGGTAGACGGTGCTGGTGCCGGCCCTATCATTGCCGGGCCTCCGGCGGCAGATAAAGGGCATGTCCCTCCGCCTCGCGACGGGCTTCGGCAACCACGCTCTCGGGGAAAGCAGGGAGAACCTGCCCGACGATGCGATCATGCGCGCGGCCGAACTTCATTGCCCAGTCTGCGGCGGAGAGACCCACCCGTTGCTCTTTGATAAATTGCAGGAACGCGATGATCGCCGGCAGCTTGCGTGCGGTGATGACGGCGTTGCGGCATTCGAGGCAGCCCCAGAAGGGTTGCGGACAAGGCGCGCCGGCTTCCCCGAAGGGGCTGCGGTCAAAGCCTGAGCACGCCGCCAGCCAAACATCCTGTTCGCCGTCCAGAAGAGCGTCAACATCGCTGTTCTCTTCGGAAACGCCCTTGCTCAGGCGCCATGAGTCCTCGTCGTTAGGCGCCAATACGATCGGGCCGGCGGCCGCAGCGACTTCAGAAAATGCCTCGGCAACGGTGGCTTCGTGCAGCGGTCGCAGCGAGGGGATATCAGCGTAGTGACGCGCGGCGATCTCCGGCGTATGACCGACGGCGAAACGCGCCATATGGCCCTCGGTCTTCAGATACCAGAGTGCCTTGTGGGTCTTGCGCAAGCGAGAAAGAACAAGGCGGAGAGGCTCCCCATCGTCATCGATGAGATCATGCCCCTTTATCCATCTGGCGACGAGCTCCTGCTGATGCTCCAGACCTGCACGAAGCTGCTTCCGCCCGGTATAATAATAGAGCCAAAGGTTCTCGCTTGGGACGAACTGCCGTGTGAATCCCGTTGCCTCGATCAGCTTGCGGATCAGACCGCCCGGTGTTCCGATCCCGCCATCACGGACGCGAATGTACTTGTACTCAGCGCCGCGGGCACGCCGCTTAACGTAGGCGATCTCGATCGTGCCGGGTCCGGGATTTTGAAGGCAGTCGATCGTCAACGCCTTGCAGCATTCGAGCTCCAGGCCGGTCTCCAGAGATAGGAACGTCAGAAGCGGTGGAATATCCATGGCATGTAGATGGAAACGTGCGTGTAGATCTTCGGCTAGGGTCGAGACCGGGAGACCGAGGCGCAGCCTCATGAAATAGAGCCTCTTGAAGATACTGTCGCCGCTGCTGAGCCTGCCAGAAGCAACAATCCGGGCGTTGGCTTCGTCGGTCACTCTGCGGAGACTGGCATCGCCGCCGTCACCATCGAGCGGCTTCCCGATCCGTCTGAATATCTTGGCGATATCAGCGCGGGCCGCATCACGAAGCTGCCTTGCAACGAAGGGGCTATAAGCGTCACGCGGCTGCGAGCGACCGACGGATCGTGCAATGGTATAGGCCAAGCGACGACGGACGCCTTCGTCCAGAAGACCAGGTTGGTCGGCGTCGATCGAGCGCAAGGCGAGAATGGCCTTGGCGAGAACGGTATGCCGGTGAATAGGCTTCATCCCGCCGGCTTCGAGAAAAGCTTCGTATCCTTCGATGTCTTCAGCGCGCAGATCGGCGGGCGTCTTTGCCGTGGAGTGCTCGCGCAGATACGCGAAAAACTTCAGATAGCCCTGCAAGTGCTGTTTGATCGTGCTCCGCGCACCCAGCGAGCCACCAAGCCCGGACTGCCGACGAAGAGCACCTGCGAAAGGAATGGCGAGCTGTCGCGGATGCACATCGACAAGGTCAACTTCGACAGTCCCGCCGTAGCGCGCCTCGATGTTGAAGCGAAGTCCGAGTACCGGATCGCTGGCGTGCGGGGGAACAGCGCCATCGGCTGGTGCAAAGCGAACCGCGGTTCCCTTGCGCGGACGCCCCCTCACAGCGAGGCCTCCGAAGGAAGCAGCGCCAGGAGTTCCTCGACTGCCGCATCGACGGTATCGGCACGCGTCGCGATGTGGTCGAGGTAAATATAGGTCGTCGTCAGGCTGGCATGGCCGAGAAGCCGTTGTACCTGCTGGAGAGGATCGCCAAGAACTTGCCGATATCCCTCCATCGGCCCGGCAGGCAAAGCTGCATCGCGGAGACGATGCTGAATGAGCATCGCCAGCATGTGAACGGCGAAGGTGTGACGGAGCTGATGCGGGCTGATGCTGATATCGAAACCAAAGGACCTGCACCGGCTGGAGGCACGGGCGAAAGCGACTTCCCAGGAGTTCGGCTGCACCGGCAAGCCGATCTCCGAAAGCCACAATATCGCCGGTTCGGTCGGTGTGCCGTCTCTGTCGCAGATAATGATCCGAGCGCGTTCATCCGGGCCGAGCAGGTCGAGTGCAATATCGCCGCCACCAATCAACCGTAGCCGGGCAGCATGCCGATCCCGATGAACGCAGATCGGCCGGTCGATCGATTGCCACTCCGAGCGCCGCTGGAACTTCGCGACGGCATGGGCACGTTCGACATCGACATAGGCACGCACCTGTTCGAGCAGTCGAGCGGGAACGAGAATCTGGCGACCGCGATCGCCCTTGGTCTGGGCATCCGGCAAATCCAGCCAGACCTGACGGCCCGGACGCTGATCGGTGAGAACGAGATCGGAGGTGAAGAGAGATGACGCTTCTTCCAGCCGAAGCCCTGTGGTCACCAGGAGATCGGAGAACAGCGCATTGCGAATGCCGTTGCGATCTCGGGCACCGGGGCGTGTACGGCCGTCAGGAAGGAGCCCTCTGAGGCCGACATCCCGAAACCGCCGATAGTCATCGAGCGTGACGAAACTGACGTCCGCTCGACGCGCGGCGGGTTCATAAGCATCGTTCCGTGCCGCAATCTGCACCCGTCGTCCAGCGTGCCCCTGCCTCCAGACCGAGCGATGCGTGAAGGGTGCTTCCGCAATCAACCCTTCCTGCATACCCCAGCGATATAGTCGGTCGAGGCAGGCGACGGCGCGATTCCAGGAGGCAGCGGAGATGCGCTGCCCCGCGTCGGCACGGCGCCGGACGCGGTGATAGGCAAGGACATCATGCCGGTCGGCTTGCCATATCGTCTTCGCGCAGGCTTCCGAAAGAAAACGAGTCCAGACAAGAACGTCGTAGCCATAGGCGCGAAGGGAATGGCGGGAGCGAACGCCGTTGAGAGGAAGGTCGCGGAAAAAGCGATCCAGATCAGGATCGTATAGCGCCCCGTCCCGGAGGATCATTGGGACATGGGCGTCAAGGCCCTCCGCTGATCTGCGCTCCTGAATGGTGATGCTTGAAGCTGCGATTACATTGTCCACAAGTTGTTCAACCTTCCCCCGGACCCCCATCCGGGGAGCCAGTTTCAACGAAGGAGTTCAACTTGCCCGGCGCTATCCAGGCCGGCCTCCGCCAGCTATGTGGGAGCGCTGCGGCCGGCCTGGATAACGCCTCCGTCAGTCCTATTGCATCGACATCAGCAGGACACTGGGAGTCGGTGCAGACTGTCAAGATAAGGC
>JAZIHP010000138.1:0-6730 GCA_036678505.1 Alphaproteobacteria bacterium
GTTTGCGGCGCACGCCTCCGGAAATCGTCGACGCCGCAGCCCTTACCCCCGCCACCCATCGGCAGATCCTGTTGCTGCTGCGCGCGCCGCTTGCCGCGCCGGCGCTGGTTTCCGGTTTGCGGGTCGCAGCCCCGCTTGCGCCGCTGGGAGCGGTGATCGGCGAATGGGTCGGCGCATCGGCAGGGCTCGGCTTCGTCATGGTTCAGGCCAACGCCCGCATGCAGACCGACACCATGTTCGCGGCCATGACCATCATCGCTGTTCTCGCGCTGACATTGCGGCGCGCCGTCGATGCCTTCGCCCCCCTTCTCACGCCATGGGCGCGGGAAGGCGGCTTTTCTCCCCGTCATCAGAAAAGGAAATCCCCATGATCCGATCCTGCGCGCTCGCGCTTCTGCTTTGCGTCGCCACGGCGGGTGCGGCCCATGCCGCCGACAAGCTCACCGTGATGCTGGAATGGTTCGTCAATCCCGACCACGCGCCGCTGGTGGTAGCCCAGGAGCTCGGCCTGTTCAGAAAAGCCGGACTGGAGGTGGAGCTGCTTCCTCCCGCCGACCCCTCCATCGTGCCGCGCGCGGTGGCCTCCGGCAAGGTCGAGGTCGGCATCCACTATCAGCCCAATCTCTATCTGGACCACGATGCAGGCGTCTCGCTGGTGCGTTTCGGCACGCTGGTCGAGACCCCGCTCAACACGCTCACGGTTCTGGCAGACGGTCCGGTCAGGGAACTGAAAGACCTCGAAGGCAGGAAGATCGGGCTTTCCGTTTCCGGCTTCGAAGACGCCATTATTTCCCGGATGCTGGACGACGCCGGCGTCGACAGGGACAGGATCGAGCTGGTGAATGTCAATTTCGCCCTCTCGTCTTCCCTGATCGGCGGGCAGGTGGACGCCACGATCGGCGGCTTCCGCAATTTCGAGCTGACCCAGATGAAGCGCGAAGGCCATGAAGGCCGCGCCTTCTTCCCCGAGGAACACGGCATTCCGGTCTATGACGAATTGGTGTTCGTCACCCGGCCGGAACTGGCCGGCGACGACCGCCTGAAGCGCTTTCTCGCCGCGGTGGAAAAAGGCGCGATCCACCTCACCAATCACCCGCAGCAGGGGTGGGAACTGTTCATCGGGGCCTATCCGGATCTCGATGATGAACTGAACAAGGCGGCATGGTTCGACACGCTGCCGCGTTTTGCCAAGCGCCCGGCAGCGCTCGACCGTGCACGCTATGTCCGGTTCGGCGCGTTTCTGGAAGAAAGCGGGCTGATCAAAAAAGCCCCTGCGATCGAAGACATCGCGGTGGAACTGCAATGAGCGCGACCGTTTCCGAACACACGGCCGCGCTGCTGGGCCAGGTGCGCCACCGCCGGCCGCGCGTCCATTGCCTGATGAACGGCGTGGTTCCGAAATTCGTCGCCGACGGGCTCTCGGCGCTGGGCGCAATCCCGTCCATGACCTCCTCGCCGGAGGAGGTCGGCCACTTCGCCGCCAGGGCGGATGCGCTGCTGGTCAATCTCGGCACACTCGATGCCCGGCGCCGCGAGGCCATCGGCATTGCGGTGGATGCCGCCAATGAGAAGGGGCGGCCATGGGCGCTCGATCCCGCCCATTGCGATTATTCGCCGCCGCGCGCCGCCTTCGCACAGGATCTGCTGGCGCGCGGCCCCTCGGTGCTGCGCGCCAATGCGGCCGAATTCGACCTGCTTTGCGTGCCGGCCGGCGTCGTGGCGGTGCGGACCGGCAAGACGGACCGCATCGCAAGAAATGATGCGGCTTTCCCAGTGGCGAACGGCCATCCGCTGACGGCGCTGGTGACGGGCACCGGTTGTCTTTCGGGGGCCGTCATCGCCGCCTTCCTCGCCATGGAGGCCGATCCTTATCTGGCCGCCTGCGCCGCCATGCTGACCTTTGGGGTGGCGGCCGAAATGGCGGGCCGGGTGGCCACGGGGCCGGGCAGCTTCGAACCCGCCCTGCTCGACGCGCTGGCCAATCTCGACGGCGCTCACATTCTTGCATTCGCAAAGGCAGATCATGAACAGGGTTGATTACAGGCTGAACGCCATCGTCGACGGCGGGCTGCGCCCGCTCGGCAATCTGGCGGAAATGGCCGGCGTCGCCGCACGCAACGGCGCGACCATTGTCCAGTACCGCGACAAGGAAGCCTCCACGCGGCGGATGATCATGCAGGCGCAGGAAATCCGCGCCGCCCTTGCCGGCACCGGCGTGCCGCTGGTGGTGAACGACCGCGTCGACGTCGCCCTGGCGGCGGGCGCGGACGGCATCCATATCGGCCGCGACGACATGCCCGCCGAAACCGCGCGCCGCCTGCTCGGCCCCGGCGCCATCATCGGCCTGACGGTGAAGAACGAGGCGGATGCGGACGCGGCCATCGCCGCGCCCATCGACTATGCCTGCATCGGCGGCGTGTTCGAGACGCTTTCCAGGAAGAACCCCGATCCGCCGGTCGGACTGGAGGGATTTCGCGGCCTGCGCGCCCGAATTGGCGCGGCGAAACCCGAGCTTCCGGTCGGCGCGATTGCCGGCATCGACGTGCCGCGCACGGCGCAGGCGGTGCAGGCCGGCGCATCGGGCGTGGCGGTGATTTCCGCCATCTTCCGCGCCGCCGACATTGCCGCCGCCACCCGCGAATTGCGGGCGGCAGTGGATAACGCCAAAGACGATGCCGGAGAGCGGCCATGACGGCGATCGCCCTCACCATAGCAGGTTCGGACAGCGGCGGCGGGGCGGGCATACAGGCCGACCTGAAGACCTTTTCGGCGCTCGGCGTCTTCGGCGCCAGCGCGATCACCGCGATCACCGTGCAGAACACGCAAGGCGTGCGCGATGTCGAGGACATCAGCCCGCACATCGTATCCGGCCAGATCGATGCGCTTTATGAGGACATGGAGATCGGCGCCGCCAAGATCGGCATGGTCTCGCGCATCGATACGATCCTGGCCATCGCCAGCGCCCTGCGCCGCCACGAGGTGCGGCCGGTGCTCGATCCGGTGATGGTCGCCACTTCCGGCGACCGCCTGTTGCAGGCCGACGCCATTGAGGCGCTGCGCAGCGAATTGCTGCCGCAGGCCATCCTCGTCACCCCCAACCTGCCCGAAGCCGCCATGCTCAGCGGCACCCCGACGGCCGAAAACGAAGCCCGGATGATCGGACAGGCGGAAATCCTGCTGGAGGCCGGGGCAAATGCCGTCCTGATCAAGGGCGGCCACGGCAAGGGACCGGAGAGCACGGACCTGTTGCTCGACGGCAATTCGCTGCTGCGCCTGTCACGCCCGCGCATCGACACGCCGAACACGCACGGCACCGGCTGCACGCTGTCGGCGGCAATCGCCGCCGGGCTGGCGCGCGGCATGCCGCTTACCGAAGCCGTCGCACAGGCAAGGGATTACCTGCACCACGCCTTGCAGGCCGGAACGGCGCTCGCCATCGGCAAGGGCAGCGGCCCGGTGCATCATTTCCATCGCTGGTGGCGTTGAGTATCGGAGCGGAAAGTGGAACCCGGTTGCCGGACGGCCCGATGGGGAAAGACAGCATGAACCGCGCCGCGCATTGGCAGGCCAATCTCAGGCGCGCGCTGACGCGGGCCTGCGGTGTGGTGCTTGCCCTGATGCTGGCGGCGGTGACGGCAACGACCCTGCAACGCTATCTGCTGGGTTCGGGCTTTCTCGGCATCGAGGAAGCCATGGCCTGGTCGCTGCTGCTGCTTGCCTGCCTCGGTTTTCCGATGATCGCCGACGGCGCGCTCGCCATGCGCATCGAGCTTTTCGCGCACAGCCGCGAAAGCAGGCGGGCCGCCTTGCGCGAAACGCTGGCGGAAGCCTTTACCCTTGCCGCCTGCGCGGTTCTGGCCGTCGCCGGCGCGAAAGCCGCGCTGGAGGCGGGCGGGCAATCCGCGCTGCTCGGCCTTGGCGAATGGATGCGCCCGGCAGCGCTCGGACTGGCCGGCGCGGGCGGCATGGCAATGCGGGTGCTGGCGCTGGCCGGGGAACGGCGTCTGCGGTTTCTGCTTGCCGCAAGCGCGGTTGCGGCGCCGATCTTCGCGCCGGTTGCCATCGGGCTCTCCACCTCGCTCTTGCCGCCCAGCCTCGCCGCGCTCCTGGTGATCGGCATCGGCATTCTTGCCGGAGCGCCCCTTGTCCATGCCTTCGTTCTTGCCGGCTACATAGCGCCGGCCTTCGGCAGCATGCTGGCGGAACCGGCGCTTGCCCTGTCGCTGCTTGGCGGCATCGGCCGCTATCTGCTGCTCGCCATTCCCTTCTTCCTGCTCGCCGGCGGTTTGCTCACCGTCTCCGGCGCGGCGGGCGATCTGGTGCGCTTCGCCGTCGCGATGGTGGGCCGGCGTCGCGCCGGGCCCGGCCAGACCGTGCTTCTGACCAGCTTGCTGTTTTCCGGCGTGTCCGGCTCCTCCATCGCCAATGCGGCCTTCAGCGCCAAAACCTTCATGAGGCCGCTGACCGCTGCCGGTTATACGCCGGAACGCGCCAGCTCGATCATCGCCTCCACCGCCGTCCTCGACAACATCGTTCCGCCCTCCATCGCCTTCTTCATCCTTGCTGCGGCAACCAATCTGCCGGTCGGCCCGCTGCTCACGGGCGGCCTGTTCGCCGGGCTTGCACTGGCGGCCGCGCTGGCGGTCGCCATCCATCTGCGGGCAGACGTCGAAAACCCCGCCGCCGACGACGCGCCAGCTTCCCGCGGGCATCTGGCGCTGCGGGCCGCGCCGGTTTTCGGGCTTGGGCTGATCGTGGTTGCCGGCATCCGCTTCGGCGTCGTCAGCCCCACGGAGGCAGCGGCACTGGCGGCCGCCTATACGCTGGTGCTGGCTTTGTGGGGACGCGACAGCCGCGCCGGCATTTTCGCCGCGCTGCAACAGGCGGGCGCCGAAACAGCCGCCATCGCCATGCTGATCGGAGCGGCGACGCCGCTGGCCTTCCTGCTGGCCGTAGACGGCATCGGCCCATGGGCCGCCGGCCTTGCCCGATCCCTTGGCGAAAACCCGTTCATGGTCATGATCGCCGCCAACATCATCCTGCTGGGCGTCGGCCTCGTGCTCGACATCGGCGCCGCCATATTGCTGCTTTCCCCGATCCTGCTGCCTGTCGCCGCCACGGCCGGCATCGATCCGGCCGCCTTCGGCGTCGTGGTGGTGGTCAATCTGATGATCGGCGGGCTGACGCCGCCGGTCGGCATATTGGTGCAGGTCACCAGCGCCGCTACCGGCGTGCCGGCAACGCGCCTGTTCGCCGCCACCCGGCCCTATCTCGCAGCGCTCCTTCTGGCGCTGTTGTGCATCAGCATGGGCATCGCCGCCCACGCCGCCTTTCTCCATCTGTGATCAGGGACAAGCACCATGCAAACCAATCGCCGCGCCTTTCTCGCCGGACTTGCCGCACTGCCGCTTGCCATGCCAGCGCCGGGGCGCGCGCAGGCGGCAGTTCCCGTCGGCGCCGCCTCGCTGCTGGGCGGCGACAAGCCCGAAACGCTGGTGTGGAAGCACATAAGCGAAGCGGTGGAGCGCGAACTGCCGGGGCGCTTCGCCTTCAACATCGTGCCGAATGCAGCGCTCGGCGGTGAAAAGGAAGTGGCGGAAGGCCTTCGCCTCGGCTCGATCCAGGCCAGCCTGTCGACGCTTTCCAATCTGTCCGCCTGGGTGCCGGAAACACAGATTTTCGACCTGCCCTTCCTCTTCCGCGACGCCGCCCATCTCAAAGCCGCGCTCGACGGCGCTTATGGTGCGGACCTCGCTGAAAGGCTGGAGAAAGAAGGCATCGTCGCTCCGGCCTTCATCGATTACGGCGCACGCCACCTGCTGGCGCGCGAGGAGTTATCCTCGCCGGACGACGTGAAGGGCAAGCGCATCCGCGTCATCCAGAGCCCGCTGCATGCGCAGTTGTGGGAGAGTTTTGGCGCGCATCCGATCGCGCTGCCGATCACGGAAACCTACAACGCCCTGTCAACCGGCCATGTCGACGCCATGGACCTGACCTTGTCCGCCTATTCAGGCTTCCGCCTTTACGAAGTGGTGCCGCAGGTCACGCTGACCGGCCATATTCATGCGGCGGGCGCGGTGATCTTCTCCGGGCGCTTCTGGTCGGGACTGGACGAGGAAGCCCGGTCCGTCCTGCAAAAGTCGGCCATCGAAGGAGCCCGCCATTTCAACGCGCTGATGGCGGCGGATGAAAAAGCTTCAGTTGAAGCGGCCGAAGAAGGCGGCGCGCGCTTTCACGAGATCAGCGACCGGAGCGCGTGGGAAAAACCGGCGCGCATCGTGTGGGAAAGCTTCGCCGGACGCGTTGGCGGCATGGAGCGGATCGAGGCCATAGCCTCCGGCTAAAGCGCGTCGCGATCTTTCAGATCAGCTCCCTGCGCTTTTAAGCTCTTGTTTTCACGCATGTCGTTGCCCCGAAACCGGTTCCCACTTTCGGGCGACATGCTTTAAAGCGCGTCGCGATCTTTCAGATCGGCTCCCTGCGCTTCAAGCTGTTGTTTTCACGCATGTCGTTGCCCCGAAACCGGTTCCCGCTTTCGGGCGACATGCTTTAGGTGACATACCCGTAAAGGGTTCCCTTTTTATGGGCGCGGTGGTTCATTGATCTCAGCCTTGGAGGTTGAGATGGCGCGCTTTGACTTGACGGATTTTGAGTGGTCAGTGATCCAGCCCTTGTTGCCGACGAAGGTCCGCGGGGTTCCTCGCGTTGATGACCGGCGGGTTCTGAACGG
>JAZIHP010000139.1:0-6379 GCA_036678505.1 Alphaproteobacteria bacterium
GTGGCAAGACCCTGCAACGCGCCGACACGCTCTCTCCCCTCTCTCCCTCCCCCTCCCTCGGGGCAGGGAATTCGTCGTCTCGCTCAAATCGGCTCCGCTTTCCCGGGACGCAAAACCGCCGGGCACTGCCGGAATCGCTCCGGAGCCTCCAGCAGGCGCAAGACGGATCAACGACACCCTTCATTCAGCTGTCATGAACCGCATGTAGCTGAGGCCTAAAGCATGCCGCCCGAAAGCGGGAACCGGCTTCGGAACGAGGGCATGCGTGAAAACAACAGCTTAAAGCGCAGGAAGCGAATCTGCGACGCGCTTTAAATCAACACAAAGGGCCTTACCAGTGCAGCGCATCACGCTCATTTCCACCCTCGCGGGCATCCTCCTTTCCACATCGGCGCTTGCGGCGGATCTGACGATCGCGGTTCAAAAGGTGCCGGATTTTCTTGACCCGACCTTCGACAATTCGAATGTCAACGAACGCATCATGTGGTCGCTCTTCAATACGCTGGTGACAACGGATTATCGCGACGGCGGCAAGCTCAGGCCCGGCCTCGCAACCGAATGGAAGATCATCGATCCCCAAACGATCGAGTTCAAGCTGCGTCCCGGCGTGAAGTTTCATAACGGGGACAGTTTCGACGCCAAGGATATCGTCTTCACCTTCTCCCCCGAACGCACCGGACAGGACCCGCAGGCCGCCAGACCCGTTCTTTCCAAACCGTTCCTTGGCGGCATCGAGACCGTCGAGGTCATCGATCCCCTTACCGTGCGCATACATATGCGTCAGCCGGACGCCCTCATCGTACAGCGCTTTGCCAACTATCCCTCCCAGGTTCTTTCCAGGAAGGGATTTGAAGAGGCGGGGTCCATGGAGGCGTATTCGAAGCGTCCCGTCGGCACCGGCCCCTACCGGCTCAGCGGCTTCGATCTCGGTGAAAAAGTCGTTCTGGAAGCCTTTGACGAGTATTGGGACGGAGCAAAAGCAGCCGCCGGCAAGGTCACGTTCACGGTGGTGCCGGAAACGTCCACGCGCATCGCCGGATTGCTCTCCGGCCAGTTCGATATCGTGACCGAACTCAACCCCGACAACTTCCAGCAGATCGACGGCTCGTCCAACGCGGCGGTTGTCGGCGGCGCCGTCGGCAACATTCGCGGGATCGTCTACGACAGTACGGATTCGGTCCTTGGCGACCCTCGCATCCGTCAGGCGCTCGATCTGGCCATCGACCGCGATGCGATCGTGAAATCGCTTTACGCCGGCAAGACCGAAATTCCTGACGGCTGGCAAATGAAGTCGTTTGGCGACATGTATCTCGCCGACAGACCTGCGCCCGCATACGATCCCGAAAAGGCCAGGGAACTGCTGAAGGAAGCCGGCTACAAAGGCGAGCGCATCTCCTACCGGACGATGAACGCCTATTACACCAATGAAATCGAAACGGCGCAGGTCTTGCAGGCCATGTGGTCGGCTGTCGGCCTGAACGTGCAGCTGGACGTGAAGGAAACCTGGGGGCAGATCGATGAGGACACCCCGGACCGCGCCATCTTCAACGCATCGTTCACCGCTTACTATCCTGATCCGATGGGGCAGTTCTGGCGCCGCTATGGTTCCTCGTCCAGCTGGGCGGCAAGCGGGATTTTCAGGGTCGATCCGCAACAGGCCAGATTGGGAGAAGCCCTGTCAATCAGCATGGATACCGATGAGCGCCGGAAAATCTTCGGTGAAATGCTCGACCGCTTCAACGACAATCCGCACGGCTCCATCCTGCATCTGCTCACCCAGTTCTTCGGCGTCAACACGCAGCGGCTGACGCTCGACGTGATGCCGACGAATTATCTCGACCTCACGACCACCGGCGTTCGGTTCAAGTGATCGCGATGACGGACAGGGCTGGAAAGAGCGACCGGCCCGGGACCCTCCTGCTGGAGGTCACCGGGCTGAGGGTGTCGTTCGGCGCGACGGATGTGGTCCAGGGAATGGATTTCGCGCTTGGAAGAGGTGAAATCTTCGGCATTGTCGGTGAATCCGGCTCCGGAAAGACCGTATCATGCCGCGCCCTGACCGGTCTTTTGCCTGATCATGCGAGCGTTTCGGGACATATGACGTTCGGCGGCGGGAATTACGATCTGTCGGATCGTTCAGCCTGCGCCCGGTTGCGGGGAAACCATATCTCCATGATCTTTCAGGACCCCATGAGCGCACTTGACCCGCTGATGAGGATCAGACGCCAGCTTGCGCTGAGAGGCGCCGGCGATGCGCAGGCACACCGGCTTCTCCAACAGGTTGGTTTCCCCGATCCGACGGCCGTTCTCGACCGCTATCCGCACCAGCTTTCCGGCGGACAATGCCAACGCATCGTGATTGCATGCGCCCTGATATCGCGGCCCCGGCTGTTGATAGCGGATGAGCCGACCACGGCGCTCGACGTAACGATCCAGGCCGGCATCCTCGACCTTCTGCGAAAAACCGTCCGGCATGCCGGAATGAGCATGCTTTTCATCACCCACGACCTGAGCGTCGTTTCCGAGCTTTGCGACCGCGTCCTTGTCATGCGGCATGGCAGGATCGAAGAGGTCGGCAGGCCCCGCGAGATCTTCCGCCATCCGCGCGCTACTTACACCCACAGCCTTGTCGCCGCGCTTCCGCGGCCGGAAAACAAGGGCAAACGGCTGCCGGCGCTGGAAGACCTGCAATGCGGAAGCTCGCCGCGCCCGTTGCCGCGCGCCCCGTCGATAAACCGGAAAAGCGAACCCGTTCTTTGTTTCAGCAATGTTCGCGTCAGCTACGGGCAACCGGATGGAAGCCGGTTTCGCGCGGTGGACGACATCAGCCTCGATGTCTATGAAAACGAAATCCTCGGCATCGTGGGCGAGTCCGGTTCCGGCAAAAGCACCCTGTCCAGGTCCGCCGTCGGCCTTGTCAGGCCCGAGCGCGGCAAAATACGGATTGATGGCGATCTGATCGACTGGGCGAAGGCCACCCGCGCGGATCGGCGCAGGATCCAATATATTTTTCAGGATCCGCGCAGCGCTCTCGATCCATCGCGCAGGGTGCTCTCCCAGGTGCGCGAGTTGCTGGACGTGCATGGAATCGGCCGGGAAAGTGAACGGGATCGCATCGCTGCGAATGAACTTTGCCGCGCGGGGCTGGATTCATCGCTGCATCTGCGCAAACCCGGAAGTCTCTCCGGCGGTCAGCGCCAGCGTGTGACCATCGCCAGGGCTCTCGCGCTTGAGCCGAGAATACTGATTTGCGATGAAATTGTTTCGGCTCTGGACGTTTCGGTGCAGGCGCGGATCCTGAACCTGTTGCTGGAAATCCGCGCGCAGAGAAACATCGCGATCCTCTTCATCAGCCATGACCTGTCGGTCATTCAGCATATTTGCGACCGGGTCGTGGTCATGCGCGCCGGAAAAATCGTCGAATCGGGGCTGGTCGACGATGTGTGGCGCATGCCGGCCAAGGCGTATACGCGCGAGCTTCTGAACGCGCTGCCTCAATTCCCCGCCGCCATCGGGCGCGATGGGGTTGCGGCATGATCCGCTGGATGCTGGGCCGGATAGGGCGCGCGGCCGTCACGCTCTTGCTGCTGCTTGCTTTTACATTCTTCGCCCTGAAAATCAGCGCCGACCCTGCGCTGCAAATCCTCGGGCCCGATGCCGGCACCGACGCCGTGCATGCCTTTCGCGCCAAATGGGGGCTGGACGAGCCGCTGTGGCGCCAGTTCCTGGCCTACCTCCTCAATGTACTGCGGCTGGATCTCGGCATTTCCTACCGGACGACTGAACCAGCCCTGGATCTGGTGATATCGCGCGTTCCAGCGACGCTCGCGCTCATGATCCCGACAACCATCGTCGCCGTGGCTCTCGGCGTTCCGACGGGCATTCTGGCCGCTTGCAAGCGGGGCACCAGCTGGGATCGTGGAATAACGTTGCTTTCCATCATCGGCTTTGCGATCCCCAATTTTCTCATCGGCGTCCTGCTGATCTATCTGTTTTCGGTCAAGCTCGGCTGGCTCCCCCCTTCGGGCATCGTCGACTGGCGATCCTATCTGATGCCCGTGTTCATCATGGCGATTGCGGAAGCGGCCATCTTCGCGCGCTTTACCCGATCGGCGATGATCGAGGTTCTCGAACATCCGATGGTGGAAACCGCGCTGGCTGGCGGGTTTTCGAAAGCAAAGGTCCTGGCTGTGCATGTCCTGCCCAATGCGGCGCTGCCATTGCTCACGATCGTGGGCCTCTTCGCCGGCAGCCTCATCGGCGGAGGCGTCGTGACGGAAAATGTCTTTTCCTGGCCGGGAACCGGAAGATTGCTGGTGGAGAGCGTCGGCGCCCGTGATTTTACGGTCGTGCAGTGCACGGTCCTGCTGATCGGCGTGACGATGATCGTCACCAATCTGCTGGTCGATGTCTGCTATCTTTGGGTCGATCCGCGCCTGCGCGATGCGAAGCGGAGGAGCAAGTGATGTCCGCCATCGTTGAAGTCGTGCCGGCCGAACGGAGTTCCGTTCCGGGTTCCATACCCTTTTTGGTCCGCCTCTCGATCCTGTTCACGCTGCTGCTCCTGTTTTGCGCGGTATTTGCCCAATGGCTGATGGTGCATGACGCGACGGCCACGAACCTGCTCAACCGCTTCGCGCCGCCGGTCCTGTTCGGAGGAGACTGGGCGCATCCCCTCGGCACCGACAATCTCGGGCGAGATATGCTGTCGCTGGTGCTGCGCGCCATCCAGGTCAGTTTCCTCGTCGCCTTCATCGGCACCATCGGCGGCGCCGTGATCGGCACCATTTTGGGCTTGACCGCAGCCTGGGCCGGCGGCGTCGTCGACGATATCATCGGCGTGCTGGTCGATTTCCAGGCAACGATGCCATTCCTGGTTCTGGCTCTGGCTCTTCTGGCGGTGCTTCCCGGCGCCGACATGACGCTGTTCATCGTCATCATGTGCATCTACGGTTGGGAGCGCTATACGCGTCTGGCGCGCTCGGTGGCTCTGGCGGCCAAGGAATCGACCTTCGTTCAGGCGCTGACCGTTACGGGAACGCCGGGCTGGCGGATCTATCTGCTGCACATACTGCCAAATGCGACGGGCATTCTTCTGGTCAACATGTCCCTGAACTTTCCGGCGACCATTCTGGCCGAAACGTCGCTCAATTTCCTCGGGATCGGCATTCAGCCGCCGGACACCAGTCTCGGCGTTCTGATGGGCCTCGGCCGAAATCACATCTACAACGCGCCCTGGCTTGCTTTGATCCCGGGCCTCGTCATTCTGCTGGCCACTTTATCGGTCTCCCTCATCGGCGACTGGTTACGCGACAAGATGGACCAGGCGTGAATTCGAAAGGAATGAAAATGAATAAGATAATCGTAATGAGCGACATCCACCTTGGCCCTTCCGGGACTGTCAAATTCGGGCTGGACACGGCACAGAGATTTGCCAGGGCCCTTGACGACATCGGCAATTTATATGGAGACGCCGATATGTGCGTCTTCGCGGGGGATATTGCCGATGAGGCGGACCCGGCCGCATATCGGCTCTTCGAGGAAATGCGCACGCGCCTGGCGATGCCGCAATTTGTCATGCTGGGCAATCATGACGACCGCCGGGTCTATCTGGAGCACTGCAAGGCTCCGATGCTCGATCCCAACGGATTTGTCCAGGGCGCGCATGAAATCGGCGACACCAGGGTCGTGATGCTGGACAGTTCCGAACCGGGTCGTGTTGAAGGGGTCCTGTGCCCGCTGCGCCTGGGCTGGCTGAAGGACCAGCTGTCGATTGCCAGGAAGCGCGATCAGCAGGTGGTTTTGATCGTGCATCATAATCCTCAGAAACTGCATATGCCGGTTGACCGCTACAGCCTTTCGGAACCGGAAAGGCTCCTGTCGGTCCTCAAGGCGGGCGGCGTGCACGTTCCGCTGATCATGGCGGGCCATTGCCATATCACGGCAGCGGGAAGCTGGGGCGGCTATGCCGTCGTCACGATCAGCGGCAATCAGCACCGCGTTGCTCCGTTTCTTCCCGGCATGACTGGCCAGCAGGCATGTTACGAAGGAAGCGCGCAGTTCGGGATCGTCATGTGCGAAGGGGAACACTGCACCGTACATTTCCATAGCTATGTGGACCGCAACGCAGAACTTCCGCCAGCCATGTTTCCATGGAAGAAGGACCAATGGCAGAAACTGCCGGACTTTCTGCGCTAAAGCATGTCACCCGAAAGCGGGAACCGGCTTCGGGGCAACGACATGCGTGAAAACAACAGCTTGAAGCGCAGGGAGCGCATCTGAAAGATCGCGACGCGCTCTGGTGTTTGATCCCGGCATTTGATGGTGCCATCTTTTCTCATGAATGGAAGGAGGCACCATGGGACAAGTTCACCACGGG
>JAZIHP010000140.1:0-6266 GCA_036678505.1 Alphaproteobacteria bacterium
GTTGACGGCCGCTTGAGGCCGCTGTTATGGTTCTGAAACATAATCAATTAGTTCCGGAGCCGACAAGGGCCATAGCCCCGAATCGGTGAGCAGGATAAGAGCCAGCAGAGCTCGAAGGGGGGAAGTGCAGAATATGACCACCGTCATAGATGGTAAGCTTGTGGCCGGGGACGTTGTCGAGACGGTCAGGAAAGCGGCAGAGCTTCTCAGGGCCGAGGCAGGCGTGACGCCGGGGCTGGCAGTGGTGATCGTCGGCGAGGATCCCGCCAGCCAGGTCTATGTCGCTTCCAAGTCCCGCAAGGCCAGGGATTGCGGCTTCCATTCCGTGCAGCACACGCTGCCGGCCGAAACCCCGCAGGCCGATCTTCTGGCGCTGATTGCCGGCCTGAATGCGGATCCGGACATTCACGGCATCCTCGTTCAGCTCCCGCTGCCGGAGCAGATCGATTCAGGGGCCGTCATCCAGGCGATCGCGCCGGAAAAAGACGTCGACGGCTTCACCTATGTCAATGTCGGCAAGCTGGGCGCCGGAGCTGCGGAAACGGCGTTCGTTCCCTGCACGCCGGCCGGTTCCATGGTGCTTATCGAGCGCGTGCGCGGCCGTGATCTTTCCGGTCTGAATGCGGTGGTCGTCGGCCGTTCCAATATTGTCGGCAAGCCCATGGCAAACCTTTTGCTTGCCGCGAACTGCACCGTCACGATCGCGCATTCCCGCACCCGCGATCTGCCGGCCCTGTGCCGCACCGCCGATATTCTTGTCGCCGCCGTCGGCCGGCCCGGGATGATCAGGGGCGACTGGGTCAAGGAAGGCGCCACCGTGATCGATGTCGGCATCAACCGCATTGCCGCGCCCGAAAAGGGCGAGGGCAAGCAGCGGCTCGTGGGCGACGTCGCTTACGAGGAAGCGGCGCGCCGTGCCGGCGCGATCACGCCCGTGCCCGGCGGCGTCGGCCCGATGACGATCGCCATGCTCATGGCCAACACGCTGGTTTCCGCCTGCCGCGCGGCGGGGCGCACGCCGCCCCGTTTCTAGAGCGCTTCCAGGAAAAGGGGAAACACTTTTCCGGTTCGCAAACGCGATAAAACAAAGACCTGGAGTCGTTCGGCAATTCCGTGAAACAATGAACGGCTCCAGACTTTTCCGTCACCTGCATCGACCTGCTCACATTACCATCGAGGAAAAAATGGCCGAAGTTAAATCCGACATTGCGATTGCGCGTGCTGCATCGAAGAAGCCGATCCAGGAGGTTGGCGCGAAGATCGGGATTCCGTCTGGGGATCTTCTTCCCTACGGGCACGACAAGGCGAAGGTTTCGGCCTCTTTCATCAAGTCCGTGCAGGGCAATGAGAACGGCAGGCTGATCCTGGTGACGGCGATCAACCCGACGCCCGCCGGCGAGGGCAAGACCACGACCACGGTGGGCCTGGGCGACGGGCTCAACCGCATCGGCAAGAAGGCGGTGGTGTGCATCCGCGAGGCCTCGCTGGGGCCGAACTTCGGCATGAAGGGCGGCGCGGCCGGCGGCGGCTATGCGCAGGTCGTGCCGATGGACGACATGAACCTGCACTTCACCGGCGACTTCCACGCCATCACCTCGGCCCACAACCTCCTGTCGGCGCTGATCGACAACCACATCTACTGGGGCAACGAGCTTGGCATCGACACCCGCCGCGTGGCCTGGCGGCGGGTGATGGACATGAACGACCGGGCGCTGCGCCAGATCGTGGTGTCGCTGGGGGGCGTGGCCAACGGCTATCCGCGCGAGGCCGGCTTCGACATCACCGTGGCTTCGGAAGTGATGGCGATCCTGTGCCTGGCCAGCGACCTGAAGGATCTGGAACAGCGGCTTGGCGACATCATCATCGCCTATCGCCGCGACAAGAGCCCGGTCTTCGCCCGCGATCTGAAGGCGCATCGCCCGATGGCGGTGCTGCTCAAGGATGCCATCCAGCCCAATCTGGTGCAGACGCTGGAGAACAATCCCGCCTTCGTGCATGGCGGCCCCTTCGCCAACATCGCCCATGGCTGCAACTCGGTGATGGCGACCTCGACGGCACTGAAGCTCGCCGACTATGTGGTGACGGAAGCCGGTTTCGGCGCCGATCTGGGTGCCGAGAAGTTCTTCGACATCAAATGCCGCAAGGCGGGCCTGAAGCCGGCGGCCGCCGTGATCGTGGCCACGGTGCGGGCGCTGAAGATGAATGGCGGGGTGAAGAAGGAAGACCTCGGCGCGGAGAATGTCGAGGCGGTAAGGAAGGGCTGCGCCAATCTCGGCCGCCACATCGAGAACGTGAAGCAGTTCGGGGTTCCGGCGGTGGTGGGCATCAACCATTTCCATTCCGACACCGAGGCCGAGATCCAGGCGGTGAAGGATTATGTCGCCTCGATGGGCGAGGAGGCGATCCTGTGCCGCCACTGGGCGCAGGGCTCGGCCGGCATCGAGGAGCTGGCGCACAAGGTGGTTCAGCTCGCCGAATCGGGCGCCTCGCAATTCGCGCCGCTCTATGCGGACGAGCTTGGCCTGTTCGACAAGATCGACACCATCGTCAAGCGTATCTATCGCGGCTCCGAGGCGACCGCCGACAAGAGCGTGCGCGATCAGCTGAAGCAGTGGGAGGCGCAGGGTTACGGCAATCTGCCGGTGTGCATGGCCAAGACGCAGTATTCCTTCTCGACCGACCCTAACCTGCGCGGCGCGCCGACCGGCCACGCCGTGCCCGTCCGCGAGGTGCGCCTGTCGGCCGGCGCCGGCTTCGTCGTCGCCATCTGCGGCGAGATCATGACCATGCCCGGCCTGCCCTCGAAGCCGTCATCCGAAAACATCTACCTCAACGAAAACGGCGATATCGAGGGACTGAGCTGAGACGGAACACGAAAACACCGGCAGGCGATATTCGCCTGCTGGTGAAATAAATTTCATAATAGTATTGCATCGCCACAACAATGTGGTTGAATGTTCAGGAGCGGCGCAGGCCGCTGCCGAGGGACTGCCGGACAGTCGGGAAAACCCGCGACGGCATCAGAATGTGGAGGAACGAATGACGGCATCTTGGCGCTTTTCTACCGTGGCCGACCGGCACCGGGCTCTCGGCTCGCAGCTGGAGGACTGGAGCGGCATGGGCACCGCCTGGAGCTATGACGGCGACCCCGACGCGGAGTATACGGCGATCCGCACCAGGGCCGGCCTCATGGACGTTTCCGGCCTCAAGAAGGTACACATCACCGGCGCCCACGCCGCCCATGTGATCGACCTTGCCACCACGCGAAATGTCGAGAAGATCCAGCCGGGCAGATCCGTCTATGCCTGCATGCTCAACGAAGCCGGCAAGTTCACCGACGACTGCGTGATCTACCGTCTGGCGCCGAATTCGTGGATGGTGGTGCATGGCGCGGGCACGGGTCACGAGGAGCTGACCCGCGCCTCGATCGGCCGCGACGTTTCCGTCCGCTTTGACGATAATCTGCACAATCTTTCATTGCAGGGGCCTGTGGCGGTCGACTATCTGGCCAGGCATGTTCCGGGCATTCGCGATCTCAATTACTTCCACCATACGCAGACGCAGCTGTTCGGCTTCCCGGTCATGATCTCGCGCACCGGCTATACCGGCGAGCGCGGTTATGAAATCTTCTGCCGGGGGCAGGACGCACCCGCGATCTGGGATCGCATCGTGGAAGAAGGCAAGGAAATGGGGATCATCCCCTGCCGCTTCACCACGCTCGACATGCTGCGCGTGGAAAGCTACCTGCTTTTCTACCCTTACGACAATTCGCAGAAATACCCGTTCGAGAACGAAGGTCCGGGCGATACGCTCTGGGAGCTGGGTCTCGACTTCACCGTCAGCCCCGGCAAGACCGGTTTTCGCGGTGCGGAGGAGCATTATCGGCTCAAGGGCAAGGAGCGCTTCAGGATCTTCGGCCTCGAGGTCGCCAGCGACAAGGCGGCGGACGAAGGCGCGGAAATTTACCGAAACGGCAAGAAGGTCGGCGTTGTCACCTGCGCCATGTATTCGCCGCTGGTGAAGAAATCCATGGCCATCGCCCGCCTCGATGTGGACTGCGCCGTTGCCGGAACCGATCTCGAGGTTCGCAACGCCTCCGGAACCGTCAAGGCG
Organism: Alphaproteobacteria bacterium; assembly: GCA_036678505.1. Lineage (GTDB taxonomy): Bacteria > Pseudomonadota > Alphaproteobacteria > Rhizobiales > Rhizobiaceae > Mesorhizobium. Next base: position 4,114 of record JAZIHP010000140.1, read on the forward strand.
CAGGCTCAGCCTCTGCCGTTCGACGATCCAAAGAAGCTGAAGCGGACCGCGAAAGGGTAGGACGTTGGACAGCGTAGCGGCGATGGCTCTTCACAGTCGCCCGGTCTACGGAAAACTTTCAGCGCAGGCCGGAACTCATCATCTCTTCATCGCGGACGCCGAAGGTGCGTCCGCAATCCTCGACATGGCGCAGCAGGCGAGCCCGGATTTTTTCGCCTCCGCCGAAATCATGTACATACCCGGCGCCGCCGGAGACAAGTATGTAGCCGGGCTGGAGGCGCTGGTTCCGGGCCGTCTTTATCGTGGACCGTCGGTCGCGGCGGCCACGCGCCGCCTTCGGCACATCTTCGAAAATGCCCATATGGGCCTGCGGCTTTATCTGACAGGGACTGAAAGCCTGGTCGGGCAGGTCAGCCAGATCGCGGCCGAAGCCGGCATCGAACACAGTTCGATCCAGGCGGAGTTGCGCGGCTCCATGGCGCGCCGCGTGCAATGCGTTCACTGCAAGGGCATCACCGAAAACGTGACCACCCAGCCGGCCCGGTGTTCGCATTGCGACCTGCTCCTGCTCGTGCGCGATCACTATTCACGACGCCTCGCCGCTTTTCAGGGCGTGTGCATCAATGCGGAGGATCCGAGCGAGATTCCACCGGCAGAGGAGGTGTTCCGTTGAAAGCAGGCGCCAACAGAATAGAAGCCGTGGTGACGGATATCGTCACCGTCAACGAACTGGTGAAGCGCTTCCACTTCCGGCGCACCGATGGCGGCATTTTGCCGACATTTTCCGGAGGCGCCCATATCGTCGTCGAAATGCGCGATGACGAGCGCACCCGGCTCAATCCCTACTCGCTGATGAGCTCGCCGCTCGACACGCGCGACTATACGATCAGCGTGCGGCGTGACGATGGCGGGCGCGGCGGCTCGCTGTTCATGCACAGCCGGGTCGAGCCCGGCCAGCGCATGGTGATCAGCAGCCCCGTCAACCTGTTTTCGCTCGATCTGCGCGCGCGCAAGCATCTCATGATCGCCGGCGGCATCGGCATCACGCCGTTTCTGGCGCAAACAGCGCAACTTGCGGCCGAGGGCGGCAATTTCGAACTGCATTATGCCTTCCGCAACGATCAGGTGGCGAGCTATGCCGATTTCCTGCGGGAGAGGCATGGGCGGCGTGTCAATCTCTACCGCAGCGATTTGCGGGAAAAGCCCGAACTGGAACGGGTCCTTGGCAGTCAGCCGCTTGGCACGCATCTTTACGTATGCGGGCCGGAAGGGATGATCAACTGGGTCAGGACCGCGGCAGAGAAGCTCGGATGGCCGCCGGAGACGGTGCATTACGAGCATTTCGCCGCGCCGCAGCCCGGCAAGCCGTTCGATGTCAGACTGGCGCTCAGCGGCCTCGATATTCGTGTGGGGGAGCACGAAAGCCTGCTGGAGGCGATCGAGGCGGCCGGCATCGACCCGCCCTATCTGTGCCGGGGCGGCGTCTGCGGCCAGTGCGAGACCGGCGTGATTTCGCATGACGGCAAGTTCCTGCACAACGATCACTGGCTGAGCGAGGAAGATCGCCGGTCCGGGTGCAAGATCATGCCGTGCGTGTCACGTTTCGAAGGCAAGTCGCTCGTTCTCGAACGCTAGAGCGTTTCCAGGAAAAGTGGAAACATTTTTCCGGTTCGGAAACGCGACAGACCAAAGACCTGGAGCTGTGCAGTGGTTCCGTGAAACCCCGAGCGGCTCCAGGCGACATACCCGGAGGAGGAGACCATGGGTATCAACTTCAGACAGGAAACCTTTCGCAACGATTTTTCTTTCAAGAACAGTCCCGAACAGATCAGGCGCTTTCCGTTCCCGTTTCACGAGGACGGCTACATGTATTCGGTCAATATCGAGCCACACGCGCCGGGACCGAAGAACACGGTGTTCGAGCATCTCTTCGATGTCGACGAGCACTATATTTCCGAGATGCAGGACCGCGCCCTGGTCCTGACGGAAGACCCGCTGCGCTGCCAGTCACTTCCCCACATGACCCTTGCCGGATGGGACACGCTCGAACTTCTCATGACGGAGAAGGCGAAGAGCTATCCCGACCTCTTCTCGCTGACCCGTGACGGCGACCAGTGGCACTGGATCAACCGGCCCCTCGGCATCGACGACCG
>JAZIHP010000141.1:0-6220 GCA_036678505.1 Alphaproteobacteria bacterium
GAAACGACCTCGGCGCCCTTGGCGGGGGCAGGGTCTTCCAGCGCCTCGTCCTTTTTCGCCTGTGCGGATTTCTTGGCGGCCGCGGGCTTCGCCCTGACGGGCGCGGGGGCGGGCTTGTCTTCCTGCGCCTGTTCCGGTCCGGCAGCTTCCGCCGGCTCGGTGCGGACGTCGAATTCAAGCTCGAAATTCACCGAAGGGTCGTAGAAACCGCGCACGGCGGAGAACGGAATTTCCAGCTTCTCGGGAATATCGGAGAAGGAAAGCCCGACCTCGAAGCCGCTGTCCGTAACCTTCAGGTCCCAGTACTGGAACTGGATCACGATGGTCATCTGTTCCGGATAGCGCTCACGCAGGCGGCTTGAAATGCGAACGCCCGGCGCGCCGGTGAGGAAGGTGATGAAGAAGTGATGGTTTCCCGGCAGACCCGTGCGTGCAACCTCGGCCAGAACCTTGCGCATCACGCCGCGCAGGGCTTCCTGGGCCAGGATGTCATATCTGATGTGGTCGTCGGCCATGAGCATTTCCGTTGAATCGTCGCAGTAGCTGTAATCAAGCTTGGCGACTACGTAAACCGGGATATGGGCTACCTGGCCGGGATGAGCAAGGCAAGGATGCGTTTGGCCACCATCCTTGCGCGCAAGCCGCCTCCATTACACGCAAGGGGTGCGGTTCGGTTGCATGGCGGTGCGTGCGAAAAACCCGGCCGGACCTGCGCCCGCTTGCGCTGGCGGCATCGCTTCCGGCCGCCGGGCGCACGCCGAAAGCGGCGGGAGTTTTTTTGCGGCCCGCGCAATTTCAGGCCGCGGTTTCCGACAGGATGAAACGCAGCCGCTCATGTACGGAGCATAAGGGAAGCGGGACCAGATCGTAGCCCAGTTCACCGTAGATCTTCTCCATCGCCGCGCATGTGCGCTTTGCCTCGTGCGCCGATTGCCTGCGCTCGGCATCCTGCCCGAATATTTCGGGCCAGAAGGGCGCGATGAATATCCTGTTGTTGTAGCGCAGGGATTTTGCCGCCCGCATCATATGCTCCGGAACCGGCAGGCCGGTCAGCCGCAGATAGCCGATGGTGTCGGGAATGCCACGGTCGAAGAACAGCGTTCCCGGCATTTGCCGCGCTTCTTCGTGAGAGCGCATGTCCCGCGACAGCATCAGTTCGGCGAACAGGGCAGGATCGCGCCATGGCAGGGCAGGGCCATCGATGGCCTGCTGGGCACGGATGATGTTGCGCCCGGCCTCTGGGATGGCTGTGTGGCCGGCCTCACGCAGCGCATCGAGCAGGGTCGTCTTGCCGGAACCCGGCCCGCCGGTGATGACGATGAAGCGGCTGACAGTCATGAAGGGCTCCGTCATGCGCTGTTTGAGATGGGGAAACGGCACGGCGCGATTCGCAACGCAGACGCAAAAGGTCGTAGCGCGCGGAGGCGGCGCAAGGCTGAAGAGACGGGAAAAGGGAGGAGAAGTGGAGGTTTCTGTTGCCAGGTACCTCCGAACCCCGCCTGAAGGTGCGAACCCCCAGGAGTTTATTTGAAGCTATCGCACCGCATTACGCAGCGAGACGTGCTTCCGCATAGTTGTCGTTTGCAACTACTGAGTTAGCCCGATGACGGTGGTACAATGCCGGGCAAAAGTACGATCTTTACACCTTCGTCGATCCTGTTTCGCCCCCAGCAAAAGCTGTCCGTCACGACAGTTTTTGGTGGAGGCGCCGGGTACCGCCCCCGGGTCCGAACGGCTTATTACATCGCCCATTTATCGCCATAGTCGGTCAAGCCGACGAAGCGAATATAGGCAGTCTTCAGGGCAATTGGAAGAGCCTGCGCGGCGGCAATTATCAGACGTGGGGGAAGCTGCTTTAACTTGACTTGGCGTGCCGATTTCCGGCAGGCTCGCAAGCGGTACGGGATCTCGTCCGGCGGCAGGCCGCATCGGCGGATCGTCCGTGAATTGCAGGGGACACAAACTCCGATGAGGGCATATTTATGAGTGATTATCTCGCTGACGTAAGGAAATATGACGCCAAGGCCGATGAGGCGGTGGTGAACAAGATCGTGAAGCATCTGGGCATTGCCCTTCGCAATCGCGATTCCTCACTGGTTTCGGCGACCGACAAGAAGGAACTGGACCGCGTCCGCGATAGCTGGGGCGTCAAGAAGCTGGGCGTGGACGCCGGTGCCGCAGAGGCAGCGGTTGCCAGCGTGGCGAAGACCATGGCCGGCGACCGCGCCAAGGGGCGCGTGACCTTCTACTATCTGGTGGCCAGGGAGCTTGGAAAGCTCGGTTCGCTCTGAGCGGATTCCGTGCCGCTGCCGGCTGGGTACTCCAGCCGGCCTTCTGTTGCGGATTTTTGAACTTTTTTATTCCCGGCCACGGCAAACGCGGCCGGGTTGCCGCCATATCCGGCTGTGGATGAGCAAGGCTGGCGCATCTGTGCGCAGGGCGCGCTTGCGTCTATAGTGAAGTCAGAGCATCGGGCCGAAAAGTGGTTGTTCCGATGCTGCGGCAATGATCCGGATCGTTCCTGGTGCGTCCGAGCGGGCACGCTGCGGTCCGGTACAAAAAATCTTCGGAACGGAGCCGATGCGGCAATATCTCGACCTTCTGAGCCATGTTCTTGAAACCGGCGTCGATCGCGGCGACCGCACCGGCACGGGCACGCGTTCGGTTTTCGGTTATCAGATGCGCTTCGATCTGGCGCGGGGCTTTCCCGTCACCACCACCAAGAAGCTGCATCTGAAATCGATCGTCCACGAGCTTCTGTGGTTTCTGGCCGGCGACACCAACATCAGATATCTCAACGATAACGGGGTGACGATCTGGGACGAGTGGGCCGACGAGCACGGCAATCTGGGTCCGGTCTACGGCCGCCAGTGGCGCTCCTGGCCGACCGTGGACGAGAACGGGGCCGCGGGCGAGATCGACCAGATCGCCAATCTGCTGATCGAGCTGCGGCGCAATCCGCAATCGCGGCGGCTCATCGTTTCGGCGTGGAACCCGGCGCAGGTGGACACCATGGCGCTGCCGCCCTGCCATTGCCTGTTCCAGTTCTATGTCGCCGAAGGGCGGCTGTCGTGCCAGCTCTACCAGCGCTCCGCCGATATTTTCCTCGGCGTGCCGTTCAACATCGCCTCCTATGCGCTGCTGACGATGATGATCGCGCAGGTGTCGGGCCTGAAGCCGGGCGAGTTCATCCACACGCTGGGCGATGCGCATCTCTATGCAAATCACTTCGGGCAGGCGCGCGAGCAATTGACGCGCGAGCCGAAGCCGTTGCCCGCCATGTGGATCAATCCGGCGGTGGACGACCTGTTTGCGTTCCGCTTCGAGGATTTCCGGCTGGAAAACTACGTCGCGGACCCCAGCATTCGGGCGCCCATCGCTGTCTGAATTCGAGGCGCGCGCCGATCAGTCGACGGCGACCATCACGTCGGACGCCTTGACGACGGCGTAAGCGTCGGCCCCTTCGCGCAGCTCCAGCTCGTCCACCGCTTCATTGGTGATGGATGCCGTGACGATCGCGCCGCCGCCGATCTCGATGCGCACATGGGCCGTGGTGGCGCCTTTCGACACCTCGACGATCTTGCCCCTGATCTGATTCCTGGCGCTGATCTTCATCGCGTGATCCTTGTTTCGCGGTCGATACCCGCTTCAGTGAAGCATGGCTGGCGACGGAGCGCAAAACACTTCCCTTGTTATATTCATCCGTATATATCGGTTGGCACACCGCGCAGGGCGGCGAGAGAACGAAGACAACCTGACAGGGAGAGGCCGAGTGAGCATTATCGAAAAGACCGGATTGAAGGCGCTTATGGCGGCGGGCGTGCTTTCGGCGCTGCTGATCGCCCCCGTTTCCACCGCGCAGGCGGACGAGGGCCAGCTCGTCGTGTTCGCCGCCGCCAGCCTGAAGAACGCGCTCGACGGCATCAATGCGGCCTGCGAGGCCGATGTCGGCGAGACGGCGAAGATTTCCTATGCGTCCTCTTCGGCGCTGGCCAGGCAGATCGAGGAAGGCGCGCCGGCGGATGTGTTCATCTCGGCCGATCTCGACTGGATGAAATATCTTTCCGACAAGAACCTGATCAGGACCGGCAGCGAGGAGCGCCTGCTGGGCAACCGCATCGTGCTGGTGGCGCCCGCGGATTCGGCTGCGGAAGCCAAACTTGAAAAGGGTTTCGATCTCGCCGGCCTGATCGGTGACGGCAAGCTGGCGATGGGCGACGTCAAGGCCGTGCCGGCAGGCAAATACGGCAAGGCCGCGCTTGAGGCGCTCGATATGTGGGGCCCGGTCGAGGGCAAGCTCGCGCAGGCGGAGAATGTGCGCGCCGCGCTCAAGCTGGTGGCCATCGGCGAAGCGGCCGCCGGCATCGTCTACGCCACCGATGCGGTGGCCGAGCCGGGCGTCAAGGTGATCGCCACCTTCCCGGAAGAAACTCATGCGCCGATCATCTACCCGATCGCGCAGATTGCCGAATCCAAGGATGCCGAAGTGCCGGCCTTTCTGAAGTGCCTGCACACGGACAAGGCGCGCAAGCTGTTCGAGGAACAGGGTTTTACGGTGCTTGCGCCGGCCTCCAACTGAAGCTGAAGGCTATTCATGGACTGGCTGCTGGACCTGACCCCGGATGAATGGACGGCGGTCAGGCTCTCGATCAAGGTGGCGACGGTGGCGATGCTCGCCTCCGTGCCGCCGGGCATATTGATCGCCTGGCTGCTGGCGCGGGGCCGCTTCTGGGGCAAATCCGTTCTGAACGGCGTCGTTCACCTGCCGCTGGTGCTGCCGCCGGTGGTGACCGGCTATCTGCTTTTGCTCGCCTTCGGGCGGCGCGGGCCGGCGGGCGCGTTTCTGGCCGAACATTTCGGCATCGTGTTTTCCTTTCGCTGGACGGGCGCGGCGCTCGCCTGCGCGGTGATGGGCTTTCCGCTGATGGTGCGCGCGATCAGGCTTTCCATCGAATCGGTGGATCGCAAGCTGGAGGCGGCGGCGGGAACGCTGGGCGCCGGCCCCTTGTGGGTGTTCGCCACGGTAACGCTGCCGCTGATCCTGCCGGGCGTCATCGCCGGCGCCATCCTGTCCTTCGCCAAGGCCATGGGCGAATTCGGGGCAACCATCACCTTCGTTTCCAATATTCCCGGCGAAACCCAGACCCTGCCTTCGGCCATCTATACCTTCACGCAGGTTCCCGGCGGCGACGAGGGCGCGCTTCGGCTCACCCTCATCAGCATCGTCATCTCCATGCTGGCGCTGGTCGCCTCGGAGGTCATGGCGCGCCGGCTCGGCAAGCGGATGGACGTGGAATGACGGTCTCGGTCGATATTCGCCATCGGCAGGGCGATTTCAATGTCGAGGCCCGGTTCCAGGGCGCGGGCAGGCTGACGGCGTTGTTCGGCCCTTCCGGTTCGGGCAAGAGCACGCTCATCAACCTGATCGCGGGCCTGATCCGGCCGAACGAGGGCCGCATCGAGGTGGATGGCAAGGTGCTGGTCGACCGGCGGGCCGGCATCTGGGTGCCGCGCCACAAACGCCGCATCGGCATGGTGTTTCAGGATGCGCGCCTGTTTCCCCACATGAGCGTGCGTTCCAACCTGCTCTATGGGCGCTGGTTCACGCCGGCGGCCGAGCGCTATATGGAGATGGACGCCATCGTCGATCTTCTCGGCATCGGGGCCTTGCTGGAGCGCAATCCGTCGAAACTTTCGGGCGGCGAGAAGCAACGGGTCGCCATCGGGCGGGCCCTGTTGTCCAGCCCCCGGCTGCTTTTGATGGACGAGCCGCTGGCAGCGCTCGACGAGGCGCGCAAGGGCGAAATCCTGCCCTATATCGAGCGTCTTCGCGACGGGATGAAAATCCCCATCGTCTATGTCAGCCATTCGGTGGCGGAGGTGGCGCGCCTGGCCAGCGACGTGGTGGTGCTGGCGCAGGGCCGGGTGGTTGCATCCGGGCCGGTCACGGAAATCCTGCAACGGCTGGACCTGCTGCCGCCATCGGAGCGCGGCGAGGGCGGATCGCTGGTCGATGCCGCGGTGCTGCGCCACGACGATGCTTTGTCCATGTCGGTGCTGAGTTCCGCCGCCGGAGAGCTTCACGTTCCCCGCATCGCCGCCGCCATTGGCCAGCCGGTGCGGTTGCGCATTCGCGCCCGCGATGTGATGATCGCCACGGAACGCCCGAAGGGCCTCAGCGCCCTGAACATTCTGGCGGGCAGCATAGCCGGCATCGCCG
>JAZIHP010000142.1:0-6036 GCA_036678505.1 Alphaproteobacteria bacterium
GATGCCGCCTCGTGAATGGGCGATGGCCAAGGCCCAAGTCGCCCTACTCTTCGGCGAGCGCTTCATGCCGGCAATGGCCGGATAAATGTCAATCAGCCCGCCATGACACGAAATCTCGGATAGTCCCTGTATCGCTCGACGGACCGCCGCCGTCGTGGTGGCGCTGCCGTGGTGAACTTGTCCCATGGTACCTCCTTCCATTCATGAGAAAAGATGGCATCATCAAATGCCGGGACTGAACACCTAGCTGTGGAGTTTCAGGAGGTTGTCCATTCGGAGCTGATCGAGGAGACTGGAGTTACCACGCTTCAGATTCGCCGGAGGGTCCGAATGAACATCCATAGGAATGCCCGTCTTACGCTGCTGCGTCGAGAGGAGATGGCGCTGTCGGTCCTGGAAGGCAACCTTTCCCAAGCCCAGGCGGCATCGCGATACGCGGTGACGGTGAAGGTGGTGAAGCGGTGGGTCGAGCGCTACAGGGCCGAGGGCCGTGTCGGCATGGCAGACCGCTCGTCGCGGCCACGACGTAGCCCGAACGGAACCGGGCCGGCTATCGTCGAACGGATCGTTGCATTGCGCCGCCAGCGCTTTACCGGAAAGCATATCGCCAGCATGGTCGCCGTCTCGCCGGCCACCGTCAGCCGCGTGTTGGCCCGACACGAGCGGGATTGTCGCGGCTGAAGGACCTGGAGCCGGCCGTGCCTGTACGCCGCCATGGGCACGACAAACCGGGCGACATGATCCACATCGACATCAAGAAACTCGGACGCTTCGAGCGGATCGGTCACCGCGTCACCGGTGATCGCACCGGCCAGTCCAACAGCCGTGGTGTCGGCTGGGAGTATGTCCACGTCTGCATGGACGGCGCCTCGCGCATCGCCTTCAGCCAGATCCTGCCCGATGAACGCAAGGAAAGCGCGGTCGCCTTCCTCAAGGCCGCGCTCGCCTATTACGCAAGCCTCGGCATCACCGTTTCCCCTGTCATGACAGACAACGGTTCCTGCTATAAGTCGAAGGCCTTCAGCCAGAGCCTGCCGCGATCTCGCCCTGAAGCACATCCGCACCAGGCCCTATACCCCCAGAACCAACAACAAGGCCGAGCGCTTCATCCAGACCGCGCTCAGGGAGTGGGCATACGCGGTCGCATATCCGACCTCAAGGCATCGAGCCGCCGAACTCCCCGTCTGGCTGCATCGATACAACTGGCATCGCCCGCACGGGGGCTTAAAGTCCAAAACCCCAATCAGCCGCCTCGCACTGTCCATGGACAACCTGTTGAGTGTCCACAATCGCGATCCTTCAGATCAGTTCTCCGCGCTCTAAGCACTTGTTTTTTTACGCATGCCGTTGCCGTCGAACCGGTTTCCACTTTCGGGCGGCATGCTTTGGTTCATTCTCGCCGGCGACGAGACAGGTCGCGGCAGCCGGGTTTCGTGAGGCCGGGGCTGCAAGGCCTGAACGGGCGGCTTCAGCCGTTCCAGACGGCTTCGACCGCGGCTTCGGCCGCCGTTTCGTTTACCGCAATACCTGCCTTGCGCAGGAGAAGAGCAGCCGCGCGGATGCCGGCCAGCACGGCATCCCGGCTGGCGCGCGAACCGGCATGATCGAGGCGCAAAAGCCGCGACGCCATCTCGCCGGCGCCGGCGGAAAGGCCCGCAGCAACCGCCGTCTCCTGATGCGCGAGCCGGTGCGCATCCAGCCCTTCAGGAAGCAGAATGGCGGTGACGAGGCGCGAGGCTTCGTTTTCCTCGCCGATCCACAGGCGCGCGCCAAGCGCTTCCACACCGGCGCGGGCTGCACGCTGGGCGCGAAGATGACGGGCGATGGTGCCGGCGATCCCTTCCGCCTCCGCCCGATCGAGCGCGGCTTCCAGCGCATGAAACTCCAGTGCCGCGGGCATGCCGGAAAGCACGCCGCGCCCGGCATCCAGCCAGTTGCGCTTGATGTCGGCAAGCGACAGCACCGAGTGCTGCGGCGCGTCCGGCCGGTCGATGGCCCGCCATGCGCGCGGGCTGGCGCAGAGCGCGGAAATGCCGGCCGGACCGCCTAACCCCTTTTGCGGGCCGATGATGGCGATGTCGATGCCCAGCCGATCCACGTCCAGCTCGTGTCCGCCGGCGGAGGCCACGGCATCGACCAGAAGCAATGCGCCCCGTTCGCGCGCCAGCGCCGCGATTTCAGGCAGCGGATTGAGGATGCCGGACGCCGATTCGGCATGCGCCAGCGCCACCAGATCGATCCTTTTTGCGTCCGCCAGCGCCCTCGCCACCGCTTCCATCCTGACCGGCAGGCCGGGTTCGGCCTTCTGTTCGACGACTTCCGCGCCCGCACGCTTCAGCCAGCCGCCGAACAGTTCGCCATAGGGGCTGGTGACGATGTTGAGCGCGCGCAGGCCCGGCCGGCCAAGGCTGGTCGCGGCCGCCTCCAGCGCCACCACCGCTTCCGCCTGCACGAACACGACATGGTTTTCCGTGCCGAGCAGCCCGGCGATACGCTCGGCAAGCCTTGCATAGCCGGCTGCCGGGTAGGGCGGCGGGTCGAACAGCGAATGGCGGTCGAATTCAGGCATTCGGGCGTGCTTCCTTGTGAAGGCGGGGGATGGCGGCGACCAGCGCGCGGCCGGTCGGCGATTGCGGACCGGCAACGACGGTGGCGGCGGGGCCGGTTTCCACGATGCGGCCGCGATCCATGATGGCGATGCGGTGCGAGACGGCGCGCACCACCGCCAGATCGTGCGAGACGAACAGATAGGCAAGCCCGCGTTCGCGTTGCAGGCGAACCAGCAGATCGAGGATCTGGCCGCGCACGGTGACATCGAGCGCCGATACCGCCTCGTCGAGCACGATCATCTGCGGCCCGGTCGCCAGCGCGCGGGCAATGGCGACGCGCTGGCGCTGGCCGCCGGAAACGGCGTGGACAGGCCGCGCGGCGAGATTTTCGGAAAGGCCGACGCTTTCCAGCAATTGCGCGATCCGGCGCTGGCGCCCGGCGCGGGAGGCAAGACCGTGGATGCGCAGCGGATCGGCCAACACATCGGCCACGCTGGCGCGCGGGTTGAAGGCGGCGGAAGCGTCCTGAAACACCATCTGGATGCGCTTGCGCATGGCGCGCAGCGCCTTGCCGTTCAGCGCGCCGAGGTTTTCGCCGCCAAAGGCGATGGCGCCGCAATCCGGCTCGATCAGCCGCATCACCACCCGCGCCAGCGTGGACTTGCCGCTGCCGGAAGGCCCGACGAGGCCGAGCGTCTCTCCGGCCGCCACCGACAGCGACACATCATCCAGCCCCTTCACCTCGCGCCCGCCGGAACGATAGGTTTTGCCGAGGCCCTGGACGGCAAGCAGCGGCGCGCTCATGGCTGCTTCTCCGCAATCAGCGGCGGCGTGTCGAGCCCGATATGGCTGGCGAGCAGCCTCGCCGTATAGGCTTCACCCGGCGCGCCGAGCAGCGCGGCGGCGGGGCCGGCCTCCACCAGAAGCGCTTGGCAAAGCACGGCGATGCGGTCGGCGAAGCCGGAGGCGAGCGCGATATCATGGGTGATGAAGACGAGCGTCATGCCGCCTGCCCGCACCAGCTCATCGAGCAGCGCCACGATTTCCGCCTGCACGATGGTGTCGAGGGCGCTGGTCGCCTCGTCGGCGATCAGCAGCGACGGCGCGCCCGCAATGGCGGCGGCAATCGCCACGCGCTGGCGCTGGCCGCCGGAAAGCTGGTGCGGATAGGCGGCAAGCGCGCGGTTGGGATCGGGAATGCGCACCCTTGCAAGCAAGGCGCGGGCGCGCTCGCTCGCCTCATGGCGCGTGAGCCCGAGATGCAGGCGCGCGACTTCGGCGATCTGCCGGCCGACGGGGATGACCGGGTTGAGGCTTGCCCCCGCATCCTGAAACACGAAGCCGATATCGCGGCCCGCGCGCGGCGGCGCGGCAAGGCCCGGCCAGCCGATGCGGCCCGCAATGCGGGCTTCCTGCGGCAAGAGACCACCCAGCGCCAGCGCCAGCGTGGACTTGCCCGAGCCGCTTTCGCCGATGAGCGCCAGCCGCTCGCCCCTGAAAATGTCGAGGTCGAGGCCGTGAAGAGCCACATGCGCGCCTTCTGCGCTGCCATAGGTGACGGTCAGGCCGCGAAGGCTGGCCAGAACATTACTCATGGCCGCGCCTTTCTTGACGCGAGCGCATCGGAAAGCCCCTCGGCCAGCAGATAGACGCCGAGCACGGTGACGACGAGGCCGATGCCCGGCACGATGGACAGGAACGGCGCCGAACGCAGCACGTTGCGCCCCTCCGCGATCATCGAGCCCCAGGTGACGATGTTGGGGTCGCCGAGGCCGAGGAAGGAGAGCGCGGATTCGATCAGCACCGCGTTGCCGACGATCACCGCCGCCAGCGCCAGCACCGGCGGCAGCGCATTGGGCAACACTTCGCGCAGGGCGATTTCGGCCGGGTGCATGCCGATGACGCGGGCGGCCGCCACATAGTCGCGCTCGCGGATCGACAGCACTTCGGCCCTCGCCAGCCGGGCAGGGCCGGTCCATGCGCTAAGCGCGATGGCGAGGATGACGACGGGCAGCGACGCGCCCGAAACGCTGACGAAGGCCAGCGCCAGAAGGAAGCCCGGCACGGTCTGGAAGGCGTCCACCACGCGCATCAGCGCCTCGTCCGCCAGACCGCCGGAGAAACCTGCCATCGTGCCGACCAGCGCGCCCGCGACGATGGAAACCGCCGCCGCCGCCAGCCCCACGGCAAGCGAAGCCCGCGCGCCATGGAACAGGCCGGCCAGCACGTCGCGGCCGAGCCGGTCGGTGCCGAGCGCAAAGGCGGGATCGGTGAAGGGCGGCGTCAGCGGCGGGCCGGCGATGGCCAGCGGATCGCCGGGAAACAGCAAGGGCGCGCCGAGTGCGGCCAGCGCCAGCAGGGCCAGCAGCACCAGACCGGCCACGCCGGCGGGAGACCGCAAGAGGCGTTTCAAGCCATTCATGCCGCCACCTCGCTCGCGCCGACGCGCGGGTCGAGAAACGCATAGGCCATGTCGACGGCAAGATTGACGAGGATGACCAGCACGGCGCTGACCAGGATGATGCCGGTGAGCAGCGGTGCGTCGCGCCCCGCCACCGCTTCCTGCGCCAGCCGCCCGAAGCCCGGAATGGCGAAGACGCTTTCGATGACGACGCTGCCGCCCAGCATCGAGGCGGCGTGCAGGCCAAGCATGGTGACGAGCGGCAGCAGCGCGTTGCGGGCGATGTGGAACACCGCGATGCGGACCGGCCCGATGCCGCGGGCGCGGGCGGCCAGCGCATAATCCTGCCGCCAGGCCTCGGCCATGCCGGCGCGCATCATGCGCAGGAACAGCGCCAGGTAAATGAGGCCGAGCGCTGCCACCGGCAGGGCCAGATGCCATGCGATGTCGCGCGCCCGCGCCAGCCCTTGCTTGCCAGAGGCGATGGTTTCGATGCCGGAGGTGGGGAACCAGCGCAGTTGCACGGAAAAGACGACGATCAGCACCAGCCCGAGCCAGAAGCTCGGCACCGCATAGAGCGCCAGCGAGCCGGTGGAGAGCAGCCGGTCGCGCCAGCTTCCCGGCTTTGCGCCGGCAACGATGCCGAGCAGCGAGCCGGCGATGAAGGAAAGCCCGACCGCGCCCGCCATCAGCCACAGCGTGTTGGGCAGGCGCTCCGCGATCAGCCCCGCAATCGGCCGGTTGAAGGTGACGGACCAGCCGAGATCGAACCGGGCGAGCGAGGTGAGATAGAGCCACAGCCGCGAGAGCGTGGAGCCTTCGAGGCCGTAGCTCTGGCGCAGCGCCTGCACCAGCGCCGGATCGCCGCCGCCGATGGACAGGAGATAAGCGTCCGCCGCATCGCCCGGCGCAAGCTCCAGCAGGAAGAACGCGCCGACGATGACGATCGCCAGCACCGGAATGCTGCTGATCAGCCTGCGCCGCAGAAGGCGAAGCGCACGGTTCATGTGTCTGCCTCCAGACCGGTTCGGGTTTCGGCGCAAGCGGCCCGCCTCAGCCCTCCAACCATTGCCCTTGCCCCCGCCC
>JAZIHP010000143.1:0-5991 GCA_036678505.1 Alphaproteobacteria bacterium
CCTGGCCGGGCAGCAATCCGCCGCCGCCGTCGCCGGTCAGCACCTGCATCGGGTCGATGCCGCAGGCTTTCAGCCCGAAGAACAGCACCGCCAGAATGACGATGGTGGAAATTCCGCCGCCGCCGGCACGCCCGCCGACCGGTATGCGGATGCGGCCGGGGCCGTTGCCGATATTGCCGGGCCGGCCGAAACCGCCCTGCCCGCGCTGATCGTCGATGTTGTCGCTCTGGCGACGGCCTCTCCAGCGCATGCGCTTGTCGTCCTCATTCTCATGGCGGGCCTTTCGGGCCGCCTTGTCCCTTCACCCCGACAGATACCGTATCCGCGGGAACGAGTCATGACCAATCTCGTTATCGCAACAACGCGCCGATCTGCCGGTCGTTCCGCTTGCGCCGCGCCGCGCCGCCTCCTTGGCCCCGCCGATTTCCCCACCGCCGATTTTCCCACCGCCGATTTTCCCACCTATGCGCATTCGCTGGGCAAACATGCATTTTTCGGGGTTACATCGGTTCGAACTCTCCCCTATAAGGCCCCCTTAGCCTGATACCGAGAATCCACGCAGCGTGAACCGACCCGGAAAACCGGCGCCGGTGTTCCGCGTGCACAGCCATAATGGACCCTGCCATGCCAAAACGCACCGATATCAAATCCATCCTGATCATCGGTGCCGGCCCCATCGTCATCGGGCAGGCGTGCGAGTTCGACTATTCCGGCACGCAGGCCTGCAAGGCGCTGCGCGAGGAAGGCTACCGCGTCATCCTGGTCAACTCCAATCCGGCCACGATAATGACCGACCCGGATCTGGCCGACGCCACCTATATCGAGCCGATCACCCCCGAAGTCGTCGCCAAGATCATCGCCAAGGAACGCCCGGATGCGCTTCTGCCCACGATGGGCGGCCAGACCGCGCTCAACACCGCATTGTCGCTGCGCCGCATGGGCGTTCTGGAACGCTACAATGTCGAGATGATCGGCGCCGATGCGCACGCCATCGACAAGGCCGAGGACCGCGCCCTGTTCCGCGAGGCGATGGCGAAGATCGGGCTGGAAACGCCGAAGTCGATGCTGGCCAACGCCACCGAGGTCAAGGACGCCGACCGCAAGAAGCATGAGGCCGAGCGCGCAGCGCTGAAAGCCTCCGGCGCGTCCGACAAGGAACTCGACGCGCTTGAAACCAGCTGGAACCTCGGCGAGGGCGACCGCAAGCAGCGCTATGTGTCGCACGCCATGGGTGTCGGCGCGCAGGCGCTCGATGCTGTCGGCCTGCCCGCCATCATCCGCCCCTCCTTCACGCTCGGCGGCACCGGCGGCGGCATCGCCTTCAACCGCGAGGAATTCTTTTCGATCGTCCAGTCCGGCCTCGACGCCTCGCCCACCACCGAGGTGCTGATCGAGGAAAGCGTGCTCGGCTGGAAGGAGTATGAGATGGAGGTCGTCCGCGACAAGGCGGACAACTGCATCATCATCTGCTCCATCGAGAACATCGACCCGATGGGCGTCCACACGGGCGATTCCATCACCGTCGCGCCGGCGCTGACGCTGACCGACAAGGAATACCAGATCATGCGCAACGCCTCGATCGCGGTGCTGCGCGAGATCGGCGTCGAGACCGGCGGCTCCAACGTCCAGTTCGCCGTCAATCCTGCCGATGGCCGCCTCGTCGTCATCGAGATGAACCCGCGCGTGTCGCGTTCTTCCGCTCTCGCCTCGAAAGCCACCGGCTTTCCCATCGCCAAGATCGCGGCCAAGCTCGCCGTCGGCTACACGCTGGACGAATTGGACAACGACATCACCGGCGGCGCGACGCCGGCCTCCTTCGAGCCGACCATCGACTATGTCGTCACCAAGATCCCGCGCTTCGCCTTCGAGAAATTTCCCGGCGCGGAGCCCACGCTGACCACCGCCATGAAGTCGGTCGGCGAGGTCATGGCCATCGGCCGCACCTTCCAGGAATCGCTGCAAAAGGCGCTGCGCGGCATGGAAACCGGCCTCACCGGCCTCGACGAGATCGAGATCCCCGGCATCGGCCCCAAAGGGGGCGACAACTCCGACGACAAGAACGCCATTCGCGCGGCGCTGGGCACGCCGACGCCCGACCGTCTGCGCATGGTGGCGCAGGCCATCCGCATGGGCACCTCGCTGGAAGACGTGCACGCCATGTGCAAGATCGACCCGTGGTTCCTGGAGCAGATCGCCGGCATCATCGCCATGGAAGCCCGCATCCGCGAGCATGGCCTGCCGCAGGACGCGCAGAACATGCGCATGGTCAAGGCCATGGGCTTCTCAGATGCCCGCCTCGCTTCGCTGACCGGCGCCAAGCCGAAAGAGGTCGCGCATCTGCGCAATTCGCTGGGCGTCAACCCGGTCTACAAGCGCATCGATACCTGCGCCGCCGAATTCGCCTCGCCCACAGCCTACATGTATTCCACCTATGAGCAGCCTTTTGCAGGCGCACCGGCCAACGAGGCCGGCGTCTCGGACCGCAAAAAGGTGGTCATTCTCGGCGGCGGTCCCAACCGCATCGGTCAGGGCATCGAGTTCGACTATTGCTGCTGCCACGCCTGCTTTGCGCTGGGCGAGGCCGGCTATGAATCGATCATGATCAACTGCAACCCGGAGACGGTCTCGACCGACTACGACACCTCCGACCGCCTTTACTTCGAGCCGCTCACCGCCGAGGATGTCATCGAGATCCTGCGCATGGAGCAGTCGCGCGGCGAGCTGGTCGGCGTCATCGTGCAGTTCGGCGGCCAGACCCCGCTGAAGCTCGCCGAAGCGCTGGAGAAGAACGGCATCCCGATCCTCGGCACCTCGCCCGACATGATCGATCTGGCCGAAGATCGCGACCGCTTCCAGAAGCTGCTCCAGAAGCTCGACCTCACCCAGCCCGAAAACGGCATCGCCTATTCGGTCGAGCAGGCCCGCACCGTGGCCGGCGAGCTTGGTTTCCCTCTGGTGGTGCGCCCCTCCTACGTTCTGGGCGGCCGCGCCATGCAGATCATCCACGACGAGGCGATGCTGCAAACCTATCTGCTCGACACGGTGCCCGAACTGGTTCCGGAAGACATCAAGCAGAAATACCCGAACGACAAGACCGGCCAGATCAACACGCTGCTCGGCAAGAACCCGCTTCTGTTCGACACCTATCTGTCGGGCGCTACGGAAGTCGATGTCGACTGTCTGTGCGACGCCGCCCATGGAGGCGACAACGTCTATGTCTCGGGCATCATGGAGCATATCGAGGAAGCCGGCATTCATTCGGGCGACAGTGCCTGTTCGCTGCCGGTCCACTCGCTCTCCGACGAGATCGTCGACGAGCTGGAGCGCCAGACGGCGGAGCTTGCCAGGGCGCTCAATGTCGGCGGCCTGATGAACGTGCAATACGCCATCAAGGACGGCACCATCTATGTGCTGGAGGTGAACCCGCGCGCCAGCCGCACCGTGCCGTTCGTCGCCAAGACGGTCGGCAAGCCGATCGCCAAGGTCGCCGCCCGCATCATGGCCGGCGAGACGCTGGACGAAGCCTTCGCCCATTATGGCGGGAAGCCGAATGCGCGCAATCCCGGCCACATCGCGGTCAAGGAAGCCGTGTTCCCCTTCTCGCGCTTCCCCGGCGTCGATATCCTGCTCGGGCCGGAGATGAAGTCGACCGGCGAGGTCATGGGCCTCGACCGCGATTATGCGCTGGCCTTCGCCAAGGCGCAGCTTGGCGCGGGCGTCGACCTGCCGCGCTCCGGAACGCTGTTCGTCTCGGTGCGCGACGACGACAAGCAGGGCGTGCTTGAGCCGGTGCGCCGCCTCGCCGGACAGGGTTTCCGGGTGCTCGCCACCGGCGGCACCCAGCGCTTCCTCGCCGAAAACGGCGTCGCGGCGGAAAAGATCAACAAGGTGCTCGAAGGCCGCCCGCATATCGAGGACGCCATCCGCAACCGTCAGGTGCAGATCGTCTTCAACACCACGGACGGCCAGAAGGCGGTGTCGGATTCCAAATCGCTGCGCCGCGCCACGCTGATGCAGAAGGTGCCCTATTACACCACGCTGGCCGGCATGGCGGCGGTTGCCGAAGCCATCGCCGCCCTCAAGGCCGGCTCCCTCGAAGTGCGCCCGTTGCAGGATTATTTCTGAAGTCCGCAACGGCCGGCCACCGGCGCCGAATGAATTGCCCGCTCCGGGACCGGGCGCCGGGCGGGCATGCGACCGGCTCGGCGGCCCCGCCCCACGGGCTCCCGACAAACCCCCATGCGCACAGGCCCCATACGCACAGGCCCCATGCGCACAGGCCCCATGCGCACAGGCAGGAACCGCGATTGCCGTACGCCTCTCTTTCTTTGCAGGATTGTCCGGCGGCATATGGTGGCCAGGAGCTGGAAATCCTGCATGGCTTTCACCGCGGGCTGGCCTCGGCTGCCGAAGAGCTTTTGAAAACCCATCTCGCTTTGCCCCGTGAAGTTCATTACGTCGCGGATCTGCAAAGATGGATTCTCAGCCAGATCACCCTGGCCCTGCATTTCGAGCACAGGCGCGATCCCCGTTGTCCGCCGATATCGCCCCGCAATCTGGTTCTCGCCGTCGCTGCGGCCGGCATCGCCAGCCGCAACACCATCCACGGCTTTTTGATGGAGATGCGCCGATACCGCTTCGTAACGCCTCTGGAGACGGCGGACCGGCGCGAACGCGCGGTCTGCGCGACCCTTATGAGCGAACAATTGATAAGGCGCTATTTCGACATTCATCTGCGGGCGCTCGACCTCATCGACGATGGCCATCGCCATGCGCTCTCGCTTCGGCATCCCGATTTGCTGGAGCAGGCCCAGCCCCGCTTCGCATGGCTGCTTCTGGAAACTCGGGACTGGCACAAGCCAGCCCCGAGCATCGTAAAATTCGTGCGTTCCGTCTCCGGAAGCAGCGTGCTGCACGAATTGGTCAAGGCTGCGCCCGCACTGCCGCATGAGCCGCCGGACCTGATGTCGCCGATCTGGATCGGCCAGGTCTCGCCCAATGCGCTGTCGAAGCGCTATCGCATTTCCAGAACCCATACAGCGCGGCTTTTTGAGAATTCACGGCAAGCGGGTCTGATTGGCTGGGCCCGGAAAAGCAATCGGGGCGAATGCTGGATTTCGCCCCGTCTGGTGCATGATTATCGTCACTGGCAGGCGCTCAAGCTGGCAGCCGTGTCACGCGCTTTCCGCGAGGCCTGCCTGCACGCCGCCGGGAACAGGCCCGCAAGGGAAGCGGAGAGCATTTTGCAGTCGGGTGGAAACACATGACCTCGCATAAATGCGGCTGAAGCGTTTCCAGGAAAAATGGAAACGCTTTTCCGGTTCGCAAACGCGGCAAGACAAAGACCTGGAGCCGTTCGGCGCTTCCGTGAAGCCATGAACGGCTCTAAAGCGTCTCCGCTTTTCCCCGAATCGCAAAAACGCTCTAACCCTTTTTTTTACGAAATTCCGAACGCAAAACCGCTTCGCACTTTTGCTGGAATGGCTCCAAGGCATGCGGCCCGATGGCGGCGTTGAAGCCCCCGCGCGTCCCGCGCCCCTTGTCGGCGCCGGTCACTCATGAATGGTATATTCGCTGAGTTCACACAGATCCTGCGTGTCGGTGGTGGTGTCCAGATCGTCGCCCTGGAACTCGAAACGCATGTCATATTCGCAGACCCGGCGGCCGTCGGCGATGGTGATCGTCATCGTTTCGCCGGGGCCGAGCGCCTGACGGCCGAAGACGTCTTCTTCCCAGCTTTCGACGCCGACCGGGGAGGCATAGAAATTGTTGAGAACCGAATTCGTGCCATTCTTCAGTTTGAAGATGAGATCGTCGGCGATTGCCGGGCTCGACACACATGCAAACAGTGCCGACGCCACGAAAGCGAACCTGAAAATTTTCATGATTTCAACTCGTTGGAAGTTGCGTTAAAGAAGCTTGCCTCTCTCATTAGCTGAACGTTTTTGTTTGTTGAATATCTTCCCCGTCCCATCTTTGGGTCTATTTTTC
>JAZIHP010000144.1:0-5657 GCA_036678505.1 Alphaproteobacteria bacterium
GCTGATGGGCGCGCGGCGACCAGCCCTTGCCCGCGAACCATTTCAGGAACGGCTCGGGCAGGCGGATGATGGTTGTTTCCTGCAAGGGGTCCGGCTTCGCTGTCACGCCACACAGGTAGCGCGGGCCGGGCGCATCGCCAAGCAAAAAGAACAAAACAGGATCATTTGCCTGGCGATGCGCCGGCCGCGGGCACGATGTGGCCTTTCCATGCCGTCGAAACGACCTATCTGAGAGCCATGCGTCCCAGCGATCTGCTCCAGCCCCGCCCCGAAGGGCTCTATTGCCCGCCCGGCGATTTTTTCATCGATCCCGTGCGCCCGGTGGAGCGCGCGCTGATCACTCATGGCCATTCCGACCATGCGCGTTCGGGCCATGCGAAGGTGCTGGCCACGCGCCAGACGCTCGACATCATGGCCTTGCGCTATGGCGAGAATTTCGCCGGGGCCCGGCAGGCGGCCATGCCCGGCGAGACGATCCAGGTCGATGGCGTTTCGGTAACTTTCCACCCGGCAGGCCATGTGCTGGGCTCGGCCCAGATCGCGGTGGAAAAAAACGGGCTGCGCATCGTCGCTTCCGGCGATTACAAGCGCGTGCCGGACAAGACCTGCGCGCCGTTCGAACTCGTGGCCTGCGATGTGTTCATCACCGAGGCGACCTTCGCGCTGCCCGTCTTCCGCCATCCGCCGCCGCAGGAGGAAATCGGCCGGCTGCTGAAGTCGGTGGCGCAGTTTCCCGAGCGCGCCCATCTGGTCGGCGCCTATGCGCTCGGCAAGGCGCAGCGCGTGATGAAGGAGTTGCGGCTGGCCGGCTATGACCGGCCGATCCATATTCATGGCGCGCTGGCGAGGCTCAGCGCCTATTACCAGTCGCAAGGCATCGATCTCGGCCCGTTGCGACCGGCAACGGTGGAGGCGGGCAACAAGGGCGATTTTGCCGGGGCCGTCGTCATCGGCCCGCCCTCGGCCTTCGCCGATCGCTGGGCGCGGCGTTTTCCCGATCCGGTATCCTGCTTCGCCTCGGGCTGGATGCGCATCCGCCAGCGGGCGAAGCAGCGCGGGGTGGAACTGCCGCTGATCATTTCCGACCACGGCGATTGGGACGAACTGTGCGAAACCATCGCTGGAACCGGAGCCGGCGAGGTATGGGTCACGCATGGCCGCGAGGAAGCGCTGGTGCGCTGGTGCGAATTGCAGGGCATCACAGCCCGCCCGCTGCATCTGGTCGGCTACGAGGACGAGGGGGACTGACCGGCATGAACCGCTTTGCCGAACTTCTCGACCGGCTGGTGCTGACGCCGTCGCGCAACGGCAAGCTCAAATTGCTGACCGATTATTTCCGCGAGACGGGAGATCCGGATCGCGGGCTGGCGCTGGCGGCGATCACCGGCGACCTGTCCATCGCGGCGATAAAACCCGCCATGCTGCGCGCGCTGGTGGCCGAGCGCATGGACCCGGTTCTGTTCGGCTATTCCTACGATTATGTCGGCGATTTGGCCGAGACCGTCTCGCTGGTATGGCCCGCCCCGCACGATGGGGATGCGGCATCCGCCGCCCGCATGACGCTGGCCGAAGTGGTCGGAAAATTGCAGGCGGCCAGCCGGTCCGATGGACCGCAGGTCCTCGCAGGGCTGCTTGATCAGGCCGATATCGCCGCCCGGTTCGCCATCATCAAGCTCGTCACCGGCGGCTTGCGCATCGGCGTGTCGGCGCGTCTCGCCAGGCAGGCTCTTGCCGATCTGGGACCCGCCGACGTGACTGAAATCGAGGAACTGTGGCACGGGCTGGAGCCGCCCTATACGGAGCTGTTCGCATGGCTGGAGGGACGCGCGCCAAAGCCGGAACGGGCGGCTTTGGCACTGTTCCGGCCGGTGATGCTGGCCAATCCGGTCGGCGAGAGCGATCTTGAAAAGCTCGATCCGGCGGATTACGCGGCGGAATGGAAATGGGATGGCATCCGCGTGCAGGTGTCGTCGGAAGGTGGCGTGCGGCGGCTTTATTCGCGCACCGGCGATGATGTGTCGCGCGCCTTTCCCGACCTTGCGGGCGCCGTCGATTTCGACGCCGTCATCGATGGCGAGCTTCTGGTCGGCCTGTCCCGTGCCGCCGGCACGTTCTCCGATCTTCAGCAAAGGCTGAACCGCAAGACGGTCTCGGCGAAGATCATGCAAAACTTTCCCGCCTTCGTGCGCTGCTACGATCTTCTGCAACTGGGCGGCGAGGATTTGCGCGCCCTGCCGTTTGGCCTGCGCCGCGCCCGGCTTGAAAATTTCGTCGCAACGCTCGATCCCGCCCGCTTCGATCTTTCTCCCCTGGTCGCCTTTGATCGATGGGAAAAACTCGAACAGCTTCGCGCGGCGCCGCCGCATCCGGTCATCGAGGGCGTGATGCTGAAGCGCTGGGATGCACCCTACCTCGCCGGACGGCCCAGGGGGCCATGGTTCAAGTGGAAACGCGATCCGCATACGGTCGATGCCGTGCTGATGTATGCACAGCGCGGCCATGGCAAGCGCTCCTCCTTCTATTCCGATTATACGTTCGGCGTCTGGGCCGGGCCGGAAGGAGAAGAGGAACTGGTGCCGGTGGGCAAGGCCTATTTCGGGTTCACCGACGAGGAATTGCGCCGCATCGACAAATATGTGCGCGACAACACGGTCGAGCGTTTCGGCCCGGTGCGGGCGGTGCGCGCCGACCGGCAGAACGGGCTGGTGCTGGAGGTGGCGTTCGAGGGGCTGAACCGCTCCACCCGTCACAAATCCGGCGTCGCCATGCGGTTTCCGCGCGTTTCGCGCCTGCGCTGGGACAAGCCGGCGGCAGAAGCCGACCGCATCGAGACGTTAAAAAAGCTGCTCGGCGGATAATCAGCAATTCCAGCAAAAGTGCGCAGCGGTTTTGCGTTCGCAATTGCGTAAAAACAAGAACTTAAAGCGCAGGGAGCGAATCTGAAAGATCGCGACACGCTTTAGAGCAATTCCAGCAAAAGTGCGCAGCGGTTTTGCGTTCGCAATTGCGTAAAACAAAAGGCTGGAGCGTTTCCGCGATTCGGAGAAAAGCGGAAATACTCTGAAGCGGCTATTCAGCCACCGAGACCCGGATCTCGTAGATGTCGACCGATCGGCCCCGATTTTCCACATCGGACGTGATGGCGATGGTGCCGGCCGCGCCGGCGCGCTTGTCGGGGAGCTGCACGTCGAACAGATATTCTGCGCGGTCGCCCTTCACGTCATAGCGCTTGCGTCCGCAATCGCCGAGTTCGCCGAAATTGCATTCGATGGAAATCTGCGTTTCCGTCCCGTTCTCGCCGCGCGCAACGACAACGAAAACGGCGCGAGCGCCGGCAATTTCGTCGAGTATGCCCTGGCCCACATCGAACGATATCGCGGAACCCGAACTGCCGGAGCGCAGCCGCAGGAACGTTTCGCCGTCATCTTCCATCACCTCGGCTTTGGCGTCGGAAGGGGTGGAAACGGTTGTCGGGTCGAGCGGGGTGAAAACGGTGATCCATTCGCCCGAGAAACCGTCCTGGCCGGCACGCAGCGGCGCGGTGGCCCCGCCGGAGGGGCTGAAATCCTCATCCTCCACGGTTGCCGGCGGCACCGGCACTTCGCCGCGCTGTTCCGGCGTGCGCAGAGCGCCCGACTGCACCAGCCACCACGCTCCGAGACCCGCTATGATCAGCACCGTCAGCACGGCGAACAGGGCCGGCAGTCCACGTTTGCGCGGACGGCGCTTGCGCGGAGCGACGTCAGGCTCCGGCTCCATGGTGCGCGGCAAGGGCGCATCAGGCATGATGTCGGGCACGACGGGCAATATATGCGTATCGGAATCGGAGCCGCCGTGATGGCCCGGCGTGTCTATGCCGGGTGCCGCGGCGCCGTGGCCGGCGGCTATCGGCGGCGGCAGGAATTCGCCCTCGATTTCGGCGATCCTGGCCTGCATAGCCTTGCGCCGGCTGATCGCCGTTTCGACCGTCACGCTCGGATTGGCCTTCAGGGCCCGGTCGAGCGCGGCGAAAGCCGAGCGATAGACCTTCTCGCGAAAGGCCCGGTCCGTGGAATCGCCTTTTTCCAGGGCATTCCGAATCGCTTTTTCGATCGGGTCCAAGCCGGAATCCTCTGTACGCTGCTTTACTATATGCTGATGGTTACCCGCAGAATGCCGATCAATCAACGTCGCAGGCATACGGAATCGGCCATGAACACGTCGATGAAGCCGTGTTTATGAAACCGGATCCCGGGCGCAAAGCGATTATCATCGACAATCGTCCGTGAAATTGCATTGGCATCTTGAATTTGCGCAGGCTTGCAGCTATCACGCCCGCATTCTCGGAGGCTGGTCCTCCCGGGCCGCTTTAGCTCAGTTGGTAGAGCACATCATTCGTAATGATGGGGTCGCGTGTTCGAGTCACGCAAGCGGCACCACTCACCTCTGTCAGGTTTCATCATGCGACAGGCCGCAGGCAACGGAACTGTCCGCACTGCGTTTTCCGGCTGGCTGGCGGCTGGGCTGCTTATTCGTGTGGCGGCGTTGCGTAACGGCGCGGCCGGCTTGCGGCGGATCAACAGGTGCTGGCTCCGGCGGCGGTGGCAGGGCTGTCAGCATTGCAATATAAATGTCATGAATGTCGGGTAGCCGGATCAGATCATGACCACGCCATTTGTTCCCTCCACCATCAGAATCATCTCGCCGCGAGAGGATACCCCGGTTTTCGGCGAGGTCCTCCTTGAGAGTGAGGACGGCGACAGGGTTGCAATCCGGCTGGACCTTGAGGCCTGCGGCGCGTTGCGTCAGGTGATTTGCGATCTGGAGCGGAAACTGGCGGAAGCTCCCTGAACGGGAAGTTCGCCCGCTTGCGATCCGCCCGTGTCGCATACCTCGCATCTGGAGCCGTTCGGCGCTTCCGTGAAACTATGGCCGGCTCTAAAGCCTCGCCTTGACGCTGCGCGGCGTTGCCAGCAGCAGGCTGGTTTCCGAATTGGTGATGCCGGTTATCAGCCTGATGCGCCGCAGCACCTGGTCGAAGGCGATCAGGTCCGAGGTGCCAAGCTCCACCACGAGGTCCCACTTGCCGTTGGTGGTGTGGATGGCGCTCACTTCCGAAAAGCCGTTCAACGTCCTGATGACGGCGTCGGCGCTGTGGCCGCCGATCTCGATCATCATGATGCCGCGCACCGGCAGGTCGATGGCGTCGGAACGCAGGATGACGGTGAAGCCGATGATCTCGCCGCTTTTCTTCAGCCGGTCCAGCCGCGCGCGCACGGTGGCGCGGGTGAGGCCCAGTTCCGTGGCGAGATCCGACAGGCTGCGCCGTCCATCATGGCGCAATATGGTGATGAGTTTTTGATCGATTGCGTCCATTTACTATCCATTTCGATCAATAAGCCTGACCATAAGGGTAAATGAAGCGGGCGAACTAGGCAATCTGGCCGCTTCCAAGTGCCGGAGGAATGGAGTTCCCTTGGTCCTGCAAGGAGCGAGGAACGGCCATGAACTGTAAACTGATTTCCATACCGGTCGAACAGGGACAGCCCGTTCCCGGATGTGCGCTTGGCCCGGAAGCCCTGAAGGGCGCGGGGCTGGCCGACGCCCTGCGCGAGCTTGGCCATGAGGTAACCGATCTCGGCGCGGTGCCGGCGCCGGCGCCCCATGCCGTTCTGGCC
>JAZIHP010000145.1:0-5273 GCA_036678505.1 Alphaproteobacteria bacterium
ATTGAATAATAGGGGAGGGACTGGCATTCTTCGATTATCGAAATCGTACCGGAGGATGCCGCCATGGCCAGGATGCGTGCTGTCGACGCTGCCGTTCTCGTTCTGGAGAAGGAGGGGATTTCCTGCGCCTTCGGAGTGCCGGGAGCGGCCATCAACCCGCTCTATTCCGCTCTGAAGGCGAGGGGATCGATCCGTCATGTGCTTGCGCGCCATGTCGAGGGGGCCTCGCATATGGCCGAAGGCTATACGCGCGCCGCCAGCGGCAATATCGGCCTGTGCATCGGCACGTCCGGTCCGGCCGGAACCGATATGATCACCGGCCTCTATTCGGCGTCGGCCGATTCCATCCCCATCCTGTGCATCACCGGGCAGGCGCCGCGCGCCCGGTTGACGAAGGAGGATTTTCAGGCGGTCGACATCGCCGCGATCGCCGCACCCGTCACCAAATGGGCCGTGACGGTCATGGAGCCATATCTGGTGCCGATGGCGTTGCAGAAGGCGTTTCATCTGATGCGCTCGTCGCGCCCCGGCCCGGTGCTGGTCGATCTGCCTCTCGATGTTCAGCTTGCCGAAATCGAATTCGACATCGACGCCTATGAGCCGCTGCCGGCGTTCAGGCCCGCCATGACCCGCGCGCAGGCCGAAAAGGCGCTTGCCATGCTGAATGAGGCGCAGAGGCCGCTGATCGTCGCCGGCGGCGGCATCATCAACGCCGATGCATCCGATCTGCTGATCGAATTCGCCGAGATCGCCGGTGTTCCGGTTATCCCGACCCTGATGGGGTGGGGCGCCATTCCCGACGACCACGGGCTGATGGCGGGCATGTGCGGGCTGCAAACCTCGCACCGCTACGGCAACGCCACCATGCTGGAGGCGGATTTCGTGTTCGGCATCGGCAACCGCTGGGCCAATCGTCATACCGGCTCCGTCGACGTCTATACGAAGGGCAGGAAGTTCATCCATGTCGATATCGAGCCGACCCAGATCGGCCGTGTCTTCGCGCCCGATCTGGGTATCGTTTCCGATGCCGGCGCGGCACTGAAGATGCTGCTCGATGTGGCGACCGAATGGAAGACGGCTGGAAAGCTGCGCGACTGGCCGGACTGGGTGGAGGCCTGCCAGAAGCGCAAGAAGACCATGAAGCGCAAGACCCATTTCGATCAGGTGCCGCTGAAGCCGCAGCGCGTCTACGAGGAAATGAACAAGGTTTTCGGCCGCGACACCACCTATGTCACGACGATTGGCCTCAGCCAGATCGCGGGCGCGCAGTTCCTGCATGTCTACAAGCCGCGCAACTGGATCAATTGCGGGCAGGCCGGGCCGCTGGGCTGGACCTTGCCGGCAGCGCTTGGGGTGCGGGCGGCGCGCCCGGATGCCGATATCGTCGCTCTTTCAGGGGATTACGACTTCCAGTTCATGATCGAGGAACTGGCCGTCGGCGCCCAGCACAAGCTGCCTTACATCCACGTCGTGGTGAACAACGCCTATCTGGGGCTCATCCGTCAGGCGCAGCGCGGCTTCTCGATGGATTATGAGGTGAGCCTGGCCTTCGAGAACATCAACACGGTCGGCCATGCGGAAGTCGGCTATGGCGTCGATCACGTCGGCGTTGCCGAAGCCATGGGTTGCAAGGCGGTGCGGGTGCGCCGTCCGGAGGAATTTGCCGGCGCCTTCGCCGAAGCCCGCCGCCTGATGGAGGAACATCAGGTTCCGGTCGTGCTGGAATTCATTCTGGAACGTGTCACCAATATCTCCATGGGCACCGAGATCGACAACATTACCGAGTTTGAAGAACTGGCCGAGCGCCACGAGGACGCTCCGACAGCCATTGTCGCACTCGATTGAATCAGTCTGTAAGGAAGTTCTGCCATGCCACGGTTTTCAGCCAATCTTTCCATGTTGTTCGGGGAGCATGATTTCCTCGACCGCTTCGATGCCGCCGCGCAGACCGGCTTTCGCGGGGTGGAATATCTCGGTCCTTACGACCATTCCGCCGAAGAAATCGCCGCGCGGCTGAAGAAGAACGGACTGGCGCAGGTTCTCTTCAACGTGCCATCGGGCGACTGGGCCGGCGGCGAGCGCGGCATCGCCGTGCTGCCGGATCGGGTGGAGGAATTCCGCGCCGGCGTCGACAAGGCCATCGCTTATGCCAGGGCGCTGGATTGCGGGCAGGTGAACTGCCTCGCCGGCATTGCGCCTGCCGGAGCGGTTCGTGGCGAACTTGAGAAGACATTCGTCGAAAACCTCAAATTCGCCGCCGACAGGCTGGCCGAGGCTGGCATCAGGCTGCTGATCGAGCCGATCAACATCCGCGATATTCCCGGCTTCTTCCTGACCGGCACGCAGCAGGCTCTCGATATCATCGAAAAGGTCGGATCGCAGAACCTGTGGCTGCAATATGACATCTACCACATGCAGATCATGGAAGGGGATCTGGCGCGCGCCATCGAAGCCAATTTGCCGCGCATCGCCCATATCCAGCTTGCCGACAATCCGGGCCGCCATGAGCCGGGAACGGGCGAGATCAACTACCCGTTCCTCTATGATTTCATCGATGGCCTCGGCTATTCCGGCTGGATCGGCGCGGAATACAAGCCGAAGGCCGGCACCGAAGCCGGGCTCGGCTGGTTTAAGAAATTCTCGGCCGGGGCGAACGCGGCGGCGTGACGAAGCGAAAGGACAGCGCAATGGAAAAAATTGGCTTCATCGGTCTGGGCATCATGGGCGCTCCCATGGCCGGGCATCTGCTGGACGCCGGTTATACGGTCGTCACCACCGATCATCGTTCCCGGCCTGCGGCCGGCCTCGTAGCCAAAGGCCTGAAGACGGTGACCGGCAACGACGCCGTGGCGCAGGCCGCCGATATCGTCATCACCATGGTGCCGGATACGCCGCAGGTGGATGAGGTGCTTTTCGGCGAAAATGGCGTCGCGTCCGGCCTGTCGAAGGGCAAGCTGGTCATCGACATGTCGTCGATCTCGCCGATCGCAACCAAAACCTTCGCGCAGAAGATCGACGCTCTGGGCTGCGATTATCTGGACGCCCCGGTTTCGGGCGGCGAGGTCGGCGCAAAGGCGGCATCGCTCACCATCATGGTCGGCGGCGAGGAAAAGGCGTTCGAGCGTGCGCATCCGGTTTTTGAAAAAATGGGCAAGAACATCACGCTGGTCGGCCCCAACAGCGTCGGGCAAACGACCAAGGTGGCGAACCAGATCGTCGTTGCGCTGACCATCGAGGCCGTTGCCGAAGCGCTGGTGTTCGCTTCAAAGGCGGGAGCCGATCCCGCCCGGGTGCGGCAGGCGCTGATGGGAGGGCTGGCCGCGTCGCGCATTCTCGAAGTGCATGGCGAACGCATGATCAAGCGCACATTCGATCCGGGCTTCCGCATCGAACTGCACAGCAAGGACCTCAACCTGGCGCTCGAAGGCGCCCGTTCGCTCGGCGTTTCCCTGCCCAACACCTCCACGACGCAGCAGCTCTTCAACTCCTGCGCCGCCAATGGCGGGGCAAAGGAAGATCATTCGGCGCTGGTGCGCGCGCTGGAGCGGATGGCCGCCCACGAAGTGGCCTGACGGTCGAAGCGACACGAAGTGGCAAACAGCCAATATGAATGGCGGGCGGGGAGGGGAGCGGTCGCGTTTCCAAAAGATGTTCCGTTTTCCGTCCGTTATTTACTCAGGAAGCGTCCCGCCGCATAGAGCGCCACCGCTGCGGCGTTGGACACATTGAGCGAGCGGATGGCGCCCGGCATGTCGAGCCGGGCCAGCGCGCTCACCGTCTCCCGCGTTTTCTGCCGCAGGCCTTTGCCTTCGGCGCCGAGAACGAGCGCGATCCTTGGCGCGGCAAAGGTCTTTTCCAGCTCGGCCGGCCCTTCCGAATCAAGGCCGATCGTCTGAAAACCGGCCTGGTGCAGGGCGCCCAGCGCTTCGGCGAGATTGCGCACCTCGATATGGTCGATGTGCTCCAGCGCCCCGGATGCCGATTTCGCCAGGACGCCCGATTCGGCGGGGCTGTGACGATTGGTGGTGATGAGCGCGCCTGCGCCGAACGCCACGGCGGAACGCAAAATCGCACCGACATTGTGCGGGTCGGTCACCTGATCGAGCACAAGCACGAGATTCGCGTCGCCCAGCGCATCGAGGCGCTTGGGCCTGAGCGGCTCGGCCTCGATCAGCACGCCCTGATGAACGGCATCCGATCCGGTGATCTTGTCGATCTCGCGCGGCTCGACGATCCGGGCGGGGAAGAAAAGCCCATCGACGGCGCCGAGTTCCAGCCGTTCGGCGGCATTGCGCGTGACCATCATCGAACGCACCTTGCGCGCCGGGTTGGCAAGGGCGGCGCGCACCGTATGCAGCCCGTAGAGATGCACCAGCCCTTCGGAAGGGCCGTCGCCGGGCATGACCTTGCGTCGCGGCCGGTGCGCGGGCGGCCCGCCCGCCTTTTCGTCACGACCGGCCTTTTCGTCACGAAAGCTGCGACGCAGCCGTGCGTAATGCGCGTCTTTGGGGGTGCCGGGTTTCTTGGTGTCGCTCATGCCAGTCCTATAGCTCTGCCGTCCGCTTTTGCATATGGTGGCGACGCCATGAAAAAACTGCGCAGAAAACGGCTTCGACGCGGTTGACACAAAACAGCCTTGCGGCCATAAGGCGCTTCGCTGATGGCGGGCATCGACAGGGCTCCGGCATCGTCAATGCCTCGCAAGCAAGGCTCCGTCGGCAGACTGGAGGAGTGCCCGAGTGGTTAAAGGGGGCGGACTGTAAATCCGCTGGCTTAGCCTACGTTGGTTCAAATCCAACCTCCTCCACCATGCCGGACCGGAGCCATGGAATGCGGGTGTAGCTCAATGGTAGAGCAGCAGCCTTCCAAGCTGAATACGAGGGTTCGATTCCCTTCACCCGCTCCAGTTTTCCGAATGTGAAGTGCAGGGCCGGTTCGTTTTTCCAGCCTCTTACAGCGATAATATTTTCCGCCTGTATCCGCGTCGTTCGCCTGCGGTTGCATGTCCGGGTGCAGGACTGCGTTGCCCGTCGGGACGCAAGGCTGCGCCGTGGCTGGCCAAAAGACACTTGTATTTTGCGGCCGTTCTCGCTAATCGCCCCGCATCCGACTGAACCAAAGGTCCACGCGCCTAAGGAAAGAGACTATGGCAAAAGGTAAATTCGAGCGCAATAAGCCTCATGTGAACATTGGCACGATTGGTCACGTTGACCATGGCAAGACGTCGACGACGGCGGCGATCACGAAGTATTTCGGTGATTTCCGTGCTTATG
>JAZIHP010000146.1:0-5242 GCA_036678505.1 Alphaproteobacteria bacterium
GGAGAAGCGTTTCCACTTTTCCTGGAAACGTTTTATTCCTCGTCGTCTTCTTCCGGCTCGGCGCCCTTCAGCGCCGAGAGCTTGGCGAACACGGCGTCCGCATCGAGCTCGGCATCCTCGTCGCGCGGCGCATCGGCCTGCGGCTCAAGGCGCTCGGTGAGCGAGGCCGGCAGCAGCGTATCGCCGGCGGGCGGCAGAACTTCGCGGTTGCGGGAAGCGCGCTGCACCTCGATGTCGAGGTCGATCTGCGAGGTCAGCCCCAGCGTCACGGGATCCATCGGCACCAGATTGGCCGCGTTCCAGTGGGTGCGGTTGCGGATCTGCTCGATGGTCGACTTGGTGGTGCCGACCAGACGCGAAATCTGCGCGTCCTTCAGTTCGGGATGGTTGCGCACCAGCCACAGGATCGCATTGGGGCGGTCCTGACGCTTGGACAGCGGCGTGTAGCGCGGACCCTTGCGCTTGGTCTCGGGCACCCGCACCTTCGGCTCGGAAAGCTTCAGGCGATGGTTCTGGTCCTGTTCGCCGCGCGCGATCTCCTCGCGGCTCAGCTGGCCGGTCATCACGGGGTCCATGCCCTTGATGCCCTGCGCCGATTCACCGTCCGCGATCGCCTTCACCTCAAGCGGGTGCAGCCCGCAGAACTGGGCTATCTGGTCGAAGGAAAGCGCGGTGTTGTCGACCAGCCAGACGGCGGTCGCCTTCGGCATGAGAAGCGTATTTGCCATCGAATAAAATCCTCTCGTTCGCCCGCGTCCCGTTACGCGGGCGGTGGTTTTACAAGCCACCGAAAAAGGGAAAATCCGCTTTCCTATAGCCGCGTTCGTAGCCGAGAGCAAGAAAATCCGGGTCGAAAGAAGCGCTCCCGGAACGCCATGCTTATGTCGCGAAACCATCATCGGGCTGGAATATCGATGGCACAAAGGGAACCGGCATTCTTCTCGTGAGGCAAAGGGGCCTCAGGCGCAGCCTTTCGTCGCTTGCCGCGGCCATGACCGCATGTGCCGCATCCGTTTCCCTGCCGGCGCACGCCGGTCGGCGCTGCGGGCGCATCGCCACTTTCCCGGCCGCCCCCAACCCGCCCGAAGCGCCGGCCCGGCAGCCTCCACCTCTTGCGGGATCGCCGCGGCCGCCGAAGACGGCAACGCGGCGGCGCTGAACCGGGCCGCGCAAAGGCGGGCCGTCAGCATGGAGGCCCGCCGGCCTTCACGCCGGCATAGGCGTCGGCAACGATGGCCGTGCACAGCCCCGCCCATTCGCACCCCGCACAGGCGGTGCGTATCAGCCCGGCCGCGAAACCTGCCCGCAGCTTTTCCAGCAAGGCACTGTCCGGCGCGATCCGCTCGCCCGCACCGATGCGGCGGCCAAGCAGATCGCCGGCATCGCGGGCCGCCTGCGCATCCCTTTCCAGAACGCTTTCGTTGAAGCAATGCGCCCCGGCCTCCGCCAGCAGCGGGGCGCAGACATCGTCCGGCCCCTCCACGATCACGATTTCCTCGCCACGGCTCAGCCGCCCGGCGATCGCGTCATAATTGGCGGTGAAGGCGGGCGTGTATCCCTTGCCGGCATAGGTGAGCATGCACAGAAGGTGGTGCGCCCGCAGCCGGATGGTCACGAAGCCTGCCGCGCCGCCTTTGCGCGCGGAAACAGCCGCAGCGTGGCGGCAGCCAGCGCCGACTTCAGCACGCCGCCGACGATGAAAGGCGTCACCCCGAACGCTATCGCCTTCTCGAAGCCGACGAGGCCGGCCAGCCACAGCGCGCCGATGACGAGGCACAGCCCGTTGCCGATCAGCATGGCGGCGAAGGCCATGAACGGGCGATCTCCATTCCAGCCGCGCTCGACCAGCCAGCCGACAAGCGCGGCAATGATCGGGAACGAGGCCAGATAGCCGGCAGTCGGCCCGACGAATGGCGCCAGACCGCCCGAACCGCCGGCCAGCACCGGCATGCCGATGGCCGCTTCGCCAAGCCATGCCAGAACGGTGAACGCGCCGAGCCGCCAGCCATAAAGCGCGCCGACCAGCGTGATCGCGAAGGTCTGCATGGTGATCGGCACCGGGATCATCGGCACCTCGATCCGCGACGCCAGCGCCAGCGACACGGTGCCGATGGCGATGGCGGCGGCCTGCCACAGCAGGGGCCGCCCCTGCAGGCGAAGCGGGCTGAAGCCGGGCGTTACGGCTGGGATTTCAGATTGCGACACAGGCTTCCTCCAAATTATAGATAATTTTCGATTCTGATCTATTATCGAATCCATATTTTGAAACCGGAGGCAAGTGTTTTGAAGCCGCAGACAAGCGTTTTGATCCGGCGCAGCGAGAACGGGCTCTCCGCCGATTGAGAAAAACCCCGCGGAACCGGAAGCCTCAAGCATGTCGCCCGAAAGCCCGTCCCTGGCCGCGCTATCAGCCGACGATGGTGAAAGCCTCGCGGGTGGCCCCGGACTGCATGCGCACCGGGCGCTGGCCGATCCACTGGACGTGCCGGGCCAGAATGGAGGCCGCGATGTCCACCTGCCCCTGCCGCAGGGCGCTGAGGATCGCCCGGTGATCGTGGTCGGTGCGGGTTTCCCACTGCGAACGCCATGCAGCGAAAAGGAAACGGGCGCTGGCCGCATGAAGATCGTCTATGGCCGCCAGCAGGCGCGGCATGCCGCAGGGCGTCAGGATCACGCGATGAAAGGTGCGATTGGCTTCCTCCCATGAGCGCACATCGCGCGAGCGGTCGCCGGCATGCGTCGCCTCTTCGGCACGGTCGAGGATCGCAGGGGTCAGATGCGGGGCGGCATGGCGCAGGGCCAGGACCTCAAGGGCAGCACGCATCTCCGCCACTTCCTTCACCTCATCGAGATCGAATGCGGCGACGCGCACGCCGCGGCGCGCCTCGCTCACCGCCAGGCCCTGCGCCTCCAGCCGGCGGAACGCCTCGCGCACCGGCACGTGGCTGGCGCCGAATTCCTCCGCGACATGGTCCTGACGCAGCCGCGCGCCCGGCTCGATGGCGCCCGAAATGATGCGCTCGGCCAGAGCCTTTGCGATTCGCACCGCGATTGTGTCGTCCTTGCCCGATTCCATGCAGGACAGATAAGAGGGAGAGGCGGCCAATGTCGATATGGGCAAGGCCGCAAAGGTGGAAATCGCCGCCTGTGTGCAATGCAGCATGACGCGCATCCCGCGTGCATCCCGCGTGCATCCCGCAGTACAAAACAGGCACAAAAACAAAACCCGCCGGACAAGGTCCAGCGGGTTCGGAGCCGGAGGCGCTTTTTCAAGCGCCAGACATCAGCTCTGCTTGGGGCGCTCTTTGGCCTGAAGCGGGTCGCGATCTTTCAGATCGGCTCCCTGCGCTTTAAGCCCTTGCCATTACGCATATCGCCCGAAACCGTTTCCCGCTTTCGGGCGACATGCTTCAGA
Source organism: Alphaproteobacteria bacterium (assembly GCA_036678505.1). GTDB lineage: Bacteria > Pseudomonadota > Alphaproteobacteria > Rhizobiales > Rhizobiaceae > Mesorhizobium. The sequence continues at coordinate 3,416 of JAZIHP010000146.1, forward strand.
GAGCTGCGCGGGCGACCGAAGGAATATCGGCGCGGTTGATGCCGAGATCCTTGAGTTCGCGGGTGTTCAGACGGTTCAGCGCGCGAACGGTTTCGTTGTAGCGGCGCCAGTTCTTGTAGGATTGGATCAGGTTCATGTTTGCCTCCTGAGGGTGTATGAATTCGATGACCCTGAGATAGGCGCCGCTGCCCCATTGTTGAACAGACGCTTTTGCATAGCGGCAATGCGTTTGTGCATTGCAACATAAACGAAAGGTTAAGCGCACCTTTAACCCATGCCGCGTCTAACCCGTGCCGCCCCCAACTCATGCCACGTCGAGCACGACCTTGCCGATCGCCTCGCCGCTTTCCAGCCGCTCATGCGCGCGCCACGCCTCCCGAAGCGGGAAGATCATGTCCATCACCGGGGCGACGCGGCGGCTGGCCAGCAGCGGCCACGCGTCCGCTTCCAGCGCCTGTGCGATCCTGCCCTTGAACTCGTCGCTGCGCGGCCTGAGCGTGGAGCCCGTATGCACCAGCCGCTTGGCCATCAGCCGGGCGAAATTGGCGGTGGCCGTCATGCCGCCCTGCACGGCGATCTGGACGATGCGGCCGTCCTCGGCCGCCGCCATATAGTTGCGGTCGACATAGTCGCCGCCGATCATGTCCAGAATGACGTTGACGCCCTTGCCCTTCGTCACCTCCTTCACCGCCTTGACGAAGTCCTCCTCGCGGTAATTTATCGCGCGCACGGCGCCGAGCCTGAGACAGCTTTCGCATTTTTCCGGCGAACCGGCCGTGACGATCACCTGCGATCCCCGTGCGGTGGCGAGCTGGATGGCCGTCGTGCCGATGCCGGACGTGCCGCCATGCACCAGCAGCGTCTCGCCGGGCTGGAGGCCGCCGCGCTCGAATACATTGTGCCAGACCGTGAAATAGGTTTCCGGCACGGCCGCGGCCTCGGTGAAGGTGAAGCCGGAAGGAACCGGAAGCGCATGGCTGGCCTGCACCTTCACATATTCGGCATAGCCGCCGCCCGGCGTCAGCGCGCACACCCGGTCGCCGATGCGCCAGCGCCCCGCCCCTTCTCCGAGCCCGGCCACCTCGCCCGCCACCTCCCGCCCCGGCAGGTCGGACGCCCCGGCGGGGGCGGGATAGGAACCGTTGCGCTGGGCGATGTCGGGCCGGTTGACGCCGGCCGCACGCACCCGGATGAGGATTTCACCCGGCCCCGGCTGCGGCAGCGGGCGCCGCTCGGGTTTCAACACTGCCGGCCCGCCCGGTTCCGAAATAGCGATCGCCATCATCATTTCCGGCAGACTGGCGGCCTGTGTCATGCTTCGTCTTCCTTTCACCGTTCCGGCGGGCCTGTTTGCACAGGGTTCCCGCCCTATCTATGCTTACATCTATTCAGAATGGCGGCGCGGGCCAACCATCCGTGCCGATGCGGCGGAATTTTCAGGGAACGACCATGGCGATCTTTGACGATGAACCGGCGGGAAAAAGCAGGCCCCATGAAATCGGCCAGGACCTGGGCAAGCTCTCGGTGGACGAGTTGCGGGCGCGCATCGACATGCTGCGCGGCGAAATCGCGCGCATCGAAGCCGCGGTCGAGGCCAAGGGATCGACGCGCTCGGCCGCCGAAGCGCTGTTCCGGCGCATCTGAAGCGCGTCGCGATCCTTCGGCTCGGCTCCCCCGCTTCAAGCTGTCGCTTTCACGCCGGTCGTCGTCCCGAAACCGCTTCCCACTTTCGGGCGACACGCTTTGGAACGGCCGCGGAAAGCCTGCCGCTCCCCCCCGGAGGCGGCGCGGGCGGGGGGCGCGGGGGGGGGCGGGGGGGGCGGGGCG
>JAZIHP010000147.1:0-4957 GCA_036678505.1 Alphaproteobacteria bacterium
CCGGAAAAGTGATTTCACTTGTCCTGGAAACGCTCCGGAACCGTTCAGGGCTTTACGGGACCGCCGGGCGGCTCAAGGTCTTTGCTTTGTCGCGTTTCCGAACGCAGAAACGCTGCGCACCTTTGCTGGAATTGCTCTAACCGGACAAGCGAGGCCGTCAGGCGGATCGGGCTTGAAAATTGGTGCGCCGGCCGGCGGCGAGCGGCTGGCCAGCAGCTTCCTGCCGATGAACGCGCATAATCATGCGCCATAAACCGGGTATCCGGGCGATGCATCGAGCTGGCCAGACCATTAAAACAGGCTTCAGAAACAAGAATCTACGGCAAAAACGAAGATTTCGGGGCATGGCATGGCGGATCGCCAGCGCCCCGGTTCCCCGCTCACTCTCCCGCCGGTCCTGCATCGCGCAAGGGTACGAATTCGAGATGCTCGTCGGAAACCGCGCCGTCCGGCCCGACAATCGCCTGCCATCTTCTGTTGCCACAGCGCACCGTGAGCCGCCACTTGCCTTGGTCTTCGTCTTCGCCGCGCTCGACGGTGGAAGCCACCATGCCGCGCCGCATGAAATCGCGCAGCGTCTCGGCCGGCCAGCCGAAATGGCCGGCCAGCATGTCGGCATCGAGGGTGAAGGCGCCTGCCGCATCCCGCGTCACCAAGCTACGCCGGGCAGAGGCTGTCATGCGGGCCTCCCCGGCGGTTGCGAGGGCTGTCTGGGCTTCAGTTTCGGTTGCAGCAACATACCGCCATAGCGCAGGCAAAAGCCGAAAAAGGCAAGCGCCCACAATCCGGCCGACAGATGCAGCAGGCTGATCTCATCCGGCATGAAAGCCGCGACGATCCGCGTCAGCGCGGCAAGCACGATCGCCACATAGATCAGCCGGGTCGCCAAATCGGCCTTCAGGTCGCGCCCGGTATGGCCAAGCGTCGCGCGGGTCATCACCGCCAGCGTCATCGTGCCGATCGCGCCGACGCCGAAAGCGTGAAGCGCGGCGGCCGCCGGAACGATGGCGGGGTCGAGCGCCGAAGCGCCGGCCAGCAACAGTCCGGCGGGCACGAACAGGTAGCCGGCATGCAGGATCAGCACCAGCGGATCGCGCAGGGTGCGGTCGCCGGCCCAGCGGGCCAGACGGACCAGGTGAAGCGCCGCCGCCACGCACAGCAGAATGCCGGACGCCATGCCCTCGGGAGCGACCGTCCAGAAAAGCAGGGCGATGGCGCAGGCCAGCAGCGCGATCCTGTCGAAGCCGTTGAAGGGAACCGGCAGGCGGCCGGGATTCTCGCGCACCATCCAGTTGCGGGTGAAGCTAGGAATGATGCGCCCTCCGATGATGGCGATCAGCATCACGGCAGCGCCGATTGCCAGCCGCCGCGCATAGTCGCTGGAGCCGGCAATTCCGGCTTCGATGTGGAACAGCACGTTCGCCAGCAGGAACACGGTGACGGGAGCCAGCACCATGAGGTTGCGCCAGTTGCGCCCGGCAACGATCTCTTTCGCCGCCGAGGCGGCAACAGCGGCAAGGAAAGCGCAATCGATGATCGCGGCAGCGATCCAGCCGGTTTCCGCGGAGAAGAAGACGGCGACGCGGCCCGCAAGCCACAACAACGCCAGCGCCAGCAGCGGCGCCCCACGCACCGGCAGGCGGCCGGTCCAGTTCGGGATGGCGGTGAGCAGGAACCCGGTGATAATGGCCGCCACAAAACCGAACATGGTTTCGTGTACATGCCAGTCCACCGGCGTGAATGTGCTGGACGTCTCGATCGTGCCGATGAAGATCGGCAACCATGCCAGCACAATCAGCCCGGCATAGAACGCGCCAGCCAGGAAAAACGGCCGGAACCCATAGGAAAGCAGAGCGGGCCATTCGCTGCCCTGCCTCTTCCGCGCGCCGAGCGGCAGATGCTTCGCGGGGGCCGTCATGACAATGTGTCCTCAAGGATCGGCCGGATCCGCAGAGAATCCTCGCCATGGTGGAATGCGATCGCCAGCCGGAAGGAATGCGCGACGCGCATCGCCCGGTCCATGAACAGGGCCGCCACTTCCGGCGGACAAAGCTTGCCCACGGTCGCCCGGAACAGGGTAAGCCAGCGCCGGAAATGCTCTTCCCCCAGCCCCGGCAACTGCAAATGCGGGGCCAGCGGGCGGCCTTCGTAGCGGCCGGTGCGCAACAGGGTTGCCGACCAGAAATCACACATCTTGTCCAGATGATGCGGCCAGTCTTCCGGCGCGATCGCGCCCATGAAAACCGGCCCCAGCAATTCGTCCTTGCGGATTTCATCATAAAATCCGTGAACGACGGCGGCGATCATCGCTTCGTCGAGAACCTCGGGCAGCGGCTTGCCATCTACTACGATGGTGCGTTGCGGTGCGGGGCGTCCTTTCATGCCGAACTCTCCTTGGCCGCTCCTGCGGCTTTGCCTGCGGCATCGACACCGGCAATGTTTCCCGCGCCCGCACGGCCTGCGGGCGCCCGGAGCCGGTTACTCATCTCACCGCTTTTCTATTAATGGCGATTGAGGTGGCCGAACACAATAAGCGGCGCGCATCTGGGACTTTGTGTCTCGCCGGCCAAAGCATCTGCCGGAGTTTCAAAGCGGCTTGCCGGGCATTTCATACCATGGTCGAAGGTCTCGTCCGCCCCGGCCGGCCGGGAGCCGTTGGCGCTGGACTCGATACCGGCCGCGTGTCATGTCTTGCCGATGGCCGGCCCGGCAAATCGAATACGTCCTGGCGGAGGCGCTTTGCCCAGGCCGGCGCAGCATCAGGAAAGGGAGGAGAATTTATGGATCGCCGTTCATTCATCAGGAAGGCCGGCACGACCGGCATGGGAGCCGTTGCCGCGGGCGCAGCGCTTGCCGCCCCGGCCCTTGCCCAGAGCAACCCGAAGATCACATGGCGGCTGGCTTCCTCCTTCCCGAAATCGCTGGAAACCGTCTATGGCGGCGGCGAGGTGATGGCGAAGATGCTGTCGGAAGCGACCGACGGCAATTTCCAGATCCAGGTCTTCGCCGCCGGCGAACTGGTGCCCGGCCTGCAGGCCGCCGATGCCGCCAGCACCGGCACCGTGGAAGTGGCCCACACGGTCGGCTACTACTATTGGGGCAAGGACCCGGCCTGGGCGCTCGGTTCCGACGTGCCCTTCTCGCTCAACGCGCGCGGCCGCAACGCCTGGCATTACCATGGCGGCGGCATCGAGCTTTACAATGAATTCCTCGCCAAGCAGAACCTGTTCGGCCTGCCCGGCGGCAACACCGGAACCCAGATGGGCGGCTGGTTCCGCAAGGAAATCAACACGCTCGACGATCTCAAGGGCCTCAAGATGCGCATCGCCGGCTTTGCCGGGGCAGTGGTGGAAAAGCTCGGCGTCGTGCCGCAGCAGCTTGCCGGCGGCGATGTCTATCCGTCGCTTGAAAAAGGCACCATCGACGCCGCCGAATGGGTCGGCCCCTATGACGACGAGAAGCTCGGCTTCCACAAGGTCGCGCCCTATTATTACTATGCCGGCTGGTGGGAAGGCGGCCCGACCGTCCACTTCATGTTCAACAAGGACAAATACGAGGAACTGCCGGCCGCTTACAAGGCGATGCTGCACACCGCCTGCCGCGCGGCGGATGCCGACATGCTGCAAAGATACGATTACCTGAACCCGAAGGCGCTGCGCTCGCTGGTCGCCAACGGTGCGCAGCTGCGCCCGTTCAATCAGGAAATCCTTTCGGCCTGCTTCGACGCCGCCAACGAGATTTATGCCGAAATGACCGCCAAGAACGCGGAATTCAAGAAAATCTGGGATTCGATGGCCGCATTCCGCAAGGATCATTACCTGTGGGCACAGGTGGCCGAATATAATTTCGATACCTTCATGATGATGCAGCAGCGCGCCAACAAGCTCTGACGGCAACAGCCGCAAACATGAAAACCCCGGAGCCGCGCTCCGGGGTTTTTTCATTCCATCCATTTGTTTCAGTTGAAGACCGGCGGTTGCGAAAGATCGGGGACGGCGGGCGCCGGCGCGGCAGGCGGCGTTCCCGGATCGGGCGATGGCCCGCCAAGCGGCGGCAGGCCAAGGCCGCCCTCCCCCAGTCCCGGCAGGTCCGGCATCCTGATCTCGATGCTGCCGGGATCGACCACCTTGCCCTTGTAGTGCATGACCATGGCCGGAACGGAGATGGTGAGCGCGATCATGAAGATCTGGATGCCGACGAAGGGCACCGCGCCCCAGTAGATCTGCCCGGACGTAACCGGCGCGATTTTCTGGCGTGTGATCCTGTCGACATATGATGAGCGTGGAGCGACCGAACGCAGAAAGAACAGCGCGAAGCCGAATGGCGGATGCATGAAGCTGGTCTGCATGTTGACGCCGAGGATCACGCCGAACCAGATCAGGTCGATGCCCAATTTCTCGGCAGCGGGCGCCAGCAGCGGAACGATGATGAAGGCGAGCTCGAAGAAATCGAGGAAGAAGGCCAGGAAGAACACCAGAAGGCTGACCACGATGAGGAAGCCGAGCTCGCCGCCCGGCAGCGAGGTGAGCAGGTGCTCCACCCACACATGCCCGTTCACGCCATAGAAGGTGAGCGAGAAAACGCGCGCGCCGATGAGAATGAACAGCACGAAGGACGACAGCCGCGTGGTGGAGGCAAGCGCCTGCCTGACCAGATCCAGCGACAGCCGCCCCTTGACCGCCGCCATCGCCAGCGCGCCGACGGCGCCCATAGCTCCGCCCTCGGTCGGCGTCGCAATGCCGAGGAAGATGGTGCCCAGCACCAGGAAGATGAGGGCCAGCGGCGGGATCAGCACGATCACCACCTGCTGCGCCAGCCGCGACATCAGGTTGATGTTGAGCCCCTTGTCGGCGATGGCCGCGAGATAGATCGCGACGACGCCGACCAGCCCGCCCAATATATCCGCATTGGCGCCGTGGGCGGGCTCCAGATAGCGATAGGCGGCCCAGCCGATCGC
>JAZIHP010000148.1:0-4500 GCA_036678505.1 Alphaproteobacteria bacterium
TCATGGAGTGTTGGCCTGCTGCTTGAGCTTCGCGTCTACATAGTCCTCGACAAGCGCGGTGGCGCTTGCCGGATTGGGCAGGCCGTCGCGCAGGGCGCGGCGGATGTAGAGCCCGTCGATCATGGCCGCGATTGCCTCGGCCATGCGCCGGGCTTCCGTGCGGCCGGCCAGCGGAACGAGCGCGCTCATCAGATTGGAATGCTGGCGCCTTGCATAAACGCGCAGCAGGCGGCGCAGCGGCGGCGAGTTCTGGGCCTCGACATAAAAGGCCAGCCAGGCATGCACGGTTTCCTCGCGAAACTGCGCGGCATTGAAATTGACGGCGATGATCGCGGACAGGCGCTCGCGCGCCGTGGCGGTCTTGCGCAGCGCCGCATTCGCGTCGCGGCCCAGATCGGCCAGCAATTGTCGCATCGTGGCCTGCAAAAGCACTTCCTTCGGGCCGAAATAGTGGTGCGCAAGGGCGGAGGAGACGCCCGCCCGCCCGGCGATTTCGGAAACGGTCACGTTCAGCGTGCCGCGTTCGCCGACGGTGGAGATGGTCGCATCGATCAGCGCCCGGCGGCGCAAGGGCTCCATTCCGATTTTTGGCATGATGGCTTCTCCTTGAATCTAGTTTATTTTTGATTGACTGATCAATCAATAAAAAACTGACCGATTTGAACATGACCCGCAACAAGGTGCTTTACGGGGTCGGCAGGGTGGTTATCTTGCAAGGATCAAAACGCCGTCTTCAGCCGCGTGGCCGGATGGACAGGGAGATATCGTCATGAGTGCATGCATCGTCGGCTGGGCGCATTCGCGTTTTGGCAAGCTGGAAGGCGAAACGCTGGAAAGCCTGATCACCAAGGTGGCGGGCGAAGCGCTGGAGCACGCGGGCATCGGCCCGCAAGAGGTTGGCGAGATCGTGCTCGGTCATTTCAATGCGGGGTTTTCGGCGCAGGATTTCACCGCAAGCCTCGTGCTCCAGACCGACGATCGCCTGCGCTTCACGCCGGCGACGCGGGTGGAGAATGCCTGCGCGACCGGCTCGGCCGCCGTACGGCAGGGCATTCGGGCCGTCGCTTCAGGCGCGCGTTTCGTGCTCGTGGTGGGCGCCGAGCAGATGACCACCACGCCGGGACCGGAGATCGGCGCCAATCTCTTGAAGGCATCCTATCTGCCGGAAGATGGCGACACGCCTGCGGGGTTTGCCGGCGTGTTCGGCAAGATCGCCCATGCCTATTTCCAGCGCCATGGCGACCAGTCCGACGCGCTCGCGGCGATCGCCGCCAAGAACCACAAGAATGGCGTCGACAATCCCTATGCGCAGATGCGCAAGGATCTGGGCTATGATTTCTGCCGGCAGGAAAGCGAGAAAAATCCCTATGTGGCCGGGCCGCTCAAGCGCACCGACTGCTCGCTCGTCTCGGACGGCGCGGCAGCAATTGTGCTGACCGATGCCACGACGGCATTGTCCATGCGCCGGGCCATCGCCTTCCGCGCCAATGAGCATGTGCAGGATTTCCTGCCCATGTCGAAGCGCGACATCCTGCTTTTCGAGGGGTGCGAACATGCCTGGGCGCAGGCGCTGAAGAAGGCGGGCGTGACGCTCGACGACCTTTCTTTCGTGGAGACGCACGACTGCTTCACCATCGCCGAACTGATCGAATACGAGGCGATGGGACTGGCAAGGCGCGGCGAGGGCGCGAAGCTGGCGCTCGAAGGCTATACCGCCAAAGACGGCAAGCTGCCGGTCAATCCGTCGGGCGGCCTGAAATCAAAGGGCCATCCGATCGGCGCGACGGGCGTTTCGATGCATGTGCTGACCTCCATGCAACTCGCCGGCGAAGCGGGCGGCATCCAGGTGCCGAATGCCCGTTTGGGCGGCATCTTCAACATGGGAGGGGCGGCTGTCGCCAACTATGTGTCTATCCTCGACCGTATCCGCTAAAGCGTTTCCAGGAAAAGTGGACACACTTTTCCGGTTCGGAAACGCGACAAACAAAGAGCTGGAGCCGTTCGACGATTCCGTGAAACCGTGAACGGCTCCAGAGCGTTTCCAGGAAAAGTGGACATTTTTCCGGTTCGGAAACGCGACAAGACAAGGAGCTGGAGCCGTTCGGCGATTGCGTGAAACCGTGAACGGCTCCAGAGCGTTTCCAGGAAAAGTGGACACACTTTTCCGGTTCGGAAACGCGACAGGACAAAGAGCTGGAGCCGTTCGACGATTGCGTGAAACCGTGAACGGCTCCAGAGCGTTTCCAGGAAAAGTGGACACACTTTTCCGGTTCGGAAACGCGACAAGACAAGGAGCTGGAGCCGTTCGGCGTTTCCGTGAAACCATGAACGGCGCTAAAGAGGTTTCATAATCGACGGGAGGCGCGCAAGCGCTCCCGAGTTTTTCCGCAATTCTGAATGTAAATCGCCTTGCGTGTTCGGGAATTGCCCTGGCCTGGGAGGAACCGGCAGACGTGACAAATCCGGTACTGGCAGAGGTTCTTCGCGGAACCCTGGTTGAGAGCGTTCATCGTGGTGCGGTGGCGGTTTTCGATGGCGACGGAAAATCCGTCTGGGAAATCGGGGAGACGCAGCGACCGGTCTTTCCCCGCTCCGCGGTGAAGCTCATTCAGGCACTGCCTCTGGTGGAGAGCGGTGCGGCGGACGCTTATGGATTTGGAAACCGCGAACTGGCTCTGGCTTGCGCGTCCCATTCCGGCGAGCCCCTGCATGCCGAGACCGCGCGTTCGATGCTGCTGCGCGCCGGGCTGGATGAAACGGCGCTGGAATGCGGCTGCCACTGGCCGGACAACCATGCCGCCACTTTGGCTCTGGCGCGGGCAGGCGGCGAACCCGATGCCCTGCACAACAACTGCTCCGGCAAGCATGCCGGGTTTCTTTGCACCTGCCGCCATTCCGGTATCGCGCATGAGGGCTATGTGAAGGCGGACCACCGGTTGCAGGGGCTGGTGCGCGATGCCATGGAGGCGGTGACGGGCGCTGCCCATGATGTGGGCAGCTGCGGAACCGACGGTTGCTCGATCCCGACTTATGCGGTGCCGCTGCGCAGTTTCGCAATGGGGTTTGCCAAAATAGCGACGGGAACCGGGTTGCCGCCGGAACGGGCAAAGGCCGGCCAGCGGCTGCTTTCGGCCTGCATGGCGGAGCCTTTCATGGTTTCCGGCACGGGCCGCGCCGACGAAGCCCTGATGAAGGCCGCGCCCGGCCGCATCTTCGTCAAGATGGGAGCCGAGGGCGTCTATTGCGCGGCGGTGCCGGAACTGGGCTTCGGGATCGCGCTGAAATGCGATGATGGGGCCGTTCGCGCGGCTGAAGCGATGATTGCCGCGGTTTTGGGCAAGCTTCTTGAAAAGGATGAACCGCTTGCGGATGAATTGCGCGAGCTGGCGCGCAAGCCCATCATGAGCCGCAATGGCGCGAAGGTCGGTGAGGTTCGCCCTGCCGCATTTGCGGATTGAGCCGCGATGAGCAGAGCCTTTACCCGGGAAGACGATAACGAAAGCGCGATTGCCGCCCTTGGCGAACGCCCGGTGAGCCCGCATCGCAACCTCGTCACCCCACGCGGACTGGCCCTGATCGAGGCGGAGATGGTCCGGCTTCGCGAAGAGATGGTGCGGGCGGAGGCTGAAGGCGACCGCGAGCGTCTGGAGCTTGCCGCGCGCGATCTGCGTTATTGGGCGGCGCGGCGCGAGAGCGCCGAGCTTTCCGTGCCGGATGCCGATGCCGATATCGTACGCTTCGGCATGACCGTGGCGCTGGAAGACGAAGACGGCCGGGCGGCCCGATGGCGGATCGTGGGGGAGGACGAGGCCGAGCCCGCGAAAGGTTCTATCTCGCATATCTCGCCGATGGCGCAGGCCCTGTTCGGCAGGAAGGCTGGCGAACTGGTGACCGTAAACGGCCGCGAATGGGAGATCGTCGACCTGACTGCGGATATCTGAACGGCGGATATTTGAGGTTCGCCGGGCTCTCGGGGACGAGCGCCCGCGCGTCTCTTTATTGCGGTGATGCCGTCTCGCCTGTTCTGTCGAAAAACAGGGGGCGCAAGGCCTCGCAGAAGACGACGCCATCGGTGGGCGCGGGATGGCGTTCCGCGGCAAGCGTCGGCACGGGAATTGTGCCGGCCGCACTTTGCTGCGGCGCCAAGGCAATCCGGCGCTGTCTGGCTGCGGCCTTTACCCGGTTCTGGATATGGCCGGCTTTCAGGCTCGGCAGGATGCCGCCATCCTGCTCGATGCGCTGAAATTCGGCCCAGCCCTGCTGGCAAAGATCTTCGACCAGTTCATCTACGCCGGAAAGATCGATCTGTTCCTGCGCGACGAGCATATGCAGATTGCGGGCGATGCGCCGTGCGGTTCCTTCCGGAAGGCCGTGGCCAATCGTGTGGGGAAGGACCGCAATGGAATCGGCGCCGCCCGCGGCGCCCCCCCAAACCCCGGCGGCCTTGCGGGCGCCGTTGCCCCAAACATAGTGCCGCCCGCCGCTGCGCCTGGAGGGTTT
>JAZIHP010000149.1:0-4441 GCA_036678505.1 Alphaproteobacteria bacterium
GACGAGCGTGCGACCTTCCGCACAGGCGCCGAGGCGTTCGACGACATCGCGGGCCGTCGCGCCGTCCAGGCCTTCGGTGGGCTCGTCGAGCAGCCACACCGGCGTGTCGCGCAACAACAGGCGGGCGAGCGCCAGGCGGCGGGCCTGACCGGCGGACAGCCCCGTGCCCCCCTCGCCCAGCATGGCGTCCAGACCTTCGGGCAGCCCGGCCACAAACGAGCCGAGCCCCGCCGCGTGCAGCGCCTGCATCATTTCGCCGTCGCCGGCATCGGCGCGCGCGATCCGGAGATTGCCGCGCAAACTGTCGCGGAACAGCTCCGTGCGCTGGGTGAGCAAGGTTGCCGGCAGCGCGGCTGTCGTGCCGGCCTGCGAAACCAGTTCGCCCGCGATCAGCGACAGCATCGTCGACTTGCCGGCTCCGCTGGCGCCGATCAAGGCAACGCGCTCGCCTCTGGCGACCGAAAGCGACTGGCCTTCCAGGACCGGGCGTTCGCCGAAGCGGTAGGAGAGCGTGGCGTCCCCGATCTCGATCGCATTGGCGGGGTTGGCAGGCAAAGCGGAGCCGCGCGCCTCATCCGGCGTCCGGGCAAGCTTCGGCCCCAGCCTGCGGGCGGACAGCAGAACCCGCCCAAGCTCCAGCGCGCCCCGGCGCAGGCCGGCGAACGGTTCGAGGCAGGCGAGCGCCACGAACACCGCCAGCGCCGCGACCGGCGCGCCGATGGCGCCGCGCTCCACCAGCATGGCGGCGGCGATCAGCGTGATTGCCAGCAACGCCGCGCCGGCGACGGCGAAGGCGAAGCCCGTATTGGTTTCGTTGCGGTTCAGCGCATCGTCGGCAGCGGCAAGCCGCGCATCGGCCTGGGAAACCGCCGCTGCCTGTGCGGCCAGCCTGTTCGTCATCACCAGATCGGTCTGGCCGCGCATCAGGTCGATGGTGCGCGAACGCAGCACTTCCAGCGCATGGGCACGCCGCCGCGCCGGCTTTTGCGCGCGGGCGGCGGCAAACGCCGGAATGGCAAGCCCGCACGAGAAGAGCACAAGGCCGATGCCGATGCCCAGAACCGGCGCGACCAGGCCAAGCGCGGCAGCCGTGACCAGCGCCGAACCCAGCGCCGCCGCCAGCGGCACCGCAACGCGCAGATAAAGCGCATCCAGCGCATCGATATCGACGGTGAGCCTGAAGAGCAGACGGGAAGGGCGCGCCGCGAGGCTGCGCGCCTGCATGTCGGTGGCAAAGCCGCGGAACACCCGCTCGCGCAGGCGCGCCAGCACTTTCAATGTCGCGTCATGCGTGACCACGCGTTCGCCGTAACGCGAAAAAGTGCGGGCGAGCGCCAGGAAGCGGATGCCGGCGGCGGGTGCGAAAACGTCGAAGGCAAGCGCGGTCGCTGCGGAGGCTCCGGCAAGCGCGGTGGCCGTGATGAACCAGCCGGACAGGCCAAGCAGCGCAATGCCCGCCAGCGCCGTGCACAGCGCCAGCAGCGCACCGGCTGCGAGCATCGGCCTGTTATCGGACCGGAACAGCGCCGCGACCGCGCGCAGATGCTGCACAGCGCTCATGTCCGCTCCTCGTTCACCGCCGCTCCATCGAGCGTGACGATGCGGTCCATGCGGGCCGCCAGAACCGGATCATGCGTGGCGACGACCAGCGTGCGCCCTTCGGCGATGTCCAGCAGCATATCGGTGATCTCATCCGCCGTGCGCCGGTCGAGATGCGCGGTCGGCTCATCGGCCAGAACGAGGCCGGCACCGGGCGTCGCGGCCGCGCGCGCAAGGGCAAGACGCAGCGCCTCGCCGCCGGAAAGCCCTGCCCCGCCCTCGCCCAGAAGCGCGGACTTGCGAGCCCGGCCCACATCGCCGAGACGGGCGGCATCGAGCGAGGCATCGACCGCGCCTTCGCCCAGACCGGGCCGGCCAAGCGTGACATTGGCCGCAAGCGTTCCCGGAAAAATATGCGGCGACTGGCCGATCCACGCCATGCCCGCCCGCAGCCGCGCCGCCGTCGGCGGCCTTAGCCGCTCGCCCCCGATGCGGATCGTGCCGGCCTGCGGCACTGCCAGCCCGGCGATCAGCGCAAGCAGGGTGGACTTGCCGCCGCCGCTCGGCGCCATGACGGCGACGCGCTCGCCGGGTGCGATCTGTAGCGACACGCCATCGAAGACAGCGCGCCGCTCTGCGCCAGATCCCTGTGCGGCATGGCTGAAATGCAGATTGTCGATGGCGATGCCGGCGGCGACGCCATCGGCTTTCGCCGCGTCCGCCCGTTCGGCGGTCACGATCGGCTCGCCGGCCGCCGTCACCTTCTCCAGCGCCTCCAGGGCCGCCACTCCGGCGGCGCGGTCATGCCAGACCGCGGAAAGATCGCGCATGGGCTCGAAGAAGGCGGGCGCGAGCATGAGGATGAACACGCCCTCGGCCAAAGACAATCGCCCGCCCCAGGCTCCGAACGAAAGCTGGCCGAGGAAATGGAAACCGACATAAACGGCCACCATCGCGACGCCCAGCGCCGAGAACAGCTCCAGCACAGCCGAGGACAGGAAGGCGATGCGCAACACCGCCATGGTGCGCTGACGCAACAGATCGGCCTCGTCGCGCAGGCGCAACGCCGTGCGGTCGACCGCGCCGAAGCTGCGGATGGTGGCAAGACCGCGCAGCCGGTCGAGCAGGAAAGCGTTCATGTCGCCCATCCTGGCAAGCTGGCGCTCACTCGCTTCCTTCGCCCGCCAGCCGATCAGCGCCATGAAGATCGGGATCAGCGGCAGCGCGATCAGCATGATCAGCGCAGCCGCCCAGGAGAGCGGCAGGACGCAGGCGAATATGGCCAGCGGAACGATCACGGCGCGCCAGCGCAGCGGCTGGAAGCGCGCGACATAAGGCACCACCGCCTCGGCCTGTTCGGCCATGGTGCTGGCCACGAACCCGGATGACGGGCGCGAGGCATCGATCGGCGACCGGGATGCGAGCATCGAAACGGCACGAACTCGCAACTCGGAGAGTTCCCGGCGCGCGGCGGTGAAGGCCAGACGCGAACCCGCCCGCTCCATGCCGGCCCGCAACAGGCCGAGCACGAACACCGCGAATGCCGGCCAGATCACCGCATCGGCCCCGGCGCCGGCCGCGAGCCCGCCGATGGCGAGCGCCAGCAGCGCGGCCTGCCCGATCCAGATCAGCGATGCAGCGCATTGAAGAACGATCGCCAGCCAGCCCGGCGATGCAGACGGAGTTGACGGGCGCCGCCGCTCCGTCCCGACCGCCACCGGTCCCGGAATTTGAGCGGCTCCGGCGTCAACCGGCTTTCGCAGGACCGGTTTTTCGGCCAGTCGCCGGTCAATCGCCGTGTCGGACGCGCTCACGGTTGTCCGTCCCCCCTGCGCTTGCGGCCGAGCGAAACGATGCGATCCTTCGCATCGAGCAGCTTCGTCACCTTGGAGCCGAGGCCGAGCAAGGTCGCCAGCCGTTCCGTATCGAGTCGTTTGACGTCATCATACCAGTTCGTGAGCTGTTCGATGAGTCCATTCATCTCCATGAGCCTGGACTGGGCGAAGCGCTCTTCCTCGCTGCCGGGCTGCTGCATCAGGAGCTCGCGCAGAACCGAAAGGGTGGGATCGACCTCGCGCTTCTTGCGCTCCTCCGCCAGCGTGCGCAGGATCTGCCATATGTCATCGGGCGCCGCGAAGAAATCGCGCCGGTCGCCGGGAATGTGGCGCAGCGCCACCAGGTTCCAGGCCTGAAGCTCGCGCAATCCCATGGAGACATTGGAGCGCGAGATGCCCAGCCCCTCCACGATCTGATCGGCGCACAGGGGCTCCGGGGAGACATAGAGCAGCGCATAGATCTGGCCGACCGTGCGGTTGATGCCCCAGCGGCTGCCCATTTCGCCGAAATGCAGCACGAACGACTGAATGAGTGGCGGAAGGTTCATGACGGACCGGATTTCAGGAATTTCTGTAATTTCAGTAATTCCCGCCACAACGGAAGTCACTCGGGCACCATGTCGCACCCGTACGCGTACGGAAAATAATTTCCGCAAGCGGCGGGCCCGGCCGGTCATGGCGGGCTTCAGAAGCCGATGGTTTCCTTAAACCGGTCCCACGCGAGCGCTACACCCCGTATCGCTCCCTCCCCGAGCGCACTCCCGAGCGGCACTTCCGGGCGGCACCCCTGAACGGCACTCGCGCGCGTATGGCCGCAATCGGGAGAAAGCTGCAATCTCGCCCTTGCCGGCAATCGCGCCCGCATGGATGGCCGAGGCCAGCCCCGCGGTGGACGCCATGGGCGCAATGCACTGGAAGCGGCTTTTCCGCCTCCCGCATCGGCGCCGCCGCGCGGATGGCCAGCGCTTCGGTATCGTGAGCCCCGGTGCGCGGGCTGATGATCGTGCGGATCTTGTTGCGCCGCGCATCGGCCGCCCCGTCCGGCCCGCCTCTCTGCGGCCCACCTC
>JAZIHP010000150.1:0-4430 GCA_036678505.1 Alphaproteobacteria bacterium
CCCGCCCTGACCGTCCTTGCCGATGGCCGCCGGGTTGTCGCACTGGGAGACCACATCGTGATCGAAGGCGGGGCTGCCCCGATCGCCGAGGCATGCGGGCGGCGCTTCAGGGCGATCACCGCTCTTTCCGTCATGCACGACGGGCGTATTCTGGTTTGCGATGCTTCCGCGCGCTACGAAGGTGCGAAGTGGCAATATGACCTGATGATCCGCGGAAGGTCCGGGCGCCTTGTGGCGCTTGAGCCGGCCACCGGCAAGACAGAACTGCTCCAGAGCGATCTGGCCTGGGCCTTCGGCGCGATGGAGAGCGATGACGGCATCCTGATTTCCGAAAGCTGGCGCCACCGCCTGCGCCGTGCCGGCAAGGGCGATGCCACCGGCGAGCTTCCCGGCTATCCCGCCCGCATCACGCCGACAGCCGATGGCGGCTTCTGGCTGTCGCTGTTTTCGGGGCGCGCGCAGATCGTGGAATTCGTGCTGCAGGAGAACTCGTTCCGCCGCGAGATGATGGAAACCATCGACCCGAAATACTGGATTTCTCCGGCGCTTTCGTCGGGAGAGGATTTTCTGGAGCCGCTGCAAAGCGGTGGCGTCAAACACATGGGCATCCTGAAGCCTTGGGCGCCACCGCGCTCCTACGGTCTTGCCGTGCGCTGCGACGCAAACCGCAATCCGCTGATGTCCGTTCACAGCCGGGTCGGCGGTATGAACCATGGCATCGTGACAACGCTCGAACGCGGCGACCAAGTGCTGGTCCTTTCGAAGGGAGCGGGGCGTCTGCTGCGCATGAAGCTTCAGGAAATCCGCGCGGCAAACGGTGTGGCCGGAGGTGTGGCATGACCCCTGTTCTGGAACTGCGTGGCCTCACCAAGCTCTATGCCCGCGTGCCTGCGGTAGAGAATATCAATTTCACCCTGGTGCCGGGTGAGGTCCATGCCCTTCTCGGTGAGAACGGTGCCGGAAAATCGACCCTTACGAAGATGATCGCTGGGGTTGTCGATCCCACCTCCGGAGAAATTCTGCTCGACGGCAAGCCCGTTCATCTGCGCACCCCGGCAGCCGCCCTCGATGCCGGTATCGCCATGGTGTTTCAGGAGACGAGCCTCGTTCCGTCGATGACCGTGGCGCAGAACCTGTTCATGGGCAACGAGCAGTTCTTCAATCGCCTGCGCGGCATCAACATCGCCGCGCAGCAATTCATGCAGGCTCTGAACTTTCAGGTTGACCCGACCGCCATGGTCCAGACGCTGGGCGCGGCGAAGAAGCAGATGATCGAAATCGCCCGGGCCATGCTGTCGAATGCAAGGGTGATCGTCTTCGACGAGCCGACCGCAACGCTGACGCCGGAGGAAAAGAAGCACTTTTTCGACCTCGTGCGCACTCTGCGGAGCAGGGGCGTCGCCATCATCTTCATCAGTCATGCGCTGGAAGAGGCACTGGCGATCTCCGATCGCATCACCATCCTGCGTGACGGGCAGCATGTCGTCACCGACGACACCGCCAGTTTCGACCGGGCGCGCATCGTGCAGTCGATGGTGGGACGGAGCCTGTCGGAAGAGCTTTATGGCAAGCGCAAGGATTTCGTCCGTCCACCGGGCGAGCGAATTCTCCAGGTCTCCAACCTGCGTGTCGGCAACATGGTCCGCAACAATTCGCTGTCGGTGTTCGCGGGACAGGTGACGGGTGTGTTCGGCCTTGTCGGCTCGGGCCGGACGGAAACCTTCAAGGTCGTGTCCGGCGCGATCAAGCGCAACTATCTCAACGGCGGCGAGGTGTTCATCCGCGGCAAGCGTGTGCGCTACCGCGTGCCGGCGCAAAGCCTGCGCGAGAGGGTCGCCTACATCACCGAGGACCGCAAGATCGAAGGTTTTTTCGAGACCATGTCGATCAAGGCCAACATCTTCATGGGCAAGCTCGCCAAGGCGGGATGGCGAAAGTTCTGGCTGCGCCGGTCGGAAATGAACCGCATCGGCGAAGAGTGGGGCAAGTCGCTGCACATCCGCGCCGTCAGCAAGGATGCAAAGGTCATCGAGCTTTCAGGCGGCAACCAGCAGAAAGTGGTGATAGCCAAGTCGCTGATCCAGGAGCCCGAACTCATCATCTTCGATGAACCCACGCGCGGCGTCGATGTGGGGGCGATCGCCGAGATCCATCAGATGATCAACAGGCTGGCCGATGAAGGCAAGGCGGTGGTGGTCATTTCCTCCTACCTGCCGGAGGTGATGCAGCTGTCCGACCGGCTGCTGGTCGCCCGGCAGGGCAGGGTGGTCGAGGAGTTTTCGCCGCTCGACGCGACGGAAGAAAACCTGATGTACGCAGCCGTTCACTGAATTTCCGGCCACCACGAAACAAAAGCCCCCGCCTCGGAAGATGCGGGAGCTTTTTGTCAGGCGACCGTCAGCGGTGGATCAGTGGACGCGCACGCGCAAAAACGTCATTCAGGAAGGCAATGCCTGCAGCCTCCGGATCCCGGCAAAAAGTGCCGAGACCAGCGATGCATGAGGCAGGCAGTCCTTCCTGCGCTGCGGTCCGCGTCAGGCGGTCCTGCAATTCGCCGAAGCTCCAGGCGTAGTCGGCAGGGGTCATGTTGCAAGCTTCGGACAGGATTGCGCCACCTGCGAGTTGCAATTCGATGCGGCAGCAAAGAACGGGCACTTCCACGTCCGCAACCAGATGCACTTTTTCGACCAGCGCATTGATTTCGGCGTCATCATATCTGGTCATCATGGCCATTGAAGGCGCACCGCGCAGAAGGGTCTGGGCGATGCAGAACGGGATGCTCATCAACGTGCCGCCGATCGTCGAGAAGGGGCCCTTGCTGTCCATTCCCGCATAGCCGCATTCATAGGGGTTCATGCGCACCACCACGTTTTCGATGGACTGCCCCGCCAGTTTCTCACGCAGGGACAAAGCCGCTGTCACCGGGGTCTGGTTGAACGCGCAGACCGGGAACGGCTTGAAGGCAACGCGCAAGGTCTGCCAGTCGCGGCCGATCCTTGACACCGTATCTTCGGTATCCAGCGGCCGCCCCGCAAAGGCCCGGGCCAGACCCTTGGCTCCCTCATATGCCTCACGCAGGCTGACGGAGCCGGCCCTTGCAAGCTCCGCCGCGGTCCAGCCGGCCTGCGCGGTGACGCCAACCTGATAGCGCCATTCGTCGGTTCCCTCCGCAAAGGTCTGGAGAAGCCCGCCTGAAAAGGAAACGGCATTTCCAAGGGCCGCGCAGGTCCGTTCGGCATCCATCCGCAAAAGCCGCGCGACCGCCGCTGCGGCAGCACCTGTTCCGTAAAGGGTGGTGGCGCGAAAACCCCTGGGCGTGGTGTCGCCAGCCAGCAATTCCTCGAACAGCCCGCCCACTTCGTAACCGGCGACCATTGCCGGTATCAGATCGGTGATGCTGGCCCGCCCGCTTTCAACGAGGGCCATCAGAAGCGGGATCATCACCGCTCCGAGATGCGCCGCACCGCAGGTGTCTTCCTGTCCACGGCCATGGAAAAGCGCGCCATTGGCCATGGCCGCCCCGGTAACGCTGCTCATTTCGCCGCTGCCGAGCAGCGTCGCCTCTCCGGCCCCGCCATACATGGCAAGGGCTGCCTGGCGGGCTACGGCCTCATAGGGCGTTGCGAGGCCGGCAATGGCGACGCCATAGCCGTTGAGAAGGCACGCATGGGCCTTCTCCCGGACGTCTTCGGGAATGTTTTCCCGCGTCAGCGCTGAAGTGAATTGCGCGAGCTCCTGCGCGATCGTCATGGCTTTCCTCCACCGAATTGCTGCCCGCAGGCTAGAACCGCCGCATCTGCCATGTCAACAAAATGATAATTGACTCATAATTCATTTATGTTACGTTTCCACCATATTCGAGGGAGAAAACCATGTCGCAGCAGGCTCAGCTTGCAGATCGCATCATTGCCATCACCGGCGGCGCCAGCGGCATTGGTGCAGCATGCGCGGAGGTTGCAGCCTCACGCGGCGCACAGGTCGCCATACTGGATCGCAACATGGACCAGGCCCGCAGCGTCGCGGAGCGGATCGGCGGAAAAGCTTTTGAGCTCGATGTGGCTGATGAGCAGAGCGTCATCGATGCCGTTTCCGCCGTAGAGCGCGATATGGGCGCCATCTCGGGCGGCATTACGTCCGCGGGCATCGTCCAGACACCGAAGCCGCCGGCCGAACTGGACATGGAGGTTTTCGACCGCATCTATGAGATCAATTTCCGCGGCACCTTTCTGTCTCTCAGGGAGATGGCGCGCCACATGATCCCGCGCCGTTCCGGCAGCCTTGTGGCGCTCAGCTCGATCACCGCGCGCCGCTCCACCCCGCTTCATGCCTATGGCCCCGGCAAGGCGGCGGTCACCAATCTGGTGGAGGGGCTTTCGGGCGAATGGGGGGGGGCCGGCATCCGCATCAATGCCATCGAGCCGGGATATACA
>JAZIHP010000151.1:0-4422 GCA_036678505.1 Alphaproteobacteria bacterium
GGCCGCGCCCGCTCCAGCCGCGCCTGCCCCGGCCGCGTCCACCCCAGCCGCGTCCACCACAGCCGTGCGCGAGACGAGACAGGCGCTTGCCGCGCTCAACGCGATCGACGAGGCCATGTGTCTCTATGACGAGAACGACGTGCTGGTGCTCCACAACGATGCCCTGCTGCGGCTGTATTGTTCTCTGGCCGATGTGATCAGACCGGGTGTCTCCTATTCCGATATTCTCGATGCCGGGCTTGAGCGGGGCGTGTGGGATACCGAAGGGCTGGACGGGGCTGTCTGGCGCGACAACCTGTTGCAGGCCCGCGCCAATGCTTCGGACCGGTCCATCCTGATGCGGTTCACCAATGGGCGCGTGTTTCTCAGCCGGGCGATCCGCACGGATGCGGGAATGCTCATTTCCACCTGTAGCGACGTGACCGAGCTGGAGGGGCACAAGGCGGAGGCTCTCAGAGCCGAAGCCCGAAGCAGGGAGCTGCGGTTCGACCTCGAAATGATGGTGAACTCGCTCGACATGGCCATCGTCATCGTCGACGCGCATCTGAATGTCGAGCTGATCAACAAGGCATTCTGGAAGCTCTGGAACCTCTCCCCCGGCCACGTCGGCGGCGGGCGCGCCTTCCGTGCGCTTCTGGAAGCCGACCGCCACACCGGCATCTATGGCGTGGAAGACCGCGAATGGGAGGAGTATGTCGCAGGCCGGGAGGCCGAGATCAGGAACGGGGAGGTGCTGCCGCGCGAATTCCGCCGGGCGGACGGCCGCACCATGATCTATTCCGTTACCGCGCTTTCCGGCGGGCGCAGGCTGATCTCCTATTACGACGTCACCGCACTGAAGGACCGTGAAGAGGCGTTGCGCGCAAGCATGCGCGAGAACGAGCTGTTTCGCGGCCTTATCGATAATGTTCCGGTTTCCATCTATGCCAAGCATGAGGATCTCAGGCTGTTCTACGTCAATCGCGGCTGGAGCGAACTGACGGGAATAGGCGCGGCGGAAGCGGCCGGCAAGACGGATATGGAGCTGTTCGGGGTTCATGGCCGGGAGATGACGGAAAGCGACCTGGCCGTGCTGCGCACCGGAGAAACGCAGGAAGGCGAGGAAATGGTCGTCGGGGCGAACCAGAAGGTTCGCCATCAGTTCGCGCGCAAGAGCGCGATGAAGGCTTCCGACGGTTCGCGCTATCTGATCGGCTCGACGACCGACATCACGGAACTGAAGCTGCGCGAGGCGGAACTGGTGGATGCGCGCCGCCGCGCCGAGCAGGCGGACCGCACCAAATCCGAATTCCTGGCCAATATGAGCCATGAGATCAGGACGCCGCTGAACGGCGTGCTCGGCATGGCCGAGCTTCTGTCGAAGACGGGCCTTGACCCCAAGCAGAAGACTTTCACCGACATCATCGTCAAATCGGGCAACGCCCTGCTGTCGATCATCAACGACATACTCGATTTCTCGAAGATCGACGCCGGTCAGATAGTTCTGGTCAAGGCTTCCTTCGAAGTGAGGGAGGTGGTCGAGGATGCCGTCGCGCTGGTGGCGGCGCGGGCCCGGGAAAAGGACGTGGAGCTTGTGGTTCGCTTCGAGCCGGGCATGGAAACGTGGTTTCTGGGGGATGCCGGGCGCATTCGCCAGATCCTGCTCAATCTGCTCGGCAATGCCGTGAAATTCACCGATCACGGCCATGTGCTGGTCGACGTCTCCGCCCGGCAGGCAGACGATCTGGCCACTTTGCATTTTGCGGTGACCGATACGGGCATCGGCATTCCTTCCGACAAGCTGGCGATGGTGTTCGGCAAGTTCAGCCAGGTCGACGGGTCCTCGACGCGGCGGCATGAGGGCACCGGTCTCGGCCTTGCCATCTCGTCGCGTCTGGTGGCGCTGATGGAAGGCGAAATCGGCGTGGAGAGCGAGACAGGGCGCGGCTCTACATTCTGGTTCGATATTCCGCTGGAAAAAGGCAGCCGCCCGGCGGCGGGGCCGGCGCCACCCGTCGACGTGACCGGCGCGCGCGTGCTGATCGTCGACGACAATGCGGTCAACCGCGCGATCCTGACCGAGCAGATGCAGGCGTGGGCATTCGATTCCTGCGCGGCGGCGAATGGCGTGGAAGGACTGAAGGTGCTGAAGGCGTCCGCCGCGCATGGCCTGGGCGTCGAATGCATCGTGCTCGACTATCAGATGCCGGGCATGAACGGCCCGGATGTGGCCGCCGCGGTGCGCGGCGATCCGGACCTGCGCGACGTGCCGATCATCCTGCTGACTTCGGTCGATCATTCCATGGCCGATCCGCAGTGCCGGGATTTGGGTATCCACGCGCATCTGACCAAGCCGGTTCGTTCCTCCGCCTTGCTGCAGGCCGTGGTCGAAGCGATCCAGCGGCACAGGGGCTTTTCCACCTCCGTCGGCGCTGAAAGCCATTCTGCGCCGGCAAGCGCGGCGGTGGAGCCCGCCCGCGAGGCGCCGCCCGCGACAGCTTCCCTCCCCGCTGACAGAACACAGGATGGCCGCCTCGACATTCTCGTCGCCGAGGACAATGAGGTGAACCAGCTCGTCTTTACCCAGATCCTCTGCGACAGCGGTTACAGCTTCGAGATCGTGGGGAACGGGCGACTGGCCGTGGAGGCGTTCCACCGGATGCGGCCGCGCATGATCCTGATGGATGTCTCGATGCCGCAGATGAACGGCTACGAGGCCACAGGACGGATCCGCCTGAGCGAGAAGACCGGCACGACGCATGTGCCGATCGTCGGCGTGACCGCGCATGCGCTCAAGGGCGACCGGGAGCGGTGCCTGGAAAGCGGAATGGACGATTATCTGCCGAAGCCGGTCAGCCCGCGCGCGCTCATGGCCAAGCTCGAACGCTGGCTCGGCCAGTCCGGCGCGGTGGAAAAAGAACACGGCTGAGGCGCCCCGCCCGCCTGCCTTGCGGCCAGCCGGCGGCTCGGGCGGAAAACGGGCCCGTTTTTTGCAGCGGCGTTTCAGCATCTTCGGCTTTACTCCCCGCCGCTGCAAATTTCAGGATAACAATTACATGGGCCGGTTGCGCCTCCGGCGCGGAAAGGCCGGTTGCGCCTCCGGCCCGGAAACGGGCCGGCCTTGCACCGCAAAAGCCTTGTGCGGCAAGCTTTACCGGATCGACACGAAACTGTCATGCACCTGTAATAATCGGGGTCTATTGGCCACAGCGGGCGCTGGGACAAGAGCGCTGCCAGACCATCCGAACAGGAGCAGGCCACATGAACAGATATCTTCTCACCGCCTCGGTTGCGGCGCTTGCACTGGCCGCTACGGCCGGCTTCGCCTCGGCGCGCGACCAGATCCAGATCGCCGGTTCGTCGACCGTTCTTCCCTATGCCAAGATCGTTGCCGAGAATTTCTCCGAGGCTTATTCGAACTTCAGGACCCCGGTCGTGGAATCGGGCGGCTCCTCGGGCGGCCTCAAGGAATTCTGCAAGGGCGTCGGCGAAAACACCATCGATATCGCCAACTCCTCGCGCCCGATCAAGGAATCGGAAGTGAAGGCTTGCGCCGATGCCGGCGTGACCGACATCCAGGAAGTGCGCATCGGCTATGACGGCATCGTCTTCGCCACCGACATCAACGGCCCTGACTGGGCCCTGACCGCGCAGGACCTCTACAAGGCGCTCGCCGCCCAGGTCGTCGTCGACGGCAAGCTGGCCGACAACAAGGTCGCCAAATGGAACGAAGTCAACCCGGCGCTGCCGGACTGGGATATCGCCGCCTACATCCCCGGCGAAAAGCACGGCACCCGTGAAGTCTTCGAAGAGAAGCTGATGACGGAAGGCTGCAAGGCCTCCGGCGCCCTCGAAGCCATCAAGGCGACCGGCATCGACGACAAGGCCGCCGCCGCCGCCTGCATCGCGGTCCGCAAGGACGGCAAGGCTGTCGATATCGACGGCGACTACACCGAGACGCTGGCCCGCATCGATTCCAACAAGACCGGCGTCGGCGTGTTCGGTCTCGCCTTCTACGAAAACAACGCCGACAAGCTGAAGGTCGCCACCGTCGAGGGCGTGAGCCCGTCGGTCGAGACCATCGCCAGGGGCGAATATCCGGTGTCGCGGCCGCTGTTCTTCTACGTGAAGAAGGCTCACCTCGACGTGGTTCCGGGCCTGAAGGAGTATGTGAACTTCTTCCTCTCCGACGACATGGTCGGCCCCGAGGGCCCGCTGGCCGAATACGGCCTGGTGTCGGCCCCCGACGCAGAGCGCGACGGGCAACGCTCGGCTTTCGAGGCCGGCAAGATCCTCTAACCAGAACCGGTCGGGGGGGGGGGCCGGGCGGGCGCCCCCCCCCCCCCCCGCCGGGGGGGGGCCCGCGCGCCCCCCCCCCCCCCCCCCCCCGCCCCGCGTCGGGGTGTGGCGGGGGGGTGGGGTCGGGGGTGTTGTAGGGGGGGG
>JAZIHP010000152.1:0-4328 GCA_036678505.1 Alphaproteobacteria bacterium
AACAAGGGCTGGATCACTGACCACTCAAAATCCGTCAAGTCAAAGCGCGCCATCTCAACCTCCAAGGCTGAGACCAATGAACCACAGCGCCCATAAAAAGGGAATCCTTTACGGGTATGTCACCTAAAGAAGAGCTTCCACGGGCAACAGGCCTATGAGCTTCAGGGCCATGACGTCGAACCAGGTGGCTCCGGGCTCGTCGTGATGCGCGGTCTCGCTGCCGTCGGGGAGCCTTTCATGCCAGACGAGCCCGCCATCCATCTCGATCTCGGGACGATAGGCAATGGCATCGACCGTGCCGTCGAACCCGGCGCCGATGCTGCGCGCCATGGCCGGGCTTTCGATCAGAAACCCCATTTCGCAGTTCAGGATCGCGGAACGGGGATCGAAGTTGAACGAACCGATGAAGATGCGCTCGTCGTCGACCGCGAACGTCTTGGCGTGCAGGCTTGCCCCGGAAAGGCCCAGGGGGTTCAGTTGCAGCCCGGACTCGTCCTCCCTGCCCGCCCGCAGCTTCAACTCGTAGAGCTTGATCCCCGCCCGCAGCAATTGGTCACGATATTTCACGTATCCTGCGTGAACCGGCAGCACATCGGTCGTGTTCATGGCATTGGTGAGGATCCGCACGTCGCGGCCCTGGCGCGCCAGCCGCGTGAAGTAGGCGCTTCCCTGTTTTCCGGGCACGAAGTAGGCGGATACGAGAAGCAGCTTGCGCTCGATGGTGCCGAGAATGTCGCTCAGCCGGACGATCATGAGCTGACTGCGCTCGGCAACGCCCTGACCCTTGACCGGATCGTCGGCGACGAGCTTCACATCGGTCCATTCGAGCGCGATGCCGCCCTCGACGAGGCGTCGCGCACTCGAGGCCATGTCCAGTTCGAAGGCTCTGGCGGTGGCGCTGACCCTGGCGGCGGCGGCAGCCGCGCGGAAAGCCGCGATGTCCCCCTTGCCGCTTATGATCGTCTCGACCGCGTGCACAGACCGGCTGTTCCAGTATCCGTCGAAGACCCTGGCCGTTTCCGGCACGATCGCGCCGGTGGCGAGAACGTCGAGATCGACATAAAACTGATCGTCGCCGACCTGGAAATACTCGTCGCCGATATTGCGCCCGCCAATGATCGCGACCGCGCCGTCGACCATCAGCGACTTGTTGTGCATGCGCCTGTTCATGCGAAAGAAATCAAAGGCGTAACCCAGCGCCTTGGGCGAGCGCACCGTCGACGGATTGAAGAGCCTGATCTCGAAATTATCCTGCGCGTTGAGCGCCGCCATGATGTTGTCCAGGCCATGCACGCCATTGTCGTCGAGCAGCAGCCGCACCCTGACGCCGCGCTCCGCGGCTCTCAGCAGCGCATCGAGCAGCAAAAGGCCCGAAGTATCGTCGTGCCAGATATAATATTGCGCATCGATCGAATGCCCGGCGGCTTCGATGAGCGCCAGCCGGCTGACAAGGGCATCGTGCCCGCGCTCGAGCGGCGCGACGCCGGACTTGCCGGGATGCGCCGATGCGGCCAGCGCCATATGCTGGCCAAGACCGCTTGTCGCATCGGCGCCCATGGCGGCGGACCATGACCTGGCCGATATATCGGGAACGGGAAACAGCAGGCGCAGCGCAATTCCTGCAATGACGAGGCCAACAAGCAACAGGAACAGGTAACCAAGAACCCACTTCATCGTACGCACCGCCAGCAAAAAGACACAACAAATCCGTTCTTTCCTAGAGTGTTTCCAGGAAAAGTGGAAACACTTTTCCGGTTTGGAAACGCGACAAAACAAGGACTTGGAGCCGTTCGGCGATTCCGTGAAACCTTGAACGGCTCTAAGCGAACGCCGCCGGGGAAAGAAGGGTTTTGTTTGTCACGCGCCGGCAAGCCCCTGCTTCCGGCCGGCGCGCGGTTGCAGCAGGCGATGTCCGGACGGACGGCCTTGCCGGGGAGTCTGGCCGGAAATCGCGCTCCGGAAACGCGTGGCCGGGAAACGCATGGCCGGGAAACGGTTGCAAACATCGCTTTGAATATGCGATGATTTTGCCGGTTGGCGCTTCATGGAGGAATAATGGCAATCTCGTTGGACGATGCGGCGCAGATATTTCGCGAAGCGGTGCGGGACGCGATCAAGCGGCATTCCCTGCTGTATCTCGTGCAAGGCGTATTGCTTGTCGCAGGCGGTATCCTGGCGATCGTCTATCCTGTCGTTTCATCCGTCGCCGTAGTCGTTCTTCTCGGCTGGCTGCTGATTCTCAGCGGCCTCGTGCAGGGCATCGGTCTGCTGGGGGCACGGCAGGTACCTTATTTCTGGCTGCAACTGATCTCCGTCATCCTTGGCGTGCTTATAGGCATTCTTTTTTTGCGCGATCCCGCGCAGGGACTGTTGACCGTCACGCTGCTCATCATCGTGTTCTTCATGATAGAGGGGATTTCGAAGATCGTATTCGCGCTGACGATCCGCCCCTTTCCCAATTGGGGCTGGGTGTTGGCGAGCGGCCTCGTCGGCATCGCCCTGTCCCTCATATTGTGGGCAAGTCTGCCGGTGACGGCGATCTGGCTGATCGGGCTGCTGCTCGGGATCGAACTGATCAGTGTCGGAGCGGCCATTACTTATCTCGCCTGGCAGGTACGGCGCAGCGTATAGCCGCAAGGCGCCTGTTCAGGGTTGCAGGCAAATGATGTTGGCTGATTTCCCGATGGTGGTCGATCATGCGCAGGTGCTGGTCGGGAGCGAAAGCCGTGAAATTTCCGGCCTGCTGTGGACGGACGAGCATGTGGCGCAGGGCTTCGCGTGGGCGGACGGCTTCGTCTCCTTCGGCGTGCCGGATCATGACGGCGAGTGCCGGGTTCTGGTCGAAACCTCACACGACGCTGCCCTTGATCCAAGCGCGCTGTGGGCCGTGCAGGTTCCCTTCCATGTCACCGGTCCGCTCCGGATCGGCACGGTCTTCGATGCCCGCGCCGTTGCGGTGCCGGACGGGCGTTACAACCTCATCTATCAGGCATTTTCAGGCGGAAGCGACCATGCCTACACCCTGCGGCTGAGCTTTTCGCTGAACGCCGCGCCGAAATTTCGCATCCTGAAAAAGGGCGGGGATGTCACCGCCGATGCTGTTTTGCGCCGCGATGCCGAACCGTCGGAATAAGAAACGACAAGGGCGCCGTGGCAAGGCAGGATGAGCGCCAATACGACCGGAATTGCGAACCTGCCGGTCGGGAGGCGGGTTCAGACGGAGGACATATTCCGCCTGTCGCCTGGCGCATCCCATCTGGCGCATCTCATATGGAGCGCCGGGTTTCGGACAGCCGGGCCGCAAGGCGCTGGCCGATTACGGATTTCGCGTGCCGATGGAGAACGGTCAGCGATGGAACAGAAGCCGCAGATCGACGTGCCTGCGATCAGCGTCGATCCGCCGCTTCGATGACGGCAATGGATATTCCGCGCTGAAAGGCGCAGGAGCACGGCAGGAATTATGCCGCGGAAGGTCGTGAAAACCGTTCCGCACAGCCTGCGGCAATCATTTGCTCGCCGAAGCCAATGCCGCGCCGATGCCGATAAATGCCGTTCCCGTCACCCTGTTGAACCATCGGCCATATCGCATGAGGCCCGGCGCGAGATGTTCGGCCAAGCCCGCCAAAATCAGTTCATAGACGATCTCGACGAGAACGAATGTGCCGCCGAGCACGGCCAGATTCACGAAAAACGAAACTCCCGGCGTCATGAACTGAGGAAGGAAGGCAGCGAAGAATATCAGCCCCTTGGGATTTGACACGGCGACGATAAAACCCTGGCGGAACAAGCGGGACGCCTTGCGGGCCTGCTGCCCGGAACCGGGAAAGATGGAAATCGCGGGCGCGCGCCACAGGCGCACACCGAGATAGACCAGATAGCCGGCGCCAATCCATTTTGCGATGTTGAACGCCCGTTCCGATGCGGCGAGCAGCGCGCCCATGCCGGCCAGCGACGCCGCGATCAGGACAAGAAATCCAAGCGCGCCGCCAAGAACCGTGCAGGCGGTCGGCCGCAGCCCGTAACTCGCCCCATGGGTCAGCGCAAGAAGCCCGTTCGGACCGGGCGTGAGAGACAGGCCGAGCGCCGCCAGAAAATAAACAAGCCAAAGTTCCAGGCTCATGAACCGTTCGTCCTCAATCCCGACCCGGCATGCGGTCTAGCCGGTTTTTCAATGCTTGCCGATGAGCGTGCAGCTTGTTCCAATTCTGCGGCGGCTTCAACAAGCATGTGCCTCGCAGCAGAGAATAGAAAGCTGACATTCTGCATTTCCCCCGCCCTTTGACCGACCGCGCGGTCGATGCAATCATCGTGGCCACGCTCGTTGTCAG
>JAZIHP010000153.1:0-4300 GCA_036678505.1 Alphaproteobacteria bacterium
CTTGTTCTTGCCAAGCTTTGCGCGATGCGAGCGCCCGAGCGCGGCATCGGCAAGCGCGTCGAGCGACCAACCGGGACGCTTCGCGCAGGGACCAGAGGAAAAACGGGGATTGGCCGGACGCTTGTCCGGCAAAGGCAGTGCTGTCATCGTGGTCTATCCTTCCAGATAGGTAGCCCCTCGTTGGGGAGGGGTGGCCCACGGACGGCGATATGCCTTCACGTCTCCGGCGTCAAGGGGAAAGTTGATGTCGCCGGCGGGACATGCGCGCGCATGCAAAAAGGGCGGCCTGAGCCCGCCCTTTCGACAAATCCGTTCTGCGCCGATCCTCACCAAAGATCGTAGCGCAGCCCGACCTTGAACTGATGATACTTGAAACCTTTCACATCAGGGGCGTCGATATACTGATATCCGAGATCGATCTTGGTGTTATCGCTCACCTGATAGGCAACGCCGGCATTCAAAGTGTAGAGGAAGTCGAAATCCGACTTCCGGTAGCTTGCAACGTTATAGGTTGCGGAATCCGGCGACCCATCGCAAAGAAACGCCTCGTCTATGGTGGTCTGTGACGTGGTTCCGTTTGCATCCGGCCCCGTCATAGGCCCTTTGTTGGTCCGTTTCTTGCCTTTGCACTCGGCCGTCACGCTGGCTTTGCTGCGGGTATAGAGAATGCCTCCGCCAACGCCGACATAAGGCGTGAAACCAGCATAAGTGCCAAGGTCCACATAAGCATTGACAGTGCCATTCCATGCGGAATCGCGCAGAGTGGCGCTGGCGTTACAACCTTCACGAGCTCTGCTTTCGTCCGTGGTCACAGAAGTGCTGGTTGTCTCGGTGGGATCACCATTGTCATCGAGCCCGCGCGTGGTGGTCTCCGTAGTCTCGGTTTTGGAATAGGTGCCATTACAGCCCAGCGATGCAGCTGGATTCTGGAAATAGCTGTTTTCGCGTCCGACGAAGCCCGAGCCCGAATATTTATCTGCATACAGAATGCCAAGATTGGCCTCCAGACGCAGATAATCGTTAACATGATAGCCTGCGCCAACACTTCCCGAAATGGGCTGCTGCTTCTCAGAGAATGAAAACAGCGAAAACGGAGTACCAGGCTCCAGCGTG
Organism: Alphaproteobacteria bacterium; assembly: GCA_036678505.1. GTDB lineage: Bacteria > Pseudomonadota > Alphaproteobacteria > Rhizobiales > Rhizobiaceae > Mesorhizobium. The sequence continues at coordinate 1,114 of JAZIHP010000153.1, forward strand.
AGCAGAGCAACATTGCTCAGTCCCGGCGTCAGTCGCGCCGAAGTATCCTTGTAAGACCGGTCGCTCGTATAAGTCACGTCGCCCCTGATATACCAGCCGGAACCGATCTCGACCGGAACATATTCCGGCGCCTCTTCCACGAAGATCGGCGGATCGTAATCGGCCGCCGATGCGGCGGCGGTCAAAAGGGCGAGCGGGGCCGTTGCCAGCGCCAGCGCGATGCAAATGTTCTGCTTCATGTCACCAACTCCCGAGGTTGGCGCTGGTCGAGAAAAGGGAAACCCAGCCGCCTGTCATGAAGCACTGTTAACCATAGCGGTTAAATCACCGTTAAGGCTAACCAATCCTTTCAGCGCCCATGGCAAAAGAGTTCGCGTTCTGGTCTAAAAAACAAAACCGCCCGGCGCATGGCCGGGCGGTGGAAAGCTGCCACTTTATGCGTAAATGCTACTTGGTGTAGATCGGTTCCGGCTCGTAGACGACCGTCTGCGGTTCCTCGCAACGGCCAGAACCCTCGCCGAAAGTGTAGCGCAGACCGCCACGAACCTCGTGATTGTTCAGGCCCTTGTCATGGCCGGGGCCCGCGCCGATGCCGCCGGCGGGGCCGGTATAGCCGAACATCTTGCCGCCTTCGATGCGCGTGAAGCGATAGCCCACATCGAGATCGAGGTTTTTGGTCAGGCAGTAGGACGCACCCGCGGCAAGCGAATAGGCGAAGCGCCAGCCCTTCTTGCCGCCATGCGTGGTGGTGGTGCAACCGGGATTGTCCGGATCGTCGCAGATGGTGTTGTCGAGCTTGTCCCACTTCACATGGGCGCCGCCGATGCCGCCGCCGACATAGGGCGTTATCCTGTGCCAGGTGCCGAGGTCGACATAGGCATTGGCCAGCAGAAGCAGCGCCGAATAGGACGTGGTATCGGTGGAGGTACACTGGCTGGCGCCGCACCAGCCGCTGGTGCCGCCGCGGAATTTCGACTTGGCCAGCCAGTCCAGCGTCAGGTCGGTGCGGAAATGGTCGTCGAACTGATAACCGGCGCCGACGCCCGCCGACATCGCGCCTTTGAGCTTATGATGATCGAAGCTGCCGGTGCCCGGATTGGCGCCATAGGTGATGTAATCCGCACCGCGGAATTTCGACCAGCGGTAGTCCACATCGCCGCGGATATACCAGCCGCCGTAGTTGCCCTGTTCTTCATAGACCACAGGCGCCGGATCGCGGATCACCAGCGGCTCCTGCATAATGTCCGCAGCCAGTGAAGGCCCGGCGAAACCGGCCGCCAGGCCCGCTCCGACGCCGGCCAAGACAGCTTTCCTTGCGAAGCTGAACATCCTTGTTTTCCCCTGAATGCCCTGACCCGAAGCGGGTCTGAAAAAATCATTGCGTTCAGCAAGGACAATGAAGGGTAACGGTTAAGGGCGGTTTAAGCCTGAGCATTAACCACGTGCCTGAGGTAAAAATCATGCGCAGGTTGCAACCGGCACCGCCGGCAGTTTTTTTTCCGCACGAATACAGGGCCGGACGACGCCGCCCTGCCAAAAACCGCCCCGAAAACGTCCTGAAAAATAACGGAACGCCTCAGGCCGCGCTGCGCACCTGGGAGATCACCTGAACAATGTCGTCGACCACGGATTCCACGAGCTTCGCGTCGTCGCCTTCGGCCATGACGCGAATGAGCGGCTCGGTTCCCGACGGACGGATGACCACGCGGCCGCCTTCTCCAAGCCGGTTGCGGCCTTCTTCGATGGCCTGCTGAACCTGCTTCTCCTCCAGCGGCGCACCGCCGGAGATACGCACATTCTTGAGGAGCTGCGGCACCGGCTCGAACTTCTTCGCCACTTCGCTGACCGGCTTGTTCAGCCGCTTGATGCAGGCCAGAACCTGTAGCGCGGACACCAGACCGTCGCCGGTGGTGGAGAAATCGGACAAAACGATATGGCCGGACTGCTCGCCGCCGACATTCAGGCCATTGGCGCGCATATGCTCGACCACATAGCGGTCGCCCACCTTGGTGCGGTGGAGATCGAGTTTCAGTCCGGTCAGAAACCGCTCCAGGCCGAGATTCGACATGATCGTGGAGACCACGCCGTTGCCGGTGAGGCGGCCGCTCTGGTGCCAGGATTCGGCGATCAGCGCCATGATCTGGTCGCCATCGACGATCTCGCCCGTCTCATCGACGATCACCACCCGGTCGGCGTCGCCGTCGAGCGCAATGCCGATATCGGCGCGAACCTCGTGAACCTTCTTCTGCAACCCTGCCGGATGGGTCGAGCCGCATTCCTTGTTGATGTTGAAGCCGTTCGGATCGTCGTTGATGGAGATCACGTCCGCGCCCAGCTCCCACAGCGCGGCAGGAGCCACCTTGTAGGCAGCGCCATTGGCGCAGTCGATGACGATGCGCAGTCCCGACAGCGACATGGAGCGCGGCAAGGTGCGCTTGGCGAACTCGATATAGCGGTCATGGACACCGTCGACGCGCTTGGCCCGGCCAAGCCCTTCCGGATCGGCAAGCGCCATCTCGACGCCATTGTCGAGCAGGGATTCGATGCGGCCCTCGATCTTGTCGGACAATTTGTAGCCGTCAGGCCCGAACAGCTTGATGCCATTGTCCTGGAAGGGATTGTGCGAGGCCGAGATCATGACGCCCATGTCGGCGCGCAGCGAGCGCACCAGCATGGCGACCGCCGGCGTCGGAATCGGGCCGAGCAGGAAGACATCCATTCCGGCCGCACAGAGGCCTGCCACCATGGCGTTTTCGATCATGTAGCCGGAAAGGCGCGTATCCTTGCCGAGCACCACGCGGTGGCGATGGCTGCCGCGCTGGAAAGACAGACCCGCCGCCATGCCGACGCGCATGGCGATCTCCGCCGTCATCGGAAATTTGTTGGCTTGCCCGCGAATACCGTCGGTGCCGAAGTAACGTCCCATGAAAACTTTCCCCTTACCGATCGCACAGCGGCTCTATTGCCACATCCGGGCCCGCACCCGTTATCAAATTATATGATCGAAAGTTATCATTCCAAGGTAAACGGTGAACTGAATTCGGAAACAGCTCGGCAAAATCGGAAGATCTTCCGGCGAAAGACCTTTGTTTGGTCGCCTTTCCGAACCGGAAAAATGTTTCCACTTTTCCAGGAAACGCTCTAATTTTCCCCTCCCCGAAAATGCCGACCGAGGCATCCTTTCAAA
>JAZIHP010000154.1:0-4067 GCA_036678505.1 Alphaproteobacteria bacterium
TCATCGAGGAAGTTCCGGATGAGGACCGCGTGGTGCGTCAGGACAAAGGCGGCCGTCTGGTCAAGATCGCTCCCGTGGCTCCGCCTAAAAACTTCAATGCAGGCTCTATCTTCGAGCGCACCTCGTCGCTGATGCTGCGCAAGAGCCTCGATGGCGGCATGAAGATGGCCTTCGCCAGGCCGAAGATAAAGGGCAAGGAAGTGCAGATCGCTTCCGCATTCCATCTGCGCGAGGAGCCGGGGGCGGCGCCGGGCGTGTCGAGCATGCTGGCCGGCCTCGTCAACAACGACAAGCCGGATATTCTGGCCACCGCCTATGCGCCGGCCGCCGTCGACTACGCCAAATCCTCGCCGTTCAAGGCGCTTTTGCAGGAAGAGGAGCCCGGTGGCGGGCGCTTCATTCCGCCGATGGGCAAGGGCGACCATGCCTGGATGCGCAATCCGCTTCCGGCATCGGTGTTCTCCAAGGCGGAGCAGAAGTGTCTCGCCAACGCGATCTATTTCGAAGCGCGCAGCGAATCCGTGCGCGGGCAGGCGGCTGTGGCGCAGGTCGTTCTCAACCGCGTCCGCAATCCGACTTATCCGGCCTCCATCTGCGGCGTCGTCTATCAGAACGACCACTGGCTCAATCGCTGCCAGTTTTCCTTCGCCTGCGACGGCCGCAAGAAGCGCGTGACCGAACCGCGCCACTACAAGGTGGCCGAGGAAGTCGCCCTTGCGGTGACGGCGGGCAAGATTTTCCTGCCTGAAGTGGGATCGTCCACCCATTACTACGCCAGCTATGTCAGCCCCGGCTGGGCCCGCAGCATGAAGAAGATGACCAGGATCGGCCTTCATATCTTCTATCGCACCTATGGCGGTGGCTGGAGCTGATACCTGTCGCAGCGGCTGCGGGAAGGGGAGATTCTCCCCTTCATATCGCCGCACGCCGGCGGGCAGTATGTCGCACTTGGGTAAGTGACTGATTTTACAAGCGTAATACTTTGCTTTTGAAAACTCCCGCGTGGCTTGACGGGCGGGAGGGCTCTAACTATGTTGCGCGCCAACTGGATGCAGACCGACGGCGGACTTCTGGCCGGGCATGGAGGTTACGATGGCCGGCGACAATGGGCCAGACGGAACCGGAGAGACCGGCCCCCGGAATGACCGCAAAGGCGACATCCGCGACGACGAACTTGAACGCCGTCGGCGTGAGCTTGGGGCATCTCTGGCAGCACGGCATCCGAAGGCGATCGAGGGGGAAGACAACGCGCAAGCGGGCGGTTCGACCGGTTACGGCCAGGCGTTCAAGCTGTCCAGCGAATTCATCGCCGGTGTGGTGGTGGGCATAGCGGTTGGCTGGATGGTGGACCATCTTGCCGGGACTTCGCCATGGGGGCTGATTGTTTTCCTGCTTGTCGGTTTTGCGGCTGGCGTTTTGAACGTTCTGCGTTCGGCTGGTCTGGTCGCCGGTTTCGGACAGCCGAAGTCCGGGGCCGGCCCGAAGGATTTAAAGTGAGCGCGCTCAGGCGCGAAGGCAATGAGAAAGGCCGGAGACGGCCGTATGAGGACTGAACGTGGCAGCTGCTGACAAGGTCGACCCGATCCACCAGTTCCATATCAACAAGATCGTTCCGATCGAGATCGGCGGATATGATCTGTCGTTCACCAATTCGTCGCTGTTCATGGTGGTGACGGTTCTGGTGGCGTCGGCGTTCCTCTATCTCGCCACTTCCGGCCGCCATCTGGTGCCGACGCGCTGGCAGTCTTCCGCCGAGCTGACCTACGAATTCATCGCCGATATGCTCAAGGATTCCGCCGGAACCCAAGGCATGCGCTTCTTCCCGTTCGTGTTCTCGCTGTTCATGTTCATTCTGGTGGCGAACCTGCTCGGGCTGTTCCCCTATTTCTTCACCGTTACCAGCCATATCATCGTCACCTTCGCGCTGTCGGTTCTGGTGATCGGCGTGGTGCTGGTCTACGGCCTCGCCAGGCACGGCTTCGGCTTCTTCAAGCTGTTTGCGCCGAGCGGCGTTCCGGCGATCCTGATCCCGCTGGTTGCGATGATCGAGGTCGTGTCGTTCCTGTCGCGCCCCGTCAGCCTTTCCGTGCGTCTGTTCGCCAACATGCTGGCCGGCCATATCACTCTGAAGGTGTTCGCGGGCTTCATCGTATCGCTGGGCGCTCTTGGTGGCGTCGGCGTTGCCGGTGCGGTTCTGCCGCTGATCATGACCGTTGCGATCACCGGTCTCGAAGTGCTGGTTGCCTGCCTGCAGGCCTATGTGTTTGCAATCCTGACCTGCATGTACCTCAACGACGCCCTGCATCCGGGGCACTGACGAAATCGCTCGCAGACGGTCTGCGTCGACGAAACCTGAAAAGCCATTCCACAAGGAGTTGAAGAAATGGAAGCTGAAGCAGCAAAGTACATCGGTGCCGGTATCGCGTGCCTTGGCATGGGCGGCGCGGCCATTGGCCTCGGCAACATCTTCTCAAGCTATCTGGGCGGCGCGCTGCGCAACCCGTCCGCCGCTGACGGCCAGTTCGGCCGCCTGGTGTTCGGCTTCGCCGTGACGGAAGCTCTGGGCATCTTCTCGCTGCTCATCGCCCTTCTGGCGCTGTTCGGCTGATTTGCCTTTGAATGGGGCCGCGCCGCAAACCGGCCGGCCCGAATGACAGGGACGAAAGATGTTCGTGACACCAGCCTACGGGCAAGAAACGGCGCCTGCGGATCAGGGCGCGACCGGGACAGGCATCGTGATCGGAACGGAAGTTCCGCACGAGGCTGCCGACGAAGGTCTGTTTCCGCCCTTCAATCCCGAGAGCTTCGCCTCGCAGATCGTCTGGCTGGCGATCACCTTCGGTCTTTTTTACCTGTTCCTGAAGCGGGTTGCGATGCCGCGTCTGGCCGGCATCGTCGAGACGCGCTCGGGCAGGATTGCCAGCGACCTCGATCAGGCCGCGAAAATGAAGGAAGAGGCGGACGCCGCGGTGGCCGCCTACGAACAGGAACTGGCCGAGGCCCGCGCCGGCGCCATGGCCATCGGCCAGAAGGCCCGCGATGCGGCCGAGGCCGACGCCGATGCCGTGCGCAAGAAGGTTGAGGCCGAGCTCGACAGCAAGCTGGCGGAATCCGAAGCGCATATCGCTTCAATCAAGTCCAGCGCCATGAAGGATGTCGGCTCCATCGCCGAAGCCACGGCAACCGCCATCATCGAGCAGCTCGTCGGCAAGGCCGACAAGGCCGGCGTGGCTGCCGCCGTCAAATCCGTCGCCGGTTGAGGGCACAGACTATGGACGCAACATCTCTCGCCACAGTCTGGGCCACCGTCGCCCTGGTGCTTTTCATCGCGCTGTGCATCTATCTCAAGGTGCCGGGCATGGTTTCCAAGGCGCTCGACCAGCGCGCCGAACGGATCCGCAACGAGCTTGAAGAGGCTAAGCGTCTCCGCGAAGACGCACAGGCCCTGCTTGCCGAATATCAGGCCAGGCGCAAGGCCGCCGAGCAGGAAGCGTCCGAGATCGTGGATGTCGCCCGGCGCGAAGCCGCGGCTCTCGCTGAAGATGCGAAGCGCAAGACGGAAGACTATGTCGCGCGCCGCACCGTAATGGCCGAGCAGAAGATCGCTCAGGCCGAACGTGACGCCGTCAGCGAAGTGCGCGCCAGCGCCGTCGAGCTTGCCGTCGAGGCCGCCCGCAAGGTGCTGGCCGAGAAGGCGGATGCAAAGGCCGATGCCGACCTGTTCAGGAAATCGGTCGAGGAAGTGAAGGCCCGGCTCAACTGAGCAAGCCCGGTTCCTGAAAGACCCGGTTCCTGAAAGAATTGAAAGCCGCCGGGCAAACCCGGCGGCTTTTTCATGTTGGGAGACAATATCGGACGCAGGAAAGGCAAGCACGGTTGCATTGGCTCGACCGGAAACGCCTCTCCCGACGACACGATATGTCTGGATGCCCGGCGCCGCCTTCGTCTGTAAAGCGCGTTCCCGGCCTGGACCGACGATGAAAACTTGCAGAGTTTTTTTGAGGGAAAACGAAGCGGCTTGCGTTCGTGAGGACGCGAAAATTAAAACCTGTCGCCCGAAAGCGGGA
>JAZIHP010000155.1:0-3950 GCA_036678505.1 Alphaproteobacteria bacterium
GCCGGCGGCGGCGGAATTTCCACCATCGTCATTCTGGCGGTGCTGTTCTTCGGGCTGAAAGCCTGCGGCATCGACCCGATGCAGGTGCTGACCGGCGACGGCGGCGGCGGATTGCTGCCCGGCCAGGACAGCGGCCGCATGACCTCGACCGAATCCGGATCGGGTTCGGTGCGCAACGACGAGATGAGGCAGTTCGTGGCCACGGTTCTGGCCGAAACGGAAGATGTGTGGAACGGCATCTTCAAGGCCAGCGGCCTGACCTATGAGGAGCCGAAGCTGACGCTGTTCGACGGGCAGATCCGCTCCGCCTGCGGTTTCGCGTCCTCCGCTTCCGGCCCGTTCTACTGCCCGGCCGACAGGAAAGTATATCTCGACACCTCCTTCTTCCGCCAACTTTCGCAGCAGTTCGGCGCATCCGGCGATTTCGCCGAAGCCTATGTCGTGGCGCACGAGGTCGGCCACCATGTGCAGAACCTGATCGGCGTGCTGCCAAAGTTCAACCAGATGCGCCAGCGCATGAGCGAGAGCGAAGCCAATCACATGTCGATGCAGGTCGAGCTTCAGGCCGACTGTTTCGCCGGCGTGTGGGGGCACTACACGGCGCAGAAGGGTATTGTGGAAGAGGGCGATCTGGAAGAGGCGCTGAACGCGGCGCAGCAGATCGGCGACGACACGCTGCAAAAGCGCATGCAGGGCTATGTGGTGCCGGAAACCTTCAACCACGGCACCTCCGCCCAGCGCCAGAAATGGTTTGCCCGCGGCTATCGAAGCGGCAAGCTCTCAGACTGCGATACGTTCAACAGCCCGATCTGACGCTGTAGCTGCCGCAGCGCTTGTCCAGATTGGCGGCAAGCCTCTTTTCCTGGAAACGCCCTGGTGACGCAGGTGCGGGTAACGCAACGAAAAACGGCGGCCATGGAGGCCGCCGTGAAGAGCTGATCGTTTTTCTGCCGGATTTCAGGCCCGGATTTCAGGCCCAGATTTCCGGCTCGGATTTCAGGGCCGGATTTCAGGCTGGGGTTTCAGGCCCGTTCGGTCAGCGCCGGTTCGCCCTTGCGCTCGCGGATGAGGTTGGCGAAGCGGCGGAACAGATAGTGCGAATCCTGCGAGCCGGGCGAGGCCTCGGGGTGATGCTGCACCGAGAAGACCGGCTTGCCGGCAATGGCGATGCCGCAATTGGAGCCGTCGAACAGCGAGATATGGGTTTCCTTCACGCCTTCCGGCAGCGAGGCGGCGTCGACGGCGAAACCGTGGTTCATGGACACGATCTCGACCTTGCCGGTGGTGAGATCCTTCACCGGATGGTTCGCCCCGTGATGGCCCTGATGCATCTTGACCGTGCTGCCGCCGGCGGCCAGCGCCAGAATCTGGTGGCCGAGGCAGATGCCGAAGATCGGAATGCCGGTCTTCAGCAGTTCACGCAGCGCCGGCACCGCATAATCGCTTGTGGCGGCGGGGTCGCCGGGGCCGTTGGAGAGGAAGACGCCATCCGGCTGAAGGGCGAGGATATCCTGCGCCGAAGCGGTGGCGGGGACCACCGTGACCTTCGCGCCAAGACCGGCCAGCAGGCGCAATATGTTGCGCTTGACGCCGAAATCGACCGCCACGATGTGCATGGAAGGCGCTTCCTGCTCACCATAGCCTTCGTTCCACACCCAGGGCGTTTCCCGCCACAGGCTGGACTGGCCGCTGGTGACGTCCTTCGCCAGGTCGAGGCCGACGAGGCCCGGCCAGCCGGCGGCCTTCTTCTTCAGCGCCTCGACATCGAAATTGCCGTCCGGCGCATGGGCGATGACGGCATCGGCCACGCCCTTGTCGCGCAGCAGCGCTGTCAGCGCGCGCGTGTCGATGCCCGACATGGCGACGATGCCGCGCTTTTCCAGCCATGCGTCGAGGCCGCCGGTGGAGCGGTAGTTCGACGGGGTGGAGATGCCGGCCTTGAAAATGGCCCCGACAGCACCGGCGCGCGAGATGGGCGCCAGGCTCTCCTCGTCCTCGTCGTTGACGCCGACATTGCCGATATGGGGGAAGGTGAAGGTGACGATCTGGCCGGCATAGGAGGGATCGGTGAGGATTTCCTGATAGCCGGTGAGGGCGGTGTTGAAGCAGACCTCGCCGACCGCCTCGCCGGCAGCGCCGAGGCCGCGTCCTTCGATCACCGTTCCGTCGGCGAGGACGAGCAGGGCGGTCGGCTTTTCCGAAACCCAGGGGGCAGTGCTGGCCATGGCGGCGCTCCATCGTGAAGTTGCACGGATGCGCGGCCGGCCGGCCGTGTTCCCGCGGCAAAAGGCACGGGGCGCGGCGAACCTTCGCCACCTCCGCGCACAAAGTGCTCAGTTCATGCTAAGGCTTCGAGATAGGGGAAGGAGCGGGCCCGGTCAACACCGCGCGCAAAGTTGCCGCAGCTTTTATGCGCCGTTTCCGTTTTCAAGCGGCATGGGTGCAAAACCGCTTTTCAGCGCAGGCAGACATGCTCTATCTGAACCATTCAAGGAGTACGGATCATGCGCGAACGGCTGATGGACGAAGTGAAGACGGCGATGAAGGCGGGCGACAGGTTCCGCGTCACGACGCTGCGCCTGATTCAGGCGGCGATCAAGGATCGCGACATTGCCAATCGCGGCGTTGGCAAGGAGGCCGCAGGCGCCGACGAACTGGCGCAGCTGCTGGCCAGGATGGTGAAGCAGCGCGAGGATTCGGCAAAAGCCTTCGACGATGGCGGCCGCCCCGAACTGGCCGCCAAGGAGCGCGAGGAGATCGTGGTGATCCGCGATTTCATGCCCCGCCAGATGGACGCGGCCGAAACGGAGGCCGCCATCCGCGCGGCAATCGCCGAAACGGGCGCGGCCAGCGTGAAGGACATGGGCAAGGTGATGGCCGCCTTGCGCGAAAACCATGCCGGACAGATGGATTTCGGCAAGGCGGGCGCGGCGATCAAGAACCTGCTTGGTTGAACCTGAACAGCCGAACAAGAGCAACCGAACTCGGGCAGGCCGTGCGCGGCCCCGCGGCGCGGGCGTTTCAGCCTTGGCTGAAGCATGCCGCCCGAAAGTAGGGACCGGTTTCGGGGCAACGACATGCGTAAAAACAAGAACTTGAAGCGCAGGGAGCTGATCTGAAAGATCGCGACACGCTTTAGCCGGCGCGCAGGCGCGAACCGCGCAGCAGGCCGCGCTCTTCCAGAACCGGATAGACGATCGACGTCAGCAGCGAGTTGATCTGCTTGAGATCGCGCAGCGTGTCGAGATGGATGGAGCTGGTCTCGATCGACTTCAGCGTGCCGTCGCGCAGGCGCAGGAAGTGGTTGTTGCTGATGTCGCGCTCCATGTCGCGCAGCCGGTCCTTTTCCTCCACCAGCTGGCGCGCGGTTTCGGTATCGCGCGACACCAGAACGTTGAAGGTGAGGCGGGCATTGGCGAGAACGGCGCTGTGGAAAGCGGTGATCTCGCGCCAGCCTTCCGGCGTGAATTCCAGACCCTGCGCCATCTTCTTGCGCACATGGACCAGCATGTTGCGCACGATGATGTCGCCGACCTGCTCCAGCTTGACGCAGGCGCCGATCAGTTCCTGGCAGCGCAGCGCCTGATCCTCGGTGAGCGGATTGCGGATCAGCTTGGCCAGATAGATCTTTATCGCCGCATGGCGCTCGTCGACCCGGTCGTCGAGGGCGGCCAGCGCCTCGATCTTGTCGTCGTCGGCGTTTTCGTAAAGCTCGATGATGCGCTTGAGCATGATCTCGACCGTCTCGCACACCCGCACCACCTCGCGCGTGGCGTTGGCCAGCGCCTGCGGCGGGCTGGACAGCGCGGCTTCCGACAGGGCAGACAGTTCGGTGATCTGCACCGGCCCGGCCGGCTGCCTCGCGCCGAACGCCACGATCTTTTCCGAGGCGCGGTAGACGAGGCCGGCCAGAGGCAGTCCCGCAATCAGGATGATGACGTTGAACAGGA
>JAZIHP010000156.1:0-3946 GCA_036678505.1 Alphaproteobacteria bacterium
GCCGGGGGCTCTGCCGGTGGTTCTGCCGGGGCGCCGCGGACCATGCGATGCCCGCCGCGACCACAAGCACGGCGGCGGCAAGCAGCGAGGCGGACACATAATTGCCCGACCACTCGACCAGCAATCCCGAAACCAGCGGTCCGATGATCTGGCCGAGGCCGAAGGCGGCGGTCATGATGGCAAAGACGCGCCGGGGGGCCTGCGGCGCAAGCTGGCGCGCCGCCTGCAGGCCGAGCGCCGTCTGGGCCATGAAGGTAGCGCCCAGCAATATGCCGCCGGCCAGCGGTCCCGCCCGCCCGGAGATCATGACGCTCGCCGCCACGCCGACCGCTTCCCCACTGCAGGAAAGGGCATAGGCTTTATGGATCGAAGCGCGCCTGGCGAATGTCTGCCACAGGAAGAGCGAAGGAACGGCGGCAGCGCCGGTTGCCAGCCACACCAGCGCTTCGAACACGCGCGTTTCGCCGTTCTGGCGCACGATGGCGACGAGAAAGGTAGCAGTGATCACATAGCCGAAGCCGAACAACCCGTAGGAAAGGATGATCTTGTAAAGGGCCGCATCCCGGGGGAGTGGCGGCTCGCGGCCGGAACTGCCGCAGCCCGCCGGGCCTTCATTCGCGAGGAAGGCAACGAGAACGAGCCCGGCAAAAGAAATCGCGCCGGACCAGTACCAGCCCGCCGTCCAGTCCGCCTGTGTCGTCGCCAGCGCCACCATCAGCAGCGACGAAATGGCGATGCCGGTTCCCACGCCGCTGAAATGCAGGGATTGCAGCTCGTTGCGGCCACTCCTCGCCAGATGGCTGAAGACGATGCTGGCCATGAACACCATGGTCATGGCGCTGGCGGCGCCGGCCAGAAAGCGGATGACGATGAAAGAGCCTATTCCGCTGACCAGCCCCATTGCCGCCGCCAGCAGGGCGTTGAGCGCAAGGCTTGCCAGTGCGACGGCGCGCTCGCGTCCCTGCGCCCAGCCGCCCGCAGCCGCCATCGCCCCGGCCAGATAGCCGACATAATTGGCGGAGGCGATCAGGCCCGCATCGGATGCCGACAGGCCGAGCCCGTCCATCATGCCGGGCAGGATCGGCGTGTAGACGAAGCGGCCGATGCCCATGGCAACGGCAAGCGCAATCGTTCCGGCAAGGGCGAATCGGACGGGGGAGGCGGATGCGGCGTTCATGGGGCTCACAATATTTACCCGCGTGCCCGATACAATCCGGCTTTCGTTGGGCCAGGATCAGGAACAGGACCAGGTCCAAAGCCGGCACGGCCGCTTTCCGCTTTGCATCAAGGCATATCGCCCGAAAGCGGTAGCCGGTTCCGGGCGGCATGTGGAAAAACAGCTACTTGAAGCGCAGGGAGCGAAGCTGAAGGATCGCGGCGCGCTTTAAGGGTGGAAAGCCGCAGGCAGCGGGTCTATCTAGAAGCTTCGACATACTCGATATTCAGGGCTTTCCGCAAATGACAGCACATGTCCCCTCGATTTCGCCTGCCGGCGATTTTTCCAGCGTCATCGATCCGGTGAAGCTCGACCGGCTGGCCGAGGTGGCGATCAGGGTGGGGCTGCAACTTCAGCCGGGGCAGGATCTGGTGCTGACCTCCTCCATCGCCGCCCTGCCGCTCACGCGCCGCATCGTCGAGCAGGCCTACAAGGCGGGTGCCGGTCTGGTGACGCCGGTCTTCTCCGATGACGAGATCACGCTGGCCCGTTTCCGTTATGGCGCGGATGTCAGCTTCGACCGCGCCGCCGGCTGGCTGCATGAGGGCATGGCCAAAGCCTATTCGCAGAACGCGGCGCGCCTTGCCGTTCGCGGCGACAATCCCTCGCTCTTGTCGGGACAGGACCCGGCAAAGGTAGCGCGCGCCAACAAGGCCAACTCCACCGCCTATCAGCCAGCGCTGGAAAAGATCACCGGTTTCGACATCAACTGGACCATCCTTGCCTATCCGGAAGTGGAATGGGCGCGGCAGGTGTTTCCGGGCGAGACCGATGAGGTTGCGGTAGGCAAGCTGGCGGACGCCATCTTCGCGGCCAGCCGCGTGGACAATGACGATCCGGTGGGCGCATGGCGTGAGCACAATGCGGCGCTGGCAAAGCGAACCGCATGGCTGAACGGGCATCGCTTCCATTCGCTGCATTTCACCGGGCCGGGCACCGACCTGACGCTCGGCCTTGCCGAGGGGCATGAATGGATGGGAGGAGCGTCCACCGCGAAGAACGGCATCACCTGCAATCCCAACATTCCGACCGAGGAAGTGTTCACCACGCCGCATCGCCTGCGCGTTTCCGGTCATGTCTCCTCGACCAAGCCCTTGTCCTATCAGGGCACGCTGATTGACGATATTTCAGTGCGCTTCGAGGACGGGCGCATCGTCGAGGCGAGCGCGTCGAAGGGCGCGGACGTTCTCAACAAGGTTCTGGACACCGACGAGGGCGCGCGCCGGCTGGGCGAGGTGGCGCTGGTGCCGCATTCGTCGCCCATCTCGAAGAGCGGCATTCTCTTCTACAATACCCTGTTCGACGAGAATGCGTCCTGCCACATCGCGCTTGGCCAGTGCTATTCCAAGTGCTTTGTCGGTGGCGACAAGCTGACCCCGGATGAAGTCGCCGCAAAGGGCGGCAACAAGAGCCTCATTCATATCGACTGGATGATCGGCTCCGACAAGGTCGATATCGACGGCGTGCATGAAGACGGCCGAAGAATGCCGGTGATGCGCGCCGGCGAGTGGGTCTGATCTCATGTCCGGCCTGGCCGTCAAGCGCATTTACGAGCCCGTTGCGGAAAGCGACGGGCAGCGCGTTCTGGTCGACCGGCTCTGGCCACGGGGCCTGAGCAAGGCGAAGGCGCATCTCGACCTGTGGCTGAAGGATATCGCACCCAGCGACGAATTGCGCCACTGGTTCGGTCACGATCCCGCGCTCTGGGACGAATTTCAGAAGCGTTACCGGGCAGAACTGGAAGGCAAGGCGGAGGACCTTGCCCGGTTGCGCGCCCTGATGGCCAGGGCCAGGGTCACGCTGCTGTTTTCTGCGCATGACGAGGAACACAACAACGCCGTCGCTCTGGCGGCTTATCTCAGGGAAACCTGAACTTTCCTCCGTGGTTGCGGGATTGGGTGCCGGAACCTCGCCTGCAAATGCTACCGGGCGTCACCCCGCCTGTGCCTTCACCTCTGCCGCGTAGATATCGGGCTTGAAGCCCACCAGCACCTTGTCGCCCATATCCAGCACCGGGCGCTTGATCATGGTTGGATGATCAAGCAGCAGCGCCTTGACCTTGTCTTCGCTCAGATCCTGCTTGTCGGCATCGGAGAGGCCGCGAAAGGTCGTGCTGGCCTTGTTGAGCAGCACGGTCCAGCCAACCTTGCCGATCCAGTCTTCCAGCGTGTCCTTGTCCAGCCCGTCGGCGCGGAAATCATGGAAGGCGTAGGCGACGCCCCGACCTTCCAGCCAGTTCCGCGCCTTCCTGATCGTGTCGCAATTGGGGATGCCGTACATGGTGATCGTCAATCGATTGTCCTCGCACTGGAATGATTGCCCGGACTGAAGCCGATTCGCGCCGGCTTGTCAGGCTGGATTTGTGACAGGAAATCCAACTCCGTTAACTGCCCATCAAGGTTAATGCATCATTTTCGATGTCAGTGAGTTCCGTAGCGTTCTGGAGAGTTTCCGTGCATCGACGTGTCGTGAAGCGGCCAAAGGCCGCCGCCGGTGGCAGGCAAGGTTCGTTCATCGCTCCCCTGCTCGTCGGACTGGGTATCTGGGTTGGTTTCCCGACCGTTACCGCTTTTCAGGATATGACCAGCCTCGTTTCCGGGCTCGACGCCAATGCGCGCTGGAACGCTTATATAGAAAAGTCTGTCGTCGGCTCGACGCAGGCAGCCGAAATGCCTTTCCAGGCTTCCGCCGCTTCGGCGGTCTCGGCCGCCTCGCTTGCCGGCTCGGGCG
>JAZIHP010000157.1:0-3912 GCA_036678505.1 Alphaproteobacteria bacterium
CCGCAGAAAGATGCGGCGGCGGAACCCTCCGCCGCCGCGCGGTGTCAGATCGCTTCCAGATAGGTCTCGAACTCGAAATTGTTGACCCGCAGGGCGAAGGTTTCCAGCTCCTGCTTCTTGCAGGCGACGAGGGAGCCGCGCAGCGCGTCGGGAAAGATTTCGGCGACCAGTTTTCCGCTTTCGAAGCTCGCAATCGCCGACGCCCAGTCCGGCGGCAGCTTCGGCAGGTCGCGTTCATAGACATCGATGGTCGCCGGCTCGCCGGGGTTGAGCCTGTTTTCGATGCCCACAAGTGCCGCGCCCAGAATTGCGGCCAGCACCAGATAGGGATTGGCGTCGGCCCCGGCCACGCGGTGTTCGATGCGCCGCGCGGCGTTCGGGCCGCCCGGAATACGGATCGCCACCATGCGGTTTTCATAGCCCCAGGCCATGGTCGTCGGGGCATGGGAGTTCGGGCGCAGGCGGCGGAACGAGTTGAAATGCGGGGCGAAGACCAGCGTGCTTTCCGCCATCGCCGCAAGCTGTCCGCCCACCGCATGGCGCAGCATGTCCGAACCGCGCGGCGTGCCGTCATCGAAAACATTGTTGCCGTTCTCGTCGAGCAGGCTGAAATGGACGTGCAGGCCGCTGCCGGAGCGCTTGCCATAGGGCTTGGCCATGAAGGAGGCGATGAAGCCGTGCTTGCGCGCGATGCCCTTGACGGTGCGCTTGAAGAGAACGGCGTCGTCGGCGGCGCGCAGCGCGTCGGCGACATGGTTGAGGTTGATCTCGAACTGGCCGACGCCATTTTCGGCGATGGCGGAGTCGACGGGAATGTCCTGAAGGCGGCAGGCCTCGTAGACTTCGTGCAGAAAGCCCTCGAAATCGTCGATCTCGTCAATCGAGAGGGCCTCGTCGGAATCGAGGCGGCGGCCGGTGATCGGCGAGACCGGGCCGCGCGGGCGGGCGGGTTTCGGATCGACCAGATAGAATTCCAGCTCGGTGGCGACCACCGGCGTCAGCTTCAGCGCCTTGTAGCGGTCGAGGATGCGGGCGAGCGCCCGGCGCGGGTCGCCCAGATAGGGCGCGCCATTCTCGTCGGCCAGCCAGAGCGGGATGAGGGCTGTGGGATGGGCGGTCCAGTCCATCGGCAGGATGCCGCGTCCTGTCCACTGGCAGATGCCGTCGGCGTCGCCGGTGGAGAACACCAGCTTGTTGCCCACGATGTCTTCGCCCCAGACGTCGACGCCGCATATCGAGTAAGGCATGCGCAGCGTGCCTTCCAGCGCCTTGGCCGCCTGATCGACGGGGATGCGCTTGCCGCGCATGATGCCGTTGAGGTCGCACACCGCGGCCCTCAGGCTGTGGATGTCGGGCCGGCTCTTCAGCCAGTCCAGCACTTTCCTGATCGCTTCACTCAATTGATACCTCCGGCTCGGTTGAACATAGGGGTGGCGACGCGCGCGGCTTTTCGCAAGCCGCGCGCGTTCAGGCCGGGCATTGCTCCGGCAAAATGGATCGCAATGAAAGATTGCTCCGGCAAAATGGATCGCAATGAAAGAATGAGCGGGGTGGTGCTGCATGCGCGCACCGCTTGCGGCTGGCGGTCGGCCCGACCGTTGTGTCCTGTTCCCAGGAATTTTGATCCGTCCCCGTTGACGCAGCAGGAGATCTGCCGGGACGAGCAATGATGCCCCGTAGCTTCCCCCCGACCCCGTGTTCCGGGGGCGTTCAGGAACACACTACCCGGCGGCAACAACCTTGCCAAGCCGGGTCAGGAAAGCTCGACCTGTCAGCTCTTCTTGCGGGCGCGGCCGGCGAAGGGATTGTCGGATGTGCGCAATGCCACGCGGATCGGCACGCCGGGCATGTCGAAAGCGTCGCGCAGATTGTTGATCAGGTAGCGCACGTAAGATTGCGGCATGGCTTCCGGGCGCGAGCAGGAAACGACGAAGCCCGGCGGGCGGGTCTTGGCCTGCGTGACATATTTGACCTTCAGCCGGCGTCCGGCGACGGCGGGCGGCGGGTGATGCTGGAGAATGCCCTCCAGCCAGCGGTTCAGCCTGCCGGTGGAAACGCGGCTGTTCCACACCTTGTGGGTGCGCGCCACCGCTTCCATCAGCCTGTCGAGGCCACGCCCGGTTTCTGCCGAGACCGGAACCGCCTGAATGCCCCGCACCTGCGGCAGAAGCCGCTCGGTCTTCTCGCGCAGTTCGGCCAGAAGCTGCTGGGGATTGTCGATCAGGTCCCATTTGTTGAAGGCGATGACCGGCGCGCGTCCCTCGCGGATGATGAGGTCGGCGATCTGCAAATCCTGCTTCTCGAAGGGGATGGTGGCGTCGAGCACGATGATGACGATCTCGGCGAAGCGGATGGCGCGCAGGCCGTCGGCCACCGAGAGTTTCTCCAGCTTCTCCTGCACCTTCGCCTTGCGGCGCATTCCGGCGGTGTCGAACAGCTTCATCTGCCGTCCGCGCCACTCCCAGTCGACGGAGATGGAATCGCGGGTGATGCCGGCTTCCGGTCCGGTCAGCAGCCGTTCCTCGCCGATCAGCGCGTTGATGAGGGTGGACTTGCCGGCATTGGGGCGGCCGACGACGGCGATGCGCAGCGGCCTGGTCTCGTCATAGGCGGGCGCTTCGGCTTCCGGATCGGCAATGTCCTCGCCGATCAGAACTTCGCTGGCGGCGAGCGTTTCATCCTCTTCCTCGTCCTTGCCGAGGGCGCGTTCCTCGCCCAGCGCCCCGACCACGGCATCGCGCAGATCGGGCATGCCGACGCCGTGTTCTGCCGAAACCGGAATGGGTTCTCCAAAACCGAGTTCCCACGCCTCCAGCAACCCGCCCTGAGCGCCGCGCGCCTCGGCCTTGTTGGCGACCAGAACCACCGGCTTGCCGGAGCGGCGCACCACATCGGCGAAGGTGCGGTCGTCGGGCATCAGCCCTGCCTTGGCGTCGACCACGAAGAAGATGACGTCGGCCTCGTCGATGGCGATTTCGGTCTGGGCGCGCATGCGGCCGGGCAGGGTGGCTGCCGGCGCATCCTCGAAGCCTGCCGTATCGATCACCTCGAAAGCAAGGTCGTAGAGCCTGGCGGCATGGGTGCGGCGATCGCGGGTTACGCCCGGCGTGTCGTCGACAAGCGCCAGCCTGCGCCCGACCAGTCGATTGAAGAGCGTGGATTTGCCGACATTAGGCCGGCCGATGATTGCGGCTTTGAAGCTCATGTCTCACGACGCATCGCCCGAACCGCGGATCAGTTCGGACATAAGGGTGGCGCGCTGGCGGATGTTCTGCGGGGCCTGATCGTCCTCCACGATCTGGTCGAACAGCTTGAGCGCATCGGCGGATTTGCCTTCCTTCCACGCGGCAAGGCCGAGCGCCTCGCGGGCCGAATGGCGCAACGCATTGCCATCCACGGCCAGCGCCTCGACACGGGCGGACACGTCGGCATAGGAGCCGGCATCGACCAGAAGCAGCGCCGCGCGCAGTTTCGCCATGTCGCGCAGGCCTTGCGGAACGGCGCTGTCGGCGGCAACGGCATCGAGTTCGGTAACGGCCGCGGCGACGTCGCCGCTGTCGGCCTTGAAGGTGGCGGTGCGCAGGCGCGCCAACACCGGATAGGCGCCGTAGCCGTCCTTCCGGATTTCGGCGAGCGCTGCCAGCGCTTCCTCCTGCTTGCCGTCATTGGCAAGGCTCAGCGCCTGCGAGAACGCGTCTCCCGAACGGTTGGCGCGGCCCTCGTCCCAATGGCGGTAGGCGACGAAAGCCGAGGTGGCGAGAACGACCAGAATGGCGAAGCCGATCAGGATGGGGCCAAAACGGTCCCAGAACGCCTTCGCCTGTTCTTTACGGATCTCTTCATTGACTTCGCGGATAAAGCTATCGTCAGCCATTCACTCAAATACCGTTTCCTGCCGCCAAGGCGGTATGT
>JAZIHP010000158.1:0-3845 GCA_036678505.1 Alphaproteobacteria bacterium
CCGTTCCCGGATGTGCGCTTGGCCCGGAAGCCCTGAAGGGCGCGGGGCTGGCCGACGCCCTGCGCGAGCTTGGCCATGAGGTAACCGATCTCGGCGCGGTGCCGGCGCCGGCGCCCCATGCCGTTCCGGCCCATGCCAACAATCTGAAACATTTGCCTGCGGTCAGCGCCTGGATCGGGGCCATCGCCGAAACGGCCCATGCGGCCAGCGCCGATGGCTTTCCGATCTTCCTTGGCGGCGACCACAGCATTTCGGCCGGCTCGGTATCGGGCATCGCCCGCCGCGCCGCCGAACAGGGCAGGCCGCTCTTCGTTCTGTGGATGGATGCCCATTCCGATTTTCACACGCTGGACACCACCACCAGCGGCAATCTGCATGGCGTGCCGCTGGCCTATCTGTGCGGCCTGCCGGGTTTTGAAAAATATTTCCCGCCGCTTGCCGTGCCGCTGGCGCAGGAGCGTGTCTGCATTCTGGGCCTGCGCAGCGTCGACAAGGCCGAGCGCGAGGCGCTGGCCGTCTCCCCGGTGCGCGCCTATGACATGAGCGTCATCGATCGCAAGGGCATCGGCCCGCTGCTTGAAGCCTTCCTCGATGAAGTGCGCGCGGCGGATGGCTTGCTGCATGTCTCCTTCGATGTGGATTTTCTCGATCCGCCGCTGGCGCCGGGCGTCGGCACGCCGGTGCAGGGCGGGGCCACGTTCCGCGAAGCTCATCTGGCGATGGAGATGCTTCACGAAAGCGGGCTGGTGGCCAGCCTCGATGTGGTCGAGCTCAATCCCACGCTCGACGAGCGTGGCCGCACGGCCGGGCTTGCCATCGAACTGGTGAGCAGCCTGCTTGGCAAGACGATAACGGGCAAGAGGAGGGCCGCCTGAATGGAAAAGCAACTGAACGTCGTGCCGTTCGTCAGCGTCGATCGCATGATGCGGCTCGTGCATTCGGTGGGCATCGAGCGGTTTCTGACCGAGCTTGCCGGTTATATCGAAGAAGACTTTCTGCGCTGGCAGAGCTTCGACAAGACGCCGCGCGTCGCGTCGCACAGCGTGGACGGCGTCATCGAACTGATGCCGACCAGCGACGGCAAGTTGTACGGCTTCAAATATGTCAATGGCCATCCAAAGAACACGCGCGATGGCCTCCAGACGGTGACCGCCTTCGGCCTGCTGGCGGATGTGGCGACCGGCTATCCGGTGCTGCTGTCGGAAATGACGATGCTGACCGCGTTGCGCACCGCCGCCATGTCGGCGGTTGCAGCAAAATATCTTGCGCCGAAGGGCAGCAGGACCATGGCCCTGATCGGCAATGGCGCGCAATCCGAATTTCAGGCACTGGCCTTCAAGGCGGTGCTTGGCGTGGATCAGCTTCGCCTTTACGATATCGACCCGGCCGCATCGCGCAAATGCGCGGGCAATCTGGCGCGGCACGGTTTTGCTTCGATCGAGATTTGCAGTGCCGCCGCCGAGGCGGTCGAGGGCGCGTCGATCATCACCACCGCCACCGCCGACAAGCAATATGCAACGATCCTCACCGACAACATGGTCGGGCCCGGCGTGCACATCAACGCGGTGGGCGGCGATTGCCCCGGCAAGACCGAAATCCATGCCGATATATTGCGGCGCTCCGACATATTCGTGGAGTTTCCGCCGCAGACCCGCATCGAGGGCGAGATCCAGCAACTTGGCCCGGATCATCCCGTCATCGAACTGTGGGATGTGATCGCCGGTCATGTGCCGGGCCGCCGCGACGAGCGCCGGATCACCCTGTTCGATTCGGTCGGCTTCGCCATCGAGGACTTTTCCGCGCTGCGCTACATCCATGATCTGACGGCGGACGGCGATGCGCTGGAGGCGCTCGACCTGATCGCCGATCCCGACGACCCGCGCGACCTGTTCGGCATGCTGATGCGTTCGCCGGCAGCCCCGGCTGCGCATTGAAACAGCCGCGCACTGAATTCAGCCGCGCATGGCGGCTTCGAGAAAGCGGTAGATTCGCGCGTCGCCCGACTGGGCGGCGTTGAAGCGCATGAAGCCGTGCGCGGTCTGCGAGAGGCTGAAGGCGTTTCCGGGCGCCAGCACGATATCCTCCGCCAGCGCCTGCCGCGCGACATTGCCCGCATCCACGCCCTCCGGCAGGCGGCACCACAGGAACATGCCGGCCTGCGGCGTCAGCCAGGGGCGGATGCCGATCGCTTCCAGCCTTCCGGCCGTTTCGGCCATGGCTCGCGAAAGCTTCACGCGCAGCGCTTCCAGATGCTTGCGGTAGCTGCCGTCGACCAGAAGGCCCATCACCAGCGCTTCTGCGAAGTGACTGCCGCCGAAGCTGGTGGCGATCTTGAGGTCGACCAACCCTTCCAGCCAGTCCGGTCTGGCCGCCACATAGCCGCAACGTACTGAGGCCGACAGGGTTTTCGAAAAGCTCCCCGTGGAAATTACCCGCTCAAGCCCGTCGAAGGCCGCAAGCCGTGGCGCGGGCGAGGCTTCGAAATCGGCGAAAATATCGTCCTCGACGATGATCAGGTCGTACCGCTCGGCGAGCTTGAGCAGGCGATGGGCCGTTACCGGTGAAAGGGTTGCGCCGGTTGGATTGTGAATGCCGCTGTTGGTCAGGTAGAGGCGCGGCCGGTGTTCTTCCAGCAGGGCCGCGAACTTGGCGATATCCGGCCCGTCCGCCCCATAGGGAACGCTCACCACTCTGGCGCGATGGGCGCGCAGCAGGGCATGGAAATTGAAATAGCAGGGATCGTCGACCACCACCATATTGCCCGGTTCGAGCAGGTAACGGCAGATCAGGTCGAGGGCCTGCGTACCCGATTCGGTCAGCATCACCTGTTCGGGCGAGGCGGCGATGCCATGCGCGCCCATGCGCCGCGCCAGCACTTCGCGCAACGGCCGCAGGCCAAGCGGCGTGCCATAGTCGGCAAGCGCTGCGTCGGCCGCGCGCGATGCTGCGCGCAGGCCGCGCCGGATCGCCTCATGCGGCATCCACGAGGGCGGCAGCCAGCCGCAGCCCGGCTTCAGCATGTCTTCGCCGGCATCCAGCGACTGGCGCGAAATCCACAGCGGATCGACCTCCCGGTCGAGCCTCGGGCCGATCCCGGCCAGCGAAAGCGGCGCCATGGGCGCGCTGACATAGTAGCCCGAGCCGGGGCGCGAGCGGATCAGCCCCTCCGCGGAGAGCCGTTCATAAGCCTCAACCACCGTCGATTTCGACACGCTCATGGCGGCGGCGAGCGCGCGGATCGAAGGCAGGCGCGCGCCCGGCGTCAGGCTGCGCGAGGCGATGCGCCGGCGGATCGCCGTCATGACTGCGGCGATCAGCGTATCGCCCGGACCAGCGCGTTGCGGTAAAGCCCTGCTTTCCATTTGTACTGTCCTTCAGGCCAATACAGTTCGGTCAAACCGTACTGCACTGTATCTGGAAAATCCATGCGTTCCCGTTCGATAAAGCCGTTCCCGTTCGATAAAGCATGGCGCGCGAAAGTGGAAACCGGTTTCGGGGCAACGGCATGCGCAAAAACAGGAACTTGAAGCGCGGGGAGCCGATCTGAAAGATCGCGACACGCTTTGGAAGAGGAAAAACGGCAGGAGATGAATATGGACAAGACGACGGCCGGCTGGCTGAGTGGATTTCTGGGCGTCCTGATCTTCTCGGGATCGCTGCCCGCCACGCGCGTGGCGGTTGCCGATTTCGATCCTGTTTTCCTGACCGCCGCGCGCGGTGCGATCGCCGGCCTGATCGCGCTGGTGCTGCTGGTGGCGTTGCGCGAGCGCCGGCCGGGGCGGGACGCCCTCGTGCCGCTGGCCATTGTCTCGCTGGGCGTCGTGGCCGGCTTCCCGCTGCTGACG
>JAZIHP010000159.1:0-3741 GCA_036678505.1 Alphaproteobacteria bacterium
GAGCGATGCTTCAATCGCCAAACACTTCCGTCGATTCGCAACGCGCTACAATCGCCGCACAATCCACTTCAAAGGCTTCGTTCATCTCGGCGCAGCAATGACTGCGCTGAATGTCGATTGGTCCTAGATCGCCTCGATGCCCATCTCCTTCATCGGAGTGGCGACGTGCAACCGCCGCGCTTGCAGTCCTTCCGCCTTCAACAGCCCTTGCAACATCCGGCTCCCGGCAAACGGGTGGTCGAGATGCAATTCGTCGATCCGGTGCATCGACACCAGATCGCTGCCCGACACTGGACGCGGTGAATAGTAAACACTGCCACGGCTGAAGCTGAGAAGCTTCGTCCGCCGCACGACCGACAGCTTGTGCTTGCGGTCGATCATTTTTCTCCGCCCGGCAATCGCGCCTTGCCGGGCGCACCGGACAAAAAATCGTGCTCCAGCGCCAACTCCCCAATCTTGGCGTGAAGCGTTTTGACATCGACGGTTGGACCCGCCGGTTCCGCCTTCGCTTCATCGCCGAAAACGCCCGTCGCCCCCTCAAGGAGCCGGTCTTTCCACTGCTGATCTGGTTGGCGTGCACGTCGAACTGCTGGGACAGTTCCACCAGCGTCTGCTCGCCCCGGATCGCGGCATGCGCCACTTTCGCCTTGAAAGCCGGGCCGCAGTTCCGGCGCGGTCATCTCGTCATGGTCTCTCCTGTTCCCGGCATCTCTGCCGAAGTCAGGCAAAAACTTCACTTATCCCCGCTGTTCAAATTTCCCGAGCCAGCTCTCGGTTCATGCGCTCGACCTGTCCGTTGGTCCAGGGATGCTTGATCTTGGTCAGCCTGCGCCGACCTTGAGATGGAGTTGGGTGAAAGCGAACTTCGATGTCCGGTCGATGGCCACGAACAGATAGAGCTTGCCCCCAGCTGTCTGCACCTCGGCGATGTCGATATGGAAATAGCCGGTAGGCCTTGAACTTCTCCCTGATGGACTTGCCGTCCGCCACGTTGGGCAGCCGGGAAATGCCATGGCGCAGAAGGCAGCGGTGCAATGATGACCGGACAGTTGAAAATCGTCAATGCCGCCTGCCCGGTCAAGATGGGGTGCGCTCAGCGTCCTGCGGCGCGCAGGGTTTTGTTCATCGAATTGATTAGATGTTCGCGCATTAATTGAGAAGCTAAATTATAATTTGAAGCTTTCAATGCATCCAGTATCTCAATATGCTCTTGACACCAAAATCGTATTCTGCGACGATCAATATATCCGCCAATTTCAAGGAGCCTTCTAAGGCGGTTCTGCTGCTGCATGTTTTGCAATATAAATGCATTTCCACCAAACTCCGCCATGAGTTCGTGAAAAGCAGCGTCAATGTCGAAAATTTTGGCACTGTCGATGGCGGAAATATCTGGCGATGACAACAGAAGGACATGTTGTACGCGACTTTTTGCGATGGCGGACATGTCGGCGCGAAATGACGGCAGCAGGAAGACCGTCGGCTCGATGACCAGACGAAATTGATAGCTGCTGGTGAGCATTGCCGGAGTATCGAGCGTCGACTGAAAACTCCACCCGCGCGCTTTATTGCGCTCGACAAGCCCATCTTCAGCCAAGCGCGAGAGCGTGCGAAGCACAGATGCCCTGTCGACGCCATATCTCTCGATAATTTCACTCTGCGTCATTGATAATGGTATGCAACCCGCCAATCTGTCTCGAACCAGATTGCTGTATAAATCTTTATCCTTATGCGTATGCGTCTCAAATTCAATTTGAGTCAGTTCGTGGTATGGCTTCAATAAAAAGAAACCTTTATTTTTACGTGAAATAACAATCTCGTTTGCAGCGAGTATGTTGAAGGCCATCCTCACCGGCGTGCGTGATACTCCCAGAATTTCGGCAAAATGCAGTTCTCGCAAATGGTGGCCAGGCTGGAAACGAGCATCGCGTATGATATCCAGAATCATATTGGCGAGGCGAAGGCCGCTTCCGCCCGGGAGGCGTGCAGCGTCTTTCCTGCCCGCTTGCTGCGCATCAACTCCCGCCCGCTCTCTTCTCGACATTTCGGCTCCCTTAATCACCTGGAGGAAAAAGCTGTTCACGGCAGCCATTGCTTGGTTAGGAGATATCTGCTGCCATTTATAGTCGTTCGCGCAGGGCCTCGTAAGAGACCTGCCCGTTGAACGCGCATTGAGACGGTCGCAACGGAACTGTCCGGCGCATACATCCTGTATATGAGATTGCCGCTCCGCGAATGGAGAGGCGAGGCTTTTCACCGTCAATATCGTGGGGGAGGGAGGGCGACAATGAGATCTTGCGTTGATTTGGACGCCAGCCTCAAGGCGACATGGATTTGCGCTGTCGATGGAGAGCCGCCAGGCGCAGCGCAGGCGACGCGCAATCCGCCGTGATTGCCTGGCGACCGGAACGGCTGAACCTGCGAGCGGATCGATGCCGTTCATTTTTGCCGTCTGAAGCAGCGTCATTACGATCGTCATATCCCCTCCAACTCCGTCCCCGCCGGCGTAGAGCGGGGTCTTTCCGGCGATTGCCCGGCCGGCGACTGCCCGACGATGCCGGGTCGAGCCCGAAGAGCGCGCGACGCGAAGGCGGGTCGCCGCCTTGCTCCCGATCTCTTCAAAAGGAGACAGCGGGGAGCCGACCAGGGCCGCCTTGCCACGACAAAACGTCGACCGGACGCAAGCCATGCGGCGTCTCTTCCGGTTTATGCTTCTTCCGGGGCATGCCGGCACCCTCGCAAAGGCTCAACAGCCTGCCTCCGCGAGGGGCGCTTTTCAGGCGCCGGCCGCCGGTCGCCGCGCACTTGCGGGTCGCTGAACCTGTGGGCCGCTCGCACGGGAGAAAATCCCTGTCGTGGCCATGGCCAATATTCTCCGGTTGACAAATGCATTAACGTGATAAAATGTACAATCATCGTCGCCAATTGCAGACGTGAATCCATTCAAGGGGAGGATTACATGAACTATAGAAAGGCTCTGGCTGCCTGCGGCCTGATGCTGGGCTTGACATTTTCCGCATCTGCGCTCGGCGCCGATCTGAAGGTGGCGACCGACACGTCGGTCGTGCCGTTCGAGTATGAAGAAAATGGCAAGATGGTCGGGTTCGACATCGACATATGGGATGCCATCGCAGGTCACATGGGAGTGACCTACAAGCTCCAGTCCATGGACTTCAACGGCATCATCCCGGCGTTGCAGACTGGATCGATCGACGTCGCCCTGGCTGCGATGACGATCCGGGCCAAGCGCGAGGAGGTCATCGACTTCTCCATGCCCTACTACGACAGCGGCCTGATGTTGATGGTTAAAAGCGATAATACATCGATCAATGGGATCGGCGACATCAAGGGTCGCGTCATCGGGGCGAAGACGGGAACCACCGGCGCCGATTACGCCGCGACGCTGGGCGCCTCGGAAGTGCGCCTCTATCCCAATATGGATTCGGCCTATCTCGATGTGCGGACGGGCCGCATCGACGCTGCGATCCACGACACCCCGAACATTCAATATTATATCAAGGTTGCCGGCGACGGCGAGGTCAAGGCTGTCGGGCCCAATCTGGCGGCGCAGAAATATGGCATCGCCATGACTCAGGGAAGTCAGTATCGCGATGCAATTAACATCGCTCTGTTGACGATGATGGAAAATGGAGAATACGACAAGATTTACTCTAAGTGGTTTGGTAAAGAATAGAGATTTGTCTTGTCGCTCACGCGCCCGGATCGGGCGCGTGAGTATAATAT
>JAZIHP010000160.1:0-3533 GCA_036678505.1 Alphaproteobacteria bacterium
GGGCGGGGGCCGGGCCAGGAACCCGATCGAATGGCTGGATGCGAGATTGCCGGCCGGGCGGCCGGGCCGGCGGAGGGGCGGCCGGGAAGCAGGCGCCTCTTGTGTGAACTTGCAATGGGCGCTGGACTTGGAAGCAAAAAAAGCCTTCCATCCGCCTCAAAGAGGCTGGAACCTTGGCGCGTCCGTGGCGTTGTGCTCCCGGCTACACCAACCAATCAAGGAGTTCATCATGGCCGCAGCAGCCGGAAAATCCGCGATCGACGACAAGAACAATGCCGACCTTGAGGAGGAAATCCGTCAGCTCAAGGCCGATATCGAGAAGCTGGGCAAGCAACTCGCGGAAACCGGCGAGCAGGGTTACGGCACGGCGCGCAAGGCCGCCGCGCAGGGCGTGGAGCAATTGCGCGTGCAGGGCGAGGCCGCCATCGACAGTCTGAAAACCAATGCCCGCGACCTGGAAGAGCAGGTGCTCGTCAGCGTGCGGGAAAAGCCGGTCACGTCGCTGGCCATCGCCGCCGGACTGGGTTTCCTGGCCGGCCTCCTGTCGCGCCGCTGACGGCGGCGCTCGCATGGGGGCTTTTACATCCCTGATTGCCGGTCTCGCCTCGGGCGAGACCGCCGCAGCCGTGAAGCGGGCCAAACTCGCCGCGATAGCCTATGGGCTCGCTGCGATGGCCGCCCTGTGCGGCATCGGTTTTCTCATTGGCGCGCTCTATGTCTGGACCTCCCGCCACTATGGCGCGCTGGAGGCATCCCTCGGTTTCGGGGTCGGTTTCCTCGTCCTGGCCGGCCTCATCGTGCTGGTCTTCAGGCTTGGCGCGCGCGCCAGGGCCCGTCGCCTCCGGCGAAGACGCAGCGCCGACATGACGGCCCTGGGCGCCACGGCGCTGGTTGCCCTGCTGCCGACCTTGGCGCGCAGCAAGGCAGGGCCGGGCCTCATTCTGGGCCCGGCGGCCGCACTGCTTGCCTATGTCATCTACCGTGAAAACACGAAGCCCCGCAGCCGCAGACCCGATGCCGGCCCCGATTGAGCGTCCTCGGGCGGTTTCAACGCCGGCCGGGGAACCATCGCTTTCCGGCCCCGTTGATTTCGCAGGCAGGGCATCGGTGCCCGTTGCAAGGAGGCAGGACATGGCCAAGACATTTCGCGCGCAGGAAGCCAGACAGGGGCGCAACGGCCGGCGCGTGCTCGTCATCCTCATCTGCGGCATCGCGCTCGCACTGGCGGCATGGGCGATAACGGTTCTGGTGGTGCCGAGGCACGAGACCCCGGTCGAGCAGGTCCCGTCCACCGCGACGCTTCCGGCTGAATAGCGCCATCTCAGGCCGTCGCCGCAGCCAGAGCGTTAAACATCAAGGGTCTTCGGGGGCGGATTTCGATGCCGTTCTTTTTTTCAACCTGACGAGTTCGCCGCCCGTGGCGGCATGAAGCTTCTCTTCTGGAGCGCGTTTCTTCAGCGTCAGCCGGTCGGGCGGATGGATTTCGACATGTTCATCGTCGCGCCGTTGACCGCGCGGCATGGAACGCGAATTTCAGCACATCGCCGCGCCTGCGCCATGGCCGGACAGAAGGCGCGGAAGCTGCCGGGCTCTGTCGGCGCAGCATTCCGCTTTCCCATCTCGAGCATCGCGGAAAATCGCATCTGGCGTCCTTTCAGCTTGTGAAAAGAATTGCGCTGGCGGGCAGCCGAGGCGTCGCGTGTAACGGTGCAATGGAAATTCGGTTCCGGCATCGTAAGCCGATCTTTGCGGCGAGCGACCTGATGTTTTTTGGAACAAGAGTGAAGATCACACGTTCTCAAACCAGCAACCGGCTGCGGATTCATCAGGATATCCGTAGCGATGCTCACGGTCATTCGACCGAAAATACACGAGGAGAGACAACATGATCCGCAAGCTTCTTGCAACGACCGCGCTCGCAACTCTGGTTGCCACTGGCGCCATGGCCCAGGATGCTACAGCGCCTGCGACAACCACTGCCCCGGCCGCTACCACCGAACAGCCGTCCGCGCCCGCGGTTCGGGCCGATGGCCATCTGGCCTCCAATATTATCGGCGATACAGTGTATAACGGCACCGCCGAAGACGCCAAGAATATCGGCAAGGTCACCGATCTGGTTCTGGACAAGGATGGCAATGTGCAATCCGCCGTCATCGGTGTCGGCGGCTTTCTTGGACTGGGCGCCAAGGACGTGACGTTCGACTTCGACAAGATGCAGTGGGCTGAAAGGGATGGAGACCGCTGGCTGGTCGCCGCCGTGACGAAGGAGGCGCTCGAAGCCCAGCCGGCCTTCGATTCCACGCCCTACAAGCCGGCTCCCGCAGCCGAGCGCGCTCCTGGCGTGACGACCGCGACGGACAACGCCGCTGAACCGCCCGCCGCCGCAGCCCCGGCCATCGGCCCGGCGGAGGGTAATCTTGCCTCGCTGATCATCGGCGAAAATGTCTACAACGGCGCGGGTAACGATGCGCAGGACATCGGCAAGGTGAACGATATCGTGCTTTCCGCGGACGGCATGGCCGAATCTCTGGTGATCGGCGTCGGCGGTTTCCTTGGCATGGGCCAGAAAAACGTCGCCTTCGACTTCGGCAAGGCGACATGGGCCGAGCGCGACGGCGATCGCTGGCTGGTGGTCGAGGCCACGAAGGAAGCGCTGGAGGCGCTGCCCGATTTCGACCGCCGCGCCTATGATGCGGCCCCTGCCGCTTCGGCAGACAATTCGGCCACGGCTCCATTGGCGCCGGCAACGGTTCCGGACGCCGGGACCGGTATGACGGCTGCCCCTGGGGAGCAGCCCGACGCGACCCCGACCGCCGCCATCGACAAATCGACCCTCACCGAGGTGCAGATGACGGATGTCAGCGCCAGGGATCTGGATGGAACCACCGTCTACGGGGCCGATGACGTCAAGGTCGGCGAGATCGGCGATGCCGTGCTCACTCCCGACGGGCAGGTCGATGCGGTCATCATCGATGTCGGCGGGTTCCTCGGCATCGGCTCCAAGCCGGTGGCGGTAGGCATGGATACGTTCAAGGTGATGGCCGATCGGGACGGCCGGAAGTATCTGTACACCGAGTTCACCAGGGAACAGCTTGAGGCGCATCCGGCCTATGACAAGGACAGCTATGCTGAAAATCGCGAGCAGCAGCGCCTTATGATCCGCTGAGGAGACCCTGCTTTCGGCAGAGGCCCGCACCCGCCGGTGCGGGCCTCTGTGTTGGTGGACGATACGATCGCCATCGTTCACTTTTCAGATACGGACCATTGCCGCGCCGGCGTCTTTGCGCGCCGGAGGCGTGAAGGGCGGTCCGCTGCTGTTCGTCTTTCACGGCACCGGCGGCAATGAAATGCAATTGCTGGCGCTGGCGGATGAGGTGCTGCCCGGCGCAACGGTGGTGGCGCCGCGTGGCGATGTTTCGGAAATGGGCGCGGCGCGTTTCTTCCGCCGCCTTGGCGAAGGCAGATACGACATGGCCGATCTTGCCCGCGCGACGGACAGGATGGCGGGCTTCGTGCATGCGCATGCGCGGGCA
>JAZIHP010000161.1:0-3466 GCA_036678505.1 Alphaproteobacteria bacterium
CGGTTGCGCTGGGCGCCGAAGAAGTTCTGCACGCGGTCGCGCATTTCCTGATTGTAGTGGAAACGCACGCTTTCGTCGCGGATGCGCCCGGCCAGTTCGCGCAGCGTCTTTTCCAGTTCGGCCCGCCGCTCCGGCGTCTCGAACACCCCGTTGGAGGTCTCGCGCGTCCACAGCATGTCGGCCAGCGGCCGCGCTTCGTTCAGCACGGTGCGGAAGGCGTCCGCGCCCTCGCCGCGCACCAGATCGTCGGGATCCTTGCCGTCCGGCAGGAGCGCGAAGCGCGCCGTGCGCTCGGGCTGGATCAGCGGCAGCACCAGATCGGCGGCCCGCCACGCCGCCTTCAGTCCCGCGCCGTCGCCGTCGAAGCACAGCACCGGCTCGCGCGTCATCCGCCACAGAAGTTCGAGCTGGTTTTCCGTCAGCGCCGTGCCGAGCGGCGCCACGGCATTCTCGAAACCGGCCTGCGCCAGCGCGATCACATCCATATAGCCTTCCACGACCACCACCGTCTCGCCGCGCGCCACCGCCTTGCGGGCGCGGGCGAAATTGTAGAGCACATTGCCCTTGTGGAAGAGTTCGGTTTCCGGCGAATTCAGATATTTGGCCAGCGCATCCGGCGACATGGCGCGTCCGCCAAAGGCGATGATGCGCCCGCGCGAATCGGGAATCGGAAACATGATGCGGTCGCGGAAGCGGTCGTAGGAGACGGGCACGTCCTGCCCGTGCACGACGAGACCGCAGGCCTCGATCTCGTCGCGGCTCACGCCGCGCGCGGCCAGATATTCCTTCAGTGCGTTGCGGCTCTCCGGCGCATAACCCAGCCGGAACGATTGCTGCGTCGCCGTGGTCAGGCCGCGGTCGCGCAGATAGGCGCGCGCCTTCGCCCCTTCGGCCGATTGCAGGCGCTCCTCGAAAAACGCCGTCGCCATTTCCATGACGTCGGTCAGTTCGGCCCGCTGGCGTTCGCGCGCCTGCGCCTGCTCGTCGCGCGCCGGCATCGGCACGCCCGCCATGTCGGCCACGCGCTCCACCGCCTCGGGAAAACTCAGCCCGTCCAGTTCGGTCAAAAACTTGAAATGATCGCCCGAAACGCCGCAGCCGAAACAATGATAGCGGCCCTTGCGGTCCTCGCAGTGGAAGCTGGGAGATTTCTCGCCGTGGAACGGGCAGCACGCCCACCAGTCGCCCTTCGGCGCATTGGTCTTCCTGCGGTCCCACGTCACGCGCGCGCCGATGACCGATGAGATCGGCACCCGGTCGCGTATTTCATCGAGGAACGAGGGCGAGAAGCGCATAACTCCCCATATAGACGTCACGCCGGCGGAAGACGAATCGCTACATGGCCCATGCACGTTATTCACAGGCGCAAACGCGAAAAGGGCGGCAGATGCGGCCCTTTTCAGTTCCGCGCAGGCGCAAAGCGTGCGGCGATCTTTCAAATCAGCCCCTTGCGCCTTGAGCTCTTTTCTCTACGCATGGCGTCGTCCCGAAACCGGTTCCACGTTCGGGCGCCACGCTTTACCGCGCGGCGATCACCCCGGCGATCAGTCCGGTGGCCAGACCGACCAGCAGATAATCGTTGTCGACCCTGATCCAGTGCTGGCCCGGCGCCGGGCGCTTCAGGCCGTGGCGATGGTAGTCGCGCACCGGCGCATGGCGGCGCCAGTGGGAATAATGCTGGCCGCGCTTCCGGTCATGGCGCGTGGCGTCATTCGGCTTTTTTGCGGTGCGGCGGCTGTCGTAACGGCCCGGATCGCGAAGGTTGTCCTGGCGGCCCTGGTCGCGGCGGCTGTCATATCGGGGAGCGGGCTTCCTGTGGCCCCGTCCATACACGCCCTGATCATACGCACCATGACCCTGCATATTCCGGCCCTGCATATTCCGGCCACGCACGTCCTGACCGTGAACCGGCATGCGGTAATCGACCTGTACCGGCCAGACTTGCGGCGCTGCCGGCCTGTCGGGCGCGGCCGCCTGCCCCTGAAGCGAAGTCGCGGCCAGCATCGAAAGGGCCATGATCGAAAGGATGATGCGTTTCATGAAAGGCGCTCCTGTGTTGTCCATGACCACAGGAGTAGAACCCGGCCGATGAACCCGGCCGATGAACCCGGACCAAACGGGTGCGTTACAATACCGTAATGAAATCCGGCGCTTATGCCCCCGGCCTGATTCTTCTTATCAAGCCGGCATCGTAGCCGGAGCGCGGTTTTCGCTTTTCCGCGCCAGCCATCCGTGAAAGCGCCTCCATACAGCCATATATATCGTGCAAAGTCCTGCGAGGGCTGGACTATATTGATTACCCGGCTAATGTATAAATTCCTGATGGATACTCCCGCCATGAAAATGATTCGCCTTCGTTTGCGCGTTGGTCGTCCGCCCTGTTCCCCATGCGCCTGTTTCCCATGCGCCTGCTCCCCATGCGCTCATCACGCATCCGGTTCCGCGCGGCCGCCGCTCGCCGCCGCGGCTGCCGGCCATGCGGGAAGGTGTGCATGACCGGATCCGTCGTCCTCATCCATCTGGCCGGCGCGGTCGCGCTGATGCTCTACGCCACCCGGCTGGTGAAGACGGGCGTCGAGCGCGCCTATGGCGACGTCTTGCGTCACAAGCTGCGTGCGACCTTGCAGAACCCGATCATGGCCGTGCTGGCGGGCACCGGTCTTGCCATCGCCCTGCAAAGCTCCACGGCGGTCACACTTCTCATCGGCTCGTTTGCCGGTGCGGGCATCGTCTCCGGCCTGGCCGGCCAGCTCGCCGTGCGCGGCGCGGAGATCGGCTCGGCGCTGGTGGCCAAGCTTTTGACCTATGACCTGACTCTGCTGGTCCCGCTCTGCCTGATCGTCGGCACCTTCCTGTTCATGGCCACGGAAAGCCGGGACTGGCGTCAGAAGGGCCGCATTCTGGTCGGCGTCGGCCTGCTCATCCTCTCGCTGGAAATGATCGGACAGGCTTCCGAGCCGCTGCGCGAAAGCGAGCTGATGCCGATCATCATCAACTATTTCTCCGGCGACCCGATCTCGGCCTATCTGCTGGCGGCGCTGATCACGTGGCTGTTCCAGTCCTCCATCGCCTCGATCCTTTTGATGGCGACCATGGCCGGGCGCGGCCTGATCACGCCGGAACTCGGCGTGGTTCTGGTGCTGGGCGTCAATCTCGGCTCTTCGGTCATCGCGCCGATGCTCACCCGCAACTCCGACGCCAGCGTGCGCATCGTGCCGGTCGGCAATCTCCTGATGCGCGGCATGGGCTCCATCGTCATGCTGGTCCTGGTCATGACGTTCAAGCCGCAGATCGGCTTTCTGGGCGCCACCGCATCGGACCAGATCGTCAATGCGCACATCCTGTTCAACGTCATCATCCTGATTGCGGGACTGCCTCTGGCCGGCCTCGTCTACCGCGCCTCGGAAAAGATCGTGGCGTTCGGCGCGAGGCAGCCGGCCGGGCCGGTGCAGATCACCGAACTGTC
>JAZIHP010000162.1:0-3337 GCA_036678505.1 Alphaproteobacteria bacterium
TGCATCACCATGCAGCGCCCTCCCTGAACAACAGCAATTCTTCCCTCGACGAATCGTTATGCAATCAGAGAATAACGCACTGATCAATAGTCGCTTTCCGTTGGGTGATAGAAATTTTCTATCGACGGTCAGTGAAATATCATAACTGACAGGAAATGCTAAATTATTTTTCGCGCTTGAAAAACCGGGCCAGCGCCTTTGCCTCGTGCAGCAAACCCGAAACCAGCGGCGTATGGGGCAAACGCGGGCCGACAACGAGGCCGACAATATGGCTGGCATCGGGCTCCACGATGGGAATCGCCCGGATCGGCTCGGCGAAACCAAGCGTCTCGGTCAAGGTCAGAGGCATGATCGACGACCATTTGCCGGTGCGGATATGCGAGAACAGCAAGATCATGGAATTCGATTCCAGCGTGGGCCGCATCTGCACGCCGGCTTCGGCCAGATGCTGGTCGATGATGCGGCGGTTCTGCATGTCGGGCGTCAGCAGGCACAGCGGCAGCCGGCTTACCTCCTTCCAGGTCACCCTGTCCCGGTCGGCCAGCGGATTGCCGGTCGAGGTGATCAGCTGGTAGCGCTCATGATAGAGCGGCACGCCGGTCACGCGCCCGAGCGGCTCGTTGTCCAGATAGGTGATGCCCGCATCGATCTCGAAATTGCCGAGCAGCGACAGAATCTCGATCGAGGTGCGCGACAGGATGGAGAAGGTCACGCCCGGATGCTTTTCGCGAAACGGCGTCGTGAGGCGGGGCATCATCGCCAGCGCGGTCGGTATCGCGGCTATGCGGATGCGCCCGGAAAGACCGTGCCGCGCCGCGCGCATTTCCTCGCGCATGGCGTGCGCATCGCCGACGATGCGGCGCGCCCACACCAGCACCTGGTCGCCTTCCGCCGTCAGCCCCTGAAAGCGCGAACCGCGCTTGACCAGCATGACGCCGAGCTGGTCCTCAAGCTGCTTGATCGCCGCCGACAAGGTGGGCTGGGTGACCCCGCAGATTTCGGCCGCGCGGCCGAAATGCTCCTCGCGGGCAAGGGCAATGAAGAATTCCAGCTTGTCGATCATGCGAACCCGAAGCCTGCCTGGCGTTTTAAAGCAATCAGGGTCTGCGAAATCGCCCGGCTTCGCAAGTCATCCGTAAAAAGATGAAATTCGGGGCAAGTCATCCGTAAAAAGATGAAATTAGGGCCGAACTTCCACATTTTTCAGCCGCCTGCGTGTTTGCGTTCCGCCAAAGCGGCGTTAAGGGGAAACATCGACAACCGACGAAAGATCCGACATGCTCGGCTGGTTCCGGAAAATGCTTCCGCGCGAGGACAAGTTCTTCGATCTCTTCGAACGTCATTCCCATGCCGTCGTGGGAGCCGCCGAGGCGTTGCAGCGACTGCTTGCCGGGGAAGACGTCGAAAAGAACGGCGACGAGATCGTGCGGCTGGAGAAGGAAGCCGACCTGATCACCGCCGAGGTGATGCTGGCCGTGCGCCGCTCCTTCATCACGCCCTTCGACCGCAGCGACATTCAGGACCTGATCCAGTCGATGGACGACGCCATCGACATGATGCACAAGACGGTCAAGACCGTCCGCCGCTTCGAGCAGACCGGGTTCGATCCGCTGATGCAGGAAATGGGCGTCGCCATCGTCGAGGCCGCCAGGCTGATCGCCGAAGCCGTTCCGCTGCTGAACAAGGTCGGCCAGAACGTGCACCGCCTCAGCGGCATCGCCGAGGAAGTGGTCAAGGTGGAGGAGCGCTCCGACGACCTGTATGAACGCGGGCTGCGCGACCTTTACCGGCGTCATTCAAAGGGCGACGCACTGGCCTATTTCGTCGGCTCGGAACTCTACAACCAGCTCGAAAAGGTCGTCGACCGTTTCGAGGACGTGGCGAGCGAGATTTCCGGCATCGTCATCGAGAACGTCTGATCCGTCATGGACGCCACAATCGCCCTTCCGCTGCTGATCGGCCTGATCGGCGTCGCCCTGTTCTTCGACTTCCTCAACGGGCTGCACGATGCCGCCAACTCCATCGCCACCATCGTCTCGACCCGCGTGCTGCGCCCACAATATGCGGTGATGTGGGCCGCCTTCTTCAACTTCATCGCATTCCTGTTCTTTGGCCTGCATGTGGCCGAGACGCTGGGCACAGGCATAGTCGATGCCGGCATCGTCACGCCGGGCGTGGTCTTCGCGGCCCTTGCGGGGGCGATTGCCTGGAACATCATCACATGGCTGGCCGGCATTCCGTCCAGCAGCTCGCACGCCCTGATCGGCGGCCTTCTGGGCGCGGGCATCGCCAAGGCCGGAACCGGCGCCGTGGTGTGGACGGGCGTGCTCAAGACCACTTCGGCCATCGTGCTCTCGCCGCTCACCGGTTTCGTGCTCGCCCTCGTTCTGGTGCTGATCGTGTCATGGCTGTTCGTGCGGCAGACCCCGTTCGCGGTCGACCGCTCGTTCAGGGTGCTGCAATTCATGTCGGCCTCGCTCTACTCCCTCGGCCATGGCGGCAACGACGCGCAAAAGACGATGGGCATCATCGCCGTGCTGCTCTACTCGCAAGGCATGCTGGGCGACACGTTCTATGTGCCGCTGTGGGTGGTGCTGAGCTGTCAGGCGGTTCTGGCGCTGGGCACGCTGTTCGGCGGCTGGCGCATCGTGCATACGATGGGCTCGAAGATCACGCGGCTGAACCCGATGCAGGGTTTTTGCGCGGAGACCGGCGGAGCGCTCACCCTGTTTGCCGCGACATGGCTCGGCATTCCGGTCTCGACCACCCACACCATCACCGGCGCCATCATCGGCGTGGGCGCCGCACGCCGCGTTTCGGCGGTGCGCTGGGGCATTGCCGGCAACATCGTGATCGCCTGGGTGGTCACGCTTCCGGCAACCGCCGTCATTTCGGCCGTGACCTATTATCTGATCCGGCTGGCAGGATGACGCAGCCGGCAGCGCTTGGAGCGAGCCGGCTTATGCAGTATCTCATCACTGGCTACCGGCACCAGGCCCAGGCATGAGGTACAAGCGATGTCCGTCACCAAGGAAGTTGTCACCGAGCGGCTGAGAAGCGTGAGCGGGCCGGATTTTTCCGGCAATATCGTCGATCTTGGCATGCTGTCGGAGATTTTCATCGCCGACGGCAAGGTGTTTTTCTCCATCACCGTTCCGGCCGAGCGGGCCGATCACATGGAACCGCTGCGGACTGCCGCGGAGCGCGTGGTGAAGGCGATCCCGGGCGTCAATGGCGCGGTGGTGACGCTGACGGCCGAGAAGAAGGGCGGCGGCATGGAAGCCGCGCCGCCATCCCGTCCCGCGCCGCCATCCCGTCCCGCGCCGCCATCCCGTCC
>JAZIHP010000163.1:0-3288 GCA_036678505.1 Alphaproteobacteria bacterium
CTCTTCCTTGCTGACCTTGGTGTCGGTCACGGAAATCTGACCGAGAAGATGGTCGACCACTTTTTCTTCGAAGATCGGGGCGCGCAGCGAGTTCAACGCCTCGGGATTGCTGCGGTAGAACTCGAATACTTCCTGCTGCTGGTCGCCGGGGAAGCGGCGAACCTGCTCGAACAGGCCGCGCTGCAGTTCCTCGTCGGAAACGGTGACGCCGGCCTTCTCGCCGATCTCGGCAAGGACCAGGCCGAGGCGCACGCGGCGCTCGGCCAGACGCAGATATTCGGCGCGGGCGTCTTCCTCGGTGGTTTCCTCGTCGGCGAAGGTGCGGCCGGCGGCCTCAAGGTCGCGATTGACCTGATTCCAGATGTTGTTGAACTCGGCCTCGATCAGCCTGGAGGGAGCTTCGAAGCTGTAGGACGCGTCCAGCTGGTCCAGAAGCTGACGCTTCACCTTCTGGCGGGTGATGGAGCCGAACTGGTTCTCGATCTGGCCGCGCACGATTTCGCGCAGGCGCTCCAGCGATTCCAGACCCAGAGACTTGGCGGTCTCGTCGTCGATCTTCAGTTCGCCCGGCTTGGCCACTTCCTTGACGGTGACGTCGAAGGTGGCTTCCTTGCCGGCAAGCTGCGCGGCCTGATAATTCTCGGGGAAGGTGACGACAACCTGCTTCTCGCCGCCGGCCCTGGTGCCGATGAGCTGATCCTCGAAGCCGGGGATGAATTCCCTGGAGCCCAGCACCAGCGGCTGGTCGGAGCCCGTGCCGCCTGCAAAGGCTTCGCCGTCGATCTTGCCGACGTAATCGATGGTCAGGCGGTCGCCCTCGGCGGCCTCGCCGTCCTTGGGCTCAAAGCTGCGGGTCGATTCGGCCACGCGCTGCACCTGCTCGTCGATCTCGGAGTCCGGCACGTCGTAGACGGGGCGTTCGACCTTGATGTCGGCGAAATCCCTGATCTCGATCGGAGGGATGACCTCGTAGTTCAGGCTGAACTCGAAATCGACGCCGCCGTCGAGAATCTTTTCGGCTTCCTGCTCGTCCTCGGTCATCACGACCTCAGGCTGCATGGCGGCCTTTTCGCCGCGCCCGGTGATGATGCTGCGCGCGTCATTGAGGATTTCGTTGACGACCTCGGCCATGAAGGACTTGCCGTAGACCTTGCGCAGGTGCTGGACCGGCACCTTGCCGGGACGGAAGCCGTTGATGCGGACCTTGCTCCGGGCATCGGTGAGCCGGGTCATGAGTCTGGCTTCCATATCGGTAGCCGGCACGACGACCTTGATCTCGCGCTTGAGGCCGGAGTTGAGCGTTTCGGTGACCTGCATCATCAAACCTTTATCTTGACCCGTAAGACTGTAAAACGGATTTTACCGTTCACATCCTGCCGGTACATTATTCCGGAGTTGGCTTCGGGGCGAAGCCGGATGAGCTGGCCATCTCCTGACCCAATCACCCGAAACGCTCCACAATGTGAATAAGTCCTTGTTGTTCCAGCTTCTTTTCACATATTGCAGAAGCGGATCGTCGCATCCCGTCACATTCGACCCGCCTTTTGTCACAGGCGAGGCCAATTTTCAACTATCTTCGCACCCTGCGAAGCGCTTGCGAAAGAGGGATGCCGGCTCATCGGACGCATGTGAGCGAACGGATTGACAGCGGTTGGCCTTCGTGGGATTGGCGGGTCATATGCGGATGTGGCGGAACTGGTAGACGCCCCGGATTTAGGTTCCGGTGCCGAAAGGCGTGGGGGTTCGAGTCCCTTCATCCGCACCAGCATTTCATGAAACGTTTATGTCGCTGCGTCAGTTGTCTGATCGGGAAACGACATCCGAGCGCCGCATTTTCACGGACAACTGTTATCATGCCCTGACTTATGCTGTCGGGAGGAGCTGAAATGGCCGGCGAACGTTTTGAAATTGCCCTCCGAAACGCGATTGCAAAACGCCGCGCCGAAACCCCGGGGCAGAGGGAGCAGATTTACACGGCGGCAAGGGCAAGCTTTCAGAATCTGGCCAGAAGTGCTGAAGATACAGCGGCGTTGGATGGCGCCATTGCGAAAATCGAGGCTTCGTTCGCAGACAACAGTGCAAGGGTCGAGAGAACACGAAAGCGCAGGCATCTGGCCGGTGCGGCCGTTCTGTTTCTGGCCGGGATAGCTGCCGGCGCTCTGGCCGCCGCCTATTTCATCCCTCCCTCGATATCAGCGGCCGGGGACGAGATGAGTGCCAGGTTTCTTCGGCGATATGATAATGATCTGCAGCATATGCCCGCCGCGATCGCTTATTTGCGCGAAATTACCGATGCGATGGTTGAGCTTCAAAGAAACAACCGCGATGCGCTCGCTCCCGCTGAAGGGAAGTTTGTCGTCGTTTCGAAAATCGATCCGATCCTGGCGCAAAAGATGCCGAAGTCCCTTCCGCCGGGAACCCAGTTTATCGTGAGAGCCGATCTTAAGGATCTCAAGGTGCTTGCCAACTGGACGTTGTGCGGGGTCGCCATGTTTTCCAATCCGGAAATGCTGGATCCGGTAAGAGGTAAAACGGATGGAATAAGTTGCCGCAATTTCGGCATCTGGACACCAGGGGCGGCGAAATGGTGATTGTCTTCGACAAAGAGGCCCGGCATCCATTGACCGGATCGGGGATGCGCGGGTTTGGCTCCGAGGTTCATATCCATGTATCCATACAAGGATGAGACGAAACCGCCGAGGCTCTTCAGCCTCTGCGCGAAATTGCAGGCGGACCTCGCATAGACGGGATGCCTCCGGAGCCAACCATGTTGGAGCGCTTCGCTGTGACGTGGACAGCGTCGCCGTTTCGGAGCCACCTCACGGAGTTTCCGATCCCGGTAAGTGAGCGCAAACCGGTGTGGCTTGTCACCCTCCGGTTATCGGGACCTCTGCGATATCAATGTGTAGGAAGCCGATCAGACCGCGGATGACGAAATATACGTTCT
The DNA here is from genome assembly GCA_036678505.1 of Alphaproteobacteria bacterium. GTDB lineage: Bacteria > Pseudomonadota > Alphaproteobacteria > Rhizobiales > Rhizobiaceae > Mesorhizobium. The sequence continues at coordinate 2,948 of JAZIHP010000163.1, forward strand.
GACAGTCATCGGCAGGGTATTGAATGGTAGCGGAGGACTGCTTCCGTCACAAAAACCTCTTTGGTCTTATACAGCTAGGGCAGCTTAAATATGGCCGCGCCCCAAGCATACCGAATAGCCAACGTATCGAAAGAGACCTTATACAGGTGGAGAAGCTCAGCCGCGCGCGTCTGGGGCAAGCCAGACAGAGCGGAAGCGGCCACGTTAGTCCTACGGTAAGCGATGTCGCGCTCACACCTTGGCGGGATAATTCCAAGGAAGCAGTGCACCGATCCGGCTCTGTTTATGGCCGTTGACGATGGCGGTGAGCGTGCTGGTGAGATAGGCCTGCGGATCCACAG
>JAZIHP010000164.1:0-3116 GCA_036678505.1 Alphaproteobacteria bacterium
GATGTCGCCACCCAGGACAAGCTCGACAAGGATCGCTTCCGCCGCGACATGGGCGGCCTCGTCGAGGCCTATCAGGAAGTGGCCCGCCGCCTGGGCATCATGAACGAGAACGAACCGCCGCGCCCCAGCGGCCCGGTGCTCGTTTCCTCCGGCCTGCCCAAGGGCTCCAAGCCGCATTGACCTTTTTCGAGGGGAGCATTCCAGCCGTGATCAAGGCCCGCATTATCGTAACTCTCAAGAACGGCGTGCTCGACCCGCAGGGCAAGGCCATCGAACATGCGCTCGGCGGGCTGGGCTTCGAAGGCGTTGGCGCCGTGCGCCAGGGCAAGGTGTTCGATGTCGAACTCGGCCACAGCGACAAGGTCAGGGCCGAAGCCGACCTCAAGGCCATGTGCGAAAAGCTTCTGGCCAACACCGTGATCGAAAACTATGCGGTGGAGATCGCCTGAAGTGAAATCAGCCGTCGTCCTCCTCCCCGGCCTTAACCGAGACCGCGACATGATCGCGGCGCTGACCAAGATTTCCGGCAAGCCGCCGGTGACCGTCTGGGAAACCGACACGACCATCCCCGATGTCGATCTCATCGTCATTCCCGGCGGCTTTTCCTATGGCGACTATCTGCGCTGCGGCGCCATCGCCGCGCGCATGCCTGTGCTTCGCGCCGTGGCGGAAGCCGCAGCCAGAGGCGTCATGGTGATCGGCGTCTGCAACGGCTTCCAGATTCTTGTGGAGGCCGGACTGCTGCCCGGCGCGCTCATGCGCAACACCTCGCTGAAGTTCGTCTGCCGGGAAGTGAAGCTTCAGGTGGCCAACGCCAACACCTCTTTCACGCGCAACTATCGGGCCGGCCAGATCATCCGCTGCCCTGTCGCGCATCACGACGGCAACTATTTCACCGACGCGGAGACGCTGTCCAGACTGGAAGATCAAGGGCAAGTCGTGTTCCGCTATGCGGAGGGCACCAATCCCAATGGTTCCGTCAACGACATAGCGGGCATTGTCAGCGAGACGGGCAATGTGCTTGGTATGATGCCTCACCCGGAAAATCTGATTGAAGCAGCGCATGGCGGGACCGACGGCCGTGGCTTGTTTGAAAGTGCACTGGGCATAGCGGCCTGATGCATTGTGGCAGCCCCGCTCCGGTGAGGCGTGGCTTCTGCTGAAAGAGTTGCTGTTCCATATGGGCGGACACATGACGGCTACCTCGATGACATTCAGGTTTGCAGTACTGGTCGCGACGACATTTGCACTCGCCTCCTGTCAGTCAGGCTCAAAAGCGCCTTCGCAACCCACGGGCAAAAGTGCTGCGCTGAGATCGATGGAACAGGTGGCGACGGCCGCCCATAAATGCTGGTTCGCCGGCAAGGACCCCGCCTTCCGTCCCTATCAGATGGCCAATGAGCTGAACAATTTCGGCGGCACGCCGCGTTTCCTGCTGGTGCCTGCCGGAAATTACGGGGCCAAGCCCCTTCTGGTGGTACAAGCGACCGGCAATTCAAGCCGGGTCGATGTGTTCGGACCGCTGATGGGCGATGCCCTCGGTTCCCGCATCAGCGCCGATATCACCCGCTGGCAGAGTGGCAATCCGGCCTGCTCCGCCTCGGCATAGGTACAGAAACTTCAAAAGCAGCCAGTCTGTTTTCCGGTAATGACCACCGACAGGAATGCCAGTGCAGAAGACCATTACCTATCCCCGGCCCGCAACGTGGATCGGCTGGGGCCTTATCCTGCTGCCCGCCGCGGCACTGGCTGGATATCTGGCGGAAGTCTACACCGATCTGGACTATTATCTGCTTGACGAAAACGGGCCGGTGGAAGGCTTTCAAACCATCGTCCTGGGAATTGCGGCAGCCATCTTCGCCGCGCGCGGCTGGCGCAGCAAAGGGCCGGTTGCATTTTTGTCCATCGTCGTCGTTTACGTCCTCGTGCATGCGATGGTCCGGGAAACCCCGCGCTGCGACAGCCCGTTCTATCCGGGCGGCATCTGTCTGACGACAACAGCGAAAGAAGCGCTGTGGGTCATTTTCACCGTCGGTCTTGCCGTTCTGCTGTTCACAAGGCGCGCGGACTTGCCGGATGCCCTGAAACCGCGCTGGAGCTTCGTATTCTGGCCACTCGGCGTCGCCTTCCTTATGCTGTTGTTTGGAGAACTGGCTGAGCACTACAATCAGGAAGGCATCGAGGAAACGCTGGAAATGCTCGCCTATTGCTACACGGTGGCCTGTTCGATCTGGATTTACCGCCATACCTGACTTATCCGATGCCAATGCCCAAATCCTTCCCTGATCCCTGCCGCGCAGGCGATCGCAGCCCATGCAGTCGAGACAGGAACAGATGACCATTCCGAACATCGTGCAGATCACCCCCGAGCTCATTGCCGCCCACGGGCTGAAGCCGGATGAATATCAGCGCATCCTCGACCTGATCGGGCGCGAGCCGAGTTTTACCGAACTCGGCATCTTCTCCGCCATGTGGAACGAGCACTGCTCCTACAAATCGTCCAGGAAGTGGCTGCGCACTCTGCCGACCACGGGTGACGTCGTCATTCAGGGGCCGGGCGAAAACGCCGGCGTGGTCGACATCGGCGACGGCGACTGCGTGGTCTTCAAGATGGAGAGCCACAACCACCCCTCCTATATCGAACCCTATCAGGGTGCGGCGACCGGCGTCGGCGGCATTCTGCGCGACGTGTTCACCATGGGCGCGCGCCCCATCGCCGCCATGAACGCGCTGCGCTTCGGCGCGCCCGATCATCCCAAGACGCGCCATCTGGTGGCCGGCGTCGTTTCCGGCATCGGCGGCTACGGCAACGCCTTCGGCGTGCCGACGGTTGGCGGCGAGGTCAATTTCGACGCCCGCTACAATGGCAATATCCTCGTCAACGCCTTCGCCGCGGGCCTCGCGAAGACCGACGCCATTTTCCTGTCGCAGGCGAAGGGCGTCGGGCTTCCGGTCGTCTATCTCGGCGCCAAGACAGGCCGCGACGGTGTCGGCGGCGCGACCATGGCCTCGGCCGAGTTCGACGATTCCATCGAGGAAAAGCGCCCCACCGTGCAGGTTGGCGATCCCTTCACCGAAAAGTGCCTGCTCGAAGCCTGCCTTGAATTGATGGCTTC
>JAZIHP010000165.1:0-2730 GCA_036678505.1 Alphaproteobacteria bacterium
TCCGCGTGCCGCTGCTCTCTGATTCGGGCGTCGCCTTCGCGCCGTCGCCGGCATCGGGGACGATGATGGCAGCGGCTGCCAGCTGGTCGATCTCGGGAACTTCCGGCTCCGGCATCAGGGCCAGCGGCTGGATTTCAGGCTCCGCCGCCGGTTCCGGGGCGGCGGCGACGGGAACCGGCTCCGGCGGTGCCGCTTCCCGTGCGGATGCCGCCTGAGCCTGGGTCCCGGCCTGATTTTGGGCCTGAGTCTGCGGGACTGCCGCCGGCGCGATTTCCTGCGGCGCGGCGCGGGACAGGACGGGCCTGTCGTCACGGGGGAGGGTGAACCAGAAAGCCGTGACGGCGATGGCGACAAAGACGAAGCTGCCGATCCCGGCAATGACGAGATGCGAATGCTCCTTGATGCGGTGCCAGCCGGAAGCCGGCGCACTGTATCCGTACTGAACCGAACGCTGCCGCCTCGGTTTGCCGAAAACCGGTAGACCTTTCACTTCGCTATCTCCAAAGAACCGGCCGTCTGCACGGGAGCCCCGTCCTCCCTTGCAGCGGTCTTGGATGAACATGAACAGTGCCGCAGCGCTCGCCGCAGCAGATCACGTAAGGGCGTCATGTTAAAGTAAATTGTGGCATCACTGCGCTTGAGCCGCGCCAATTGCGGCCATTGTCGCAGCAAAACTTGTGACCGTCGCGTTTTCATAGGAAAAGCGCAAAACTCCAGATCGATCGGATGTCGAATCGTGCATTTGAGGCTTGTCGCAATCGCCGTCCTTTTTCTCGCCGCCCCGTTGCCGGCTGCACAGGCGCAGGAGCCTGCCATTCCGCAATTGTGGGATGCCAGGGAGCGGCTCCCGAAGCCGGACCTGTCGGCATTGCCGAGACTGCGGTTTTTGACCACGACGGATTTTCCTCCGTTCAATTTTCTCGATGGCCAGGGCCGGCTGTCGGGTTTTCATGTCGATCTCGCGCGCGCCATCTGCGCCCGTCTGGAGCTTGCCGACAAATGCCAGATCCAGGCTCTTCCATGGGACGAATTGCATGGCGCGCTGGAACTGGGCGAGGGCGAGGCGATCATCGCGGGGCTGGCCGCCACGGCGGAGACGCGCGCCACCTACGCCTTCTCGCGCCCCTATCTCCAGTTCCCGGCCCGCTTTGCCGTGCGGAAATCGCGGGCGCCATCGGAGCCTGTCTATGACAATCTCAAAGGCTGGCCGGTCGGGGTCGTCGCCGGCTCCGCGCATGAGCGTGTGCTGCGCGACTATTTCGGCGCGGTGACGGTCGTTCCCCTGGCGGATGAAAACGCTCTGCACGCCCAACTGCGGGCCGGGCGGATCGATGCTGCCTTCGGCGACGGCATGCGCCTGTCGTTCTGGCTGGCCGATGCGGCTTCGGAAAAATGCTGCCGCTTTGCCGGGGGGCCGCTGATCGCGCCGGAATATCTGGGCACCGGACTGGCAATCGCCACCCGTGCCGGCGATACGCTGCTGCCCGCCGCGCTGGATTACGCATTGCAGGACATAGCGGTGAAAGGCACTTTCGCCGAATTGTATCTGCGCTATTTCCCGATCGGTTTCTACTGAGCTCGGCAAACCGCCAAAGCCTGTCGCCCGAAAGCGGGAACCGGTTTCGGGATAACGACATGCGCAAAAAACAGGAGCTTGAAGCGCAGGGCGCGAAACTGAAAGATCGCGATGGGCTTCAAAGCCTGTCGCCCGAAAGCGGGAACCGGTTTCGGGATAACGACATGCGCAAAAAACAGGAGCTTGAAGCGCAGGGCGCGAAACTGAAAGATCGCGATGCGCTTCAAAGCCTGTCGCCCGAAAGCGGGAACCGGTTTCGGGATAACGGCATGCGCAAAAAACAGGAGCTTGAAGCGCAGGGCGCCTCAAGCGGGCGCTTGCTTGCGATTTACTCGAAGACGATGGCGGGGCCGCCGGAGCCGGCGCTTTTTTCCTCTTGCAGGCGCTGCCAGACCTTTGCGGCGATGTCGCGGTAGATGCCAGCCTCCGGTCCATCCGGCCGGCTGACGGTGACCGGCTTTCCCGCGTCCGAGCTTTCGCGGATGCCCATTTCCAGCGGCACCTCGCCGAGGAAGGGAACGCCCAGCCGCTCCGCTTCGCGCCGCGCGCCGCCATGGCCGAAGATATCATAGCGCTTGCCGGTGTCGGGCGCGATGAAGTAGCTCATGTTCTCCACGATGCCGAGCAGCGGCACGTCCACCTTTCGGAACATGTTGAGGCCCTTGCGGGCATCGATGAGGGCAAGGTCCTGCGGCGTCGAGACGATGACGGCCCCGGCCAGCGGCACCTGCTGGGCCATGGTCAGCTGAGCGTCGCCGGTGCCGGGCGGCATGTCCACCACCAGCACGTCGAGCTGGCCCCATTCCACCTCGCGCAGCATCTGGGTCAGCGCCGAGACGACCATCGGCCCGCGCCAGATCATCGGCGTTTCCTCATCGACCAGAAAGCCCATCGACATGACCTTGAGGCCGTAATTCTGCATCGGTTTCAGGATCTTGCCGTCCGCGCTTTCCGGGCGGCCATGGATGCCGAGCAATTTGGGCATCGACGGCCCATAGATGTCGGCATCGAGCACGCCGACCTTCAGCCCGTTGGCGGCAAGACCGAGCGCGAGGTTCACGGACGTGGTCGATTTGCCGACCCCGCCCTTGCCGGAGGCGACGGCGACGATCGCCCCGATGCCGGGAACGCCGCGCTTGCCCGGACTGCGCGAG
>JAZIHP010000166.1:0-2683 GCA_036678505.1 Alphaproteobacteria bacterium
GTGATCGTGCCGGACCGCCTCGACGCTCACAAGCTGATCGAGGAATTCATGATCCAGGCCAATGTGGCCGCGGCGGAAACGCTGGAGGGCAAGAAGCAGCCGCTGATCTACCGCACCCATGACGGGCCTTCGCTCGCCAAGCAGGAGGCGCTGCGCGAATTCCTGCAAAGCATCGGATTGTCGCTGGCCCGTGGCGCGCAGATGCGCCCCTCCCGGTTCAACGGCCTTCTGGAGCAGGTGCGCGGCACGGACAATGACGCGCTGGTCAATGAAGTCGTCCTGCGTACGCAAAGCCAGGCGGAATATACCCGGGACAATATCGGCCATTTCGGCCTCAACCTGAAACGATACGCTCATTTCACCTCTCCCATCCGCCGTTATGCGGACCTGATCGTGCATCGCGCGCTGATCGGCGCGCTCGGGCTTGGACCGGGCGGGCTCACCCGTGACGAGGAGTCGCAGCTTGCCGAAATCGCGGCTCTCATCTCCACCGCGGAGCGGCGAGCCATGGCGGCGGAGCGCGAAACCGTGGACCGCCTGATCGCGGCGCATCTTGCCGAACATATCGACGAGAGTTTTCAGGCCCGCATTTCAGGCGTCGTGAAAGCGGGACTTTTTGTCCAGTTGCCGCAATTTGGCGCAGATGGTTTCATCCCCGTGTCGTCCCTGGGAGGGGATTACTATATTTACGACGAAACGGCGCGATCGCTGTTTGGAGAACGAAGCGGCAAGGGTTACCAGCTCGCGGACAATGTCGAAGTCCGTCTCGTCGACGTGGCGCCAATGGCGGGAGCCATGCGCTTCGAGATGCTGAGCGAACCCAAGCCCCTGCCAGGCTCCACCCGGTCGTATCACAAGGCAAAAGGCCGTATCCGCGCCCTGAAGAAACGATCGGGCGCGCGCGGCAGGAGACGATGACATGACGACAGGCAGCACCGAACGGCAGGTTTTCGGCGGCGACCGCCAGCCGGAGCGCCCGGCCCGGCAGGTTGGCGAGGCGATGAAGCGCGGTCTTCTGGGCCGGTGCCCCGCCTGCGGCGAAGGCAAGCTTTTCCGCGCTTATGTAAAGCCGGTCGACAAATGCGCGGTCTGCGACGAGGAAATCAGCCATCACCGGGCGGACGACCTGCCGGCCTACCTCGACATCGTGGTGGTCGGCCATATCGTCATCGCCGGCTTCATGGCGGTGGAAATGAGCTATGTCTGGCCGATGTGGGCGCATTTCGTCGTCTGGGCGCCGCTCACCCTGATCCTCGCTTTGTTGTTTTTGCAACCGATCAAGGGTGCGGTCATCGGTCTTCAATGGGCCTTGTACATGCACGGCTTCGGCGGCGAGCCCGATCAGTTCGAGCCGCATCCGGAACATTAAGGCGCGTCGCGATCTTTCAGCTCCGCTCCGGCCCTTCAAGCCGGCGCTCCAGGCTGTTGTTTTCACGCATGTCGCCCCCCTCCCCGAAACCGGTTCTCCCTTTCAGGCGACGCGCTTCGGAGCGCCGTCTGTTTTTTTTCGAATCACAAAAACGCTCCATCGGCTGGCGGCTGGCGCAATGGCTAAAGCGAAAACAGCCCTTCCGTCTTGGCCGGCTTTCGGCTAGGTGCGTTGCATGCAGGGCATGAGCAAAGCTGAAGTCGACAAGGTGGAAGGCGCCGAGATGGAAACGAAGGCGCCCTTGTTGCGCCCGCGTGACGCGGCAACCCTTCTTCTTCTCGACCGTCAGGGCGGTAAATTCCGCGTGCTGATGGGCAGGCGCCATTCCAACCATGTCTTCATGCCGGGGAAATTCGTTTTCCCCGGCGGGCGGACCGATCCCGGCGACGGCCGCGTTGCGGTCGCGGATGGGCTGCATCCCAGGGAAGAAGCCAAGCTGACGGTCCGCGCAAGCCGCATCACGCCGACGCGCGCCCGCGCCATCGCGCTTTCGGCGATCCGCGAGACTTATGAGGAAGCCGGGCTGCTGATCGGCAACAAGGCCGCCTTCTCCACCTCGCGGCCGGACTGGCAGGGCTTTGCCGAGCATGGCGTCACGCCCTCGCTCACCGGGCTTCGCTTCGTGGCGCGCGCCATCACGCCGCCGGGGCGGGTGCGCCGTTTCGACACGCGCTTTCTTGCAGCGTTCCGTGACGATGTTGCCGTCGAACTTCCGCAAGGCGGCCCGACCAACGAACTGGAAGAGCTGGTCTGGCTGCCGCTCGACGAAGCCCGCGAGGCGGACGTGCCGGCCATCACCCGCACCATTCTAGGAGAGGTGCAGCAAAGGCTGGCCGGCGACCCGCATCTGAGGCCCGGCGGAGCAGTGCCTTTCTACCGAATGCTCAACAATCGCTTCATACGCGATCTCCTTTGACCGGAGTTACTGCGTTGCCGCTTTTCCGCCCTTCGTCCCGGTCCGCGAGCCGGTCGTTTTCCGCATGCGGGACGATCCTGAAATGACGGCGGGAACCCGGGACAGCGAACAGGTGCAATGGCTGGCCATGATCGCCGCGATCTCGGCGATCAGCGTTGTCGGCATCGCCATTGGCCTTGGAATGCCGCTGCTGTCGGTGATTCTGGAAACGAGGGGCCACTCGGCCTCGATGATCGGGCTCAACACCGCCATCGCAGGCATCGCCTCGATTGCCGCAGCACCTCTGGCCACGCCGCTCGCCGCCCGATTCGGGGTGGCCGGGACAATGCTGGCCATGA
>JAZIHP010000167.1:0-2657 GCA_036678505.1 Alphaproteobacteria bacterium
GATGCCGCCTCGTGAATGGGCGATGGCCAAGGCCCAAGTCGCCCTACTCTTCGGCGAGCGCTTCATGCCGGCAATGGCCGGATAAATGTCAATCAGCCCGCCATGACACGAAATCTCGGATAGTCCCCAAAAAAAAACGCTGCTCGCCCTTGAGCAGGCCCGCGCCGACATCGCCCGTCGGCGGCAGCGCTGGCGCTCCTTGCAATCTGGTCTCGACCCGCGGCGGCTGGTCTTCATCGACGAGACCTCGATCAAGACCAACATGGCCCCGTTGCGGGGCTGGGGACCCGAGAGGCAAGCGCTTGCACGGCTTCGCGCCGCACGGCCACTGGCGCACGCTGACCTTCCTCGGAGCCCTGCGCTGCAACCGGCTGATGGCCCCTTGCGTCTTCGACGGCCCGATCAACGGCCAATGCTTCCGCGCCCAGAGCCGTTCATGATTTCACGGAATCGCCGAACGGCTCCAGGTCTTTGTCTTGTCGCGTTTCTGAAACCGGAAAAGTGTTTCCACTTTTCCTGGAAACGCTCTATGTCGAGATGTCGAGCAACTGCTTGTGCCAGCGCTCAAGCCCGGTGACATCGTCATCATGGACAATCTCGGATCGCACAAGTCGGCTGTAATCCGTCAGCTCATCCGCGCAGCCGGCGCGCGCCTCTGGTATCTGCCGCCATATTCACCCGATCTCAACCCGGTCGAGCAGGCCTTCGCCAAGATCAAGCATTGGATGCGAATGGCCCGGAAGCGAACAATCGAGGACACGCGGCAAGGCCGGCTGGCCGATTGCCTCCCGTGAAACCGGCGGATGCAATCGGCAAGACTGGCCGGATGATTTGTCGCCGTATGATTTGTCACTTAAGGGCGGGAGGGCCAGTGGCGGTCTTTTTGTTACAGGCCGCCTTCGATGGTCGTCAGGCCGAGCAATTTCCACGATTGCAACCCGCCCCGGTAGTAGAATATCCGTTCTGCCGGATAGCCTTCCCTTATCATGGCGCGGATCGCGGTCGGCGACTGTCCGCACCACACGCCATTGCAATAAAGGGCGACGCGCACCGCATCCTTGCAGTCCCAGCGGTCTCCGTCTTTGACGCAACCGAGTTCTTCAAGCCGCCCCGCCACTTCGGTATAGGGAATATGGACGGAGCCGGGGATGGTCTCTTCGGCGTGCCATTCGATCGTGCGCGCATCCACGACGCGGGCTTTGCCGTCGCCGAGCAGCCCGATCAGTTCCAGTTCGCCGATCGTCAAGACCCCTTCCGCCGCGCTGGCGGGCTGGATGCAGAAGGGCGGGCATTCCCGCGAAGTCTTCGCGAAGTAGCCGGTGATCTCATTTTCGGTGTCCTGAATACGCTCGATCGTCACCGGCCCATCGGCGGTGTCGACGACGACGCTTGCAATGTCGGGGCTGATTTTCACCGCGTCCCCGGCGGCCGAAGCCGCCGTGAGCCCTCCGATCAACCAGAACGCACATATAAAAACAACATGTAGCAACAATTCATGTCTCCAGCGTGATAAATGCGTTCTATCCGAACATGTCGTCGACGATCCCGTCATACCATCCGACGGATTCCTCATAGGTCGTCTTACGCAGGGCCACGTCTTCCCCGGTCTGCGAAACGAAGCCGTCAGCCTCGGAGATCTTGCCGTCCTTCGGCTCATATTGCCCGCCGATCTTGATGCCGTCTTCCGTCTCGATGAGAGACCAGCAGGTGTTGGAATATCTTGCGGGGAAGGCTTTCGCCTCCGTCAGGTCGGCGCGAACGTTCATGGCGGCAACCTTGGCCTGGCTGTTTGCGGAAAAAGCCGATTTCGGCATGTCGCCGGCAATGCATGCATCGCCGATGACATAGATCGCCTCATCCATCGTCGAGCGCATCGATGCGGGATCGATCGGACACCAGCCTGCCTCGTTGGTCACCCCCGCGGCGGCGGCGATCGCCCCGGCCCGTTGAGCGGGAATGACGTTCAGCAGCGCGCCCTGGAACGTATCGAGGTCCGTCTCCACCGCGCCGGCGGCCACATCGACCGACTTGATCCCGCCATGAATGTCGGGACCGTACCATTCGACCATGCCCGGATAATGCCTGCCCCAGCCTTCCTGGAACAGCCCCTGCTTCGAGAAGCGTTCCTTCGGATCAAGGATGAAGATCCTGGAATTGGTGTTTCCTTTCGCTTTCAGAATATGGGCCATCATGGAAACCCGCTCATAGGGTCCCGGCGGGCAGCGATAAGGGTTCGGCGGCGCGACCATGACGATGTTCTCGCCATCCGACAGCGCGTCGAGCCGGGACTTGAGAAGCTCGGTCTGCGGTCCCGCCTTCCAGGCGTGAGGCGCGGCTTCGGCCGCCTCCTCGGAATAGCCCTGCACGGAATCATAGACGAGATCGATGCCGGGGGAGAGTACGAGCCGGTCATAGGGCAGGGCGGACCCGTCGGCCATGGCGACGGTCTTCGCATCCCTGTCGATCCGCACCGCCCGGCCGGTCACCTTGGTGATCCCGTAGCGGGAGACGAGATCGTCATAGCGATGGGTGATCGACGCAAGGTCGCGGAAGCCGCCCAGATAGAGATTGGAGAAGAAGCAGGTCGTGAAGGTATCGCCATCATTGATCAGCGTCACATCGATTGCGCCCTGCGAGTCCCTGGCGATGTATTTTGC
>JAZIHP010000168.1:0-2614 GCA_036678505.1 Alphaproteobacteria bacterium
CGCCGCGCGACGAGGATGCCGAGCTCGATGCGGACGCCGTGTTCGCCAAGCTCTCGGCGCTGAAGGGCGCCGAGCCGGAAGAAGACGACGAGGAATAAAACGTTTCCAGGAAAAGTGGAAACGCTTTTCCGGTTCGGAAACGCGACAAGACAAGACCTGTTCGGGCAAACCGTGAACGGCTCCAAGCTTCTCTCCATATCCATTTTAAAAAAGCGCGGGCCCGGCCCGCGCTTTTTTGTTGCCGCGCTTGCGCAAGCAGGGATGCCGGAACGGTGTTCCTGTGCGGATCAGGTGCTTCGGCGGCGGATCGGCCTTGTAAGGGCGATGCCGCAACCACCGAGGCGACGCGGATCGGCGTCGCGGGACCGCCCGGCCCATGAGCCGGAACCGGGCCGCCGGGCCGTCTTGATGCAGGAGATGAGCGCCGGAAAAATGGCCGGAAAAATGCGGCTGCGATCAATCGCCGAGCAGGGTTTGCGTCAGCGGATGGGTCGCATCGGCAAGGCCATCGATGACGTTGAAGTGATGCCGGTCCGGCTCCGCGACGGCGGCCGTGCGCGCGCCGAGCCCCGTCCAGATATTGGCCAGAAGCGCGTTCTGGCGCAGGAATTCCGCCCGCTCCGCGCCGCCGGCCCAGCATGTCAGGCGCGTGCCTTCGCGCGGCCGCAGCAGGGCCGGGCTCTCGGCCAGCGCCTCGGCCTCGTCGATATGCAGCGTTGCGTTCATGTCGGTACGCATCAGCGGCCGCAGGTCGTGTACGCCGGAGATCGACACCACATGGCGGATGCGGGCCTGCACGGCTTCCGGCAGCGGCGCACCGGCGCTTGCCATGCGCGACACGAGATGGCCGCCGGCGGAATGGCCGGCGAGCATCACCGGGCCGTCGATCTCACCGGCGGCGAAGACGACGGCGGAGGCGATTTCACGCGTGATGCCGGCAATGCGGATATCCGGGCACAGCGTGTAGGAGGGCATGGCCACCGCATAGCCATGGGCGAGCGGCCCGGCGGCCAGATGCGACCAGTAGCTCTTGTCGAGCCCCATCCAGTAGCCGCCATGCACGAACACCACCAGCCCGCGCGGCGTTGCCTGCGGCAGAAACAGGTCAAGGCGGTTGCGGGCGGCGTCGCCATAGGCGAGATCGATTTTTGCTTGGTCTTGCGCCGACAGCCGTTGACGGAAACTTCGCGCCGGCTCCACCCATGCCGCCGGCCAGCGGTCGCCGCCGGGTATATGCGCGCCATTGGTGTAGGCGTCGCTCCAGTTCTCGATGTGGCGGCTCAGCATGGTCGTGTTCTCCGGTCGTTGGGCGTTGACGCAACAAGTCCAGTGTCGGGGGCGGAAGTCAATTGCCGCCGCAATCGTCGCGGCAAAGAAACTTTAGGCTTGAAATAATTTTCGGCCGGTGTCATTTTTTCTTCAGTCGACGATGCTGGCGAGCCCTCCCGGGGGGAGCGCGGGTGCCGGACCGGGGGAGGACCCGGCCGGGAAAACTCCGGCGGTCCATGACGGGCGGGCCGGCAATCGTTGCAGGGAGGATATCACGCGCATGCTAGGGCCTACGGCACATATCGACACCTTTACCCGTGACAATCTTCCGCCGCGCGAGCAGTGGCCGGACTTCCTGCTCGACGGGTTCGATTATCCCGAATTCATCAATGCGGGCTACGAGCTCACCGACCGGCTGGTCGGGCAGGGGCTTGGCGATCACACCGCTCTGATCGGCAACGGGCGGCGGCGCACCTACAAGGAATTGTCGGACTGGACCAACCGTCTCGCCCATGCGCTGGTCGAGGATTACGGCGTGCAGCCCGGCAACCGGGTGCTGATCCGCTCGGCAAACAATCCGGCCATGGTGGCCTGCTGGCTGGCGGCGACCAAGGCGGGCGCGGTGGTCGTCAACACCATGCCGATGCTGAGGTCCGGCGAGCTGGCGCAGATCGTCGACAAGGCCGAAATCTCGCTGGCGCTGTGCGATACGCGGCTGATGGACGAGATGGTGACCTGCGCCAAGGACAGCCGGTTCCTCAAGAAGGTGATCGGCTTCGACGGCACCGCCAACCACGATGCCGAACTCGACCGCATCGCGCTCGGCAAGCCGGTTCGCTTCGAGGCGGTGAAGACCGGCCGCGACGATGTCGCCCTGCTCGGCTTCACCTCGGGCACCACCGGCGTGCCGAAGGCGACCATGCATTTCCACCGCGACCTGCTGATCATCGCCGACGGCTATGCGAAGGAAGTCCTGGGCGTGACGCCGGACGATGTGTTCGTCGGCTCGCCGCCGCTGGCCTTCACCTTCGGGCTCGGCGGTCTGGCGGTGTTTCCGCTGCGCTTCGGGGCAACCGCTACCCTGCTCGAAAACGCCTCGCCGCCCAACATGATCGAGATCATCGAAACCTACAAGGCGACCATTTCCTTCACCGCGCCCACCGCCTACCGGGCGATGATGAAGGCGATGGACGAGGGGGCCGACCTGTCGTCGCTGAGGGTGGCGGTCTCCGCCGGCGAGACGCTGCCCGGCCCGGTTTTCGAGGAGTGGGTGCGAAAGACCGGCAAGCCCATCCTGGATGGCATCGGCTCGACCGAGATGCTCCATATCTTCGTCACCAACCGC